>NZ_JAUHJM010000010.1:0-231825 GCF_032381235.1 Bradyrhizobium sp. SZCCHNR1053
CCTTCGAATCGGACGAAGCTTGCCTGTCAGGAATCAACCCGGTCTGAATTGTCAGGACTCAGCCCGGTTCATACCCCTGGAGACCCCCACCCCCGACCCCTCCCCGCAAGGGGGAGGGGAGCTCACTGCTGTTGTGGGGCCAGCTCGGCTCCGACTACCGTGGGGCTCGGGTGCGTTCGTGGCAAGAGGAGCACGATGCTGAACGAAGCAACTGGTAGTCTGATGTAATGCACGCCAACCGCATCATCGGTCTCGACGGCTTCTCCCGCGGCTGGGTCGCGGTGTCGATTGCAGGCGACCGGCGCGACATCGCCTTTCCCGCCGACGTTTCGACGGCACTATCGGCTCCTTTTACCCGCGCCGCGATCGACATCCCCATCGGCATGACCGACGACGGCAACAGAACCTGCGACAAGCTCGCGCGCGACAGACTCGCGCCGCATCGCTCGCGCGTGTTCACCGGCGCGCGGCGCTGGCTGTGGGAGAACTACAAGGACCCAGATGAGGCCAATATCGAGGCCTCACGGCGCGGGCAGAAGCGCGCCTCGCGCCAGCTCTGGCATCTCGGCCGCAAGATCATGGAGATTGACGCCTTCGTGCGCGCGCATCTCGATCGCGACATTCGCGAGGTGCATCCCGAGCTAGTGTTCCTGCGCCTCCACGGCGCGCCGTTGCCGTCGAAGAAGACGGAACATGGTGCCAGGTTGCGGCGCGACTTGTTAGTTTCTGCAGGCTTCGCCGCCATCGACGACTGGATGACCCGCGCCCGCATCGGCACCGGTGCCAAGCCCGACGACGTCCTCGACGCCTGCGCGGTCGCGCTGGCCGCTCGCGACTGCGCGGGCTGCGTACCGGAAGAAGCTGCGCCGCGCGACGCGCATGGCTTGCCGATGCAGATCTGGTTTTGAGGCGCGGCCCGGCCAAGTTGTGTCCCACATCTGCTTCAGCGCGGAGGGCTGGCGTACATGGGGTAAGCGATCAACGGACGGGTTTCCGCTTATCCCTGCATAGGGCTAGGCCGTCGAGTTTCGAGATGCTGCTAGCGGAAATCGCGTGCGTTGAGCGGGTGCTTGTGGTTGGGCACCGGGCCGAATTCGCTGCGTGGTGCAAGAGGGAGCGTCTTTGTTGAGCACTGAACCATGTTCGTGCTGAGATTCAGGTCGCAGTCGTCATAATCCAACGTCACCCGCCGCTTGCAGCTGTTCTTCAGGCTGTACCAGTTGACCCCAGGAGCTTTCGGCCACGCCTTCTCTACCACGCACTGACTTGGATCTGATTGTGGGGCCGAACTGACTGTCCGCGGCGGTCGAACTACGCTTGATGGTGGCTCGGCAACGGGCTTGGTAATGGGAGTTGCTGCCGGATTCGGCTGCGTTCTGTCCACGCCGAGAATGTCAGCGGTCACATTCTTCGCTGCAGAGCCAATATCCCGGGAACGAGCGTTTGCCGGTACCGCTCCGATGCGGACAGCGGTGGCGGCCCCGCCATTCGTGGACATGGACTTTCCGTCCGGCTCGAGCGTGTAGTTCCATGTCCCCGCGCTGTTCGTATAGGTCAATACGTTTCCCGAGCAGGTCCACGTACCCTGGACACAAGCCGGGTGTTCGCTGCACAATGCTCTGCCGTCAGGGAGTAGCGTACCTCTGTTGCCACTGCCTGAGTGTCGCCAGTCACCGATAAACTTGGCTGCGCAACTCGATTGCGGAGCGGCCTCTGCCGCGGCGGTACCGGAAAGTAGTACCGAAAGAAGTAAGAGATATCTCATTGTAGTTCCAATGAAGCAGGTTGGACTATGATTACCCAATTCCTAGCTCGAATGTGAGTTAGGTGATCCAATCAGATTCCGATCGCGACATCAACGATGACCGCTTGAGCCATTGCGGCGGCCGTAGCGATGGATATAGGAAGTCCCCGCCTCACGGTTGATGGCTTCGATGCCTGCCAGGGGTCGAAATACAAACAAGTGCGCGCACTGTCCCGCTGGCCGGACCTCAATGAGGGGGCGCGGCTTCCCTGACGGGCCATAGGCCAATGTTCGATCCGATTCCAAGGGGAAGGTTCTAAAAAAAATAAATCGCTTGTGATTTTTCCGAAATCGTGATTTTATCTCGCCATCCCGCCTCACTGCGGAGGGGCGTTGCGCGCGATCGTCACGACACGCGAGGCGGGGAGGCGATGGCCGCGATGGAGCCGCAGCGTGTCTTCGGATACGCGGACGAACGGCTTGGCGCGGACGCGAAGTCGCAGCGTGCCGACACCCCGATGCTGGTGTCCAGCGCAATGCGCGCAAGCGCGTTGTCGCGACATGGTGGCCAACAAGCCCGGTGCACCAGGCAGACTGCGTATAAGCGTGAAGACCGTCGCGCAGGGAAGGCCGGGTGTTCTCGGCTGCACCTGTGGTACCTGCCGCCTGCATTTTGTTAGCAGGCGGGCCGCAGGCGTCAGCCGACGCCTGGCCTTCCCTGCGCCCTCTGCATTTGAAGAGGGGCATGTCGATGCATCACCCGGGCGTCATGCGCCGCGGGAATGCGAGCGCTTGTCCATGCTGTTTGAAATGTGAAGCGGATGAAACACCGTGAGCGGAAGAAACTCGGTGTCGTCCCGGGCAAGCCGCGATCGCGCAACAGCGCGGTCGTGGCGCCGACCCGGGACCCATACGCCGCGGCAGATGTGGTGTGCGACCAGCCAACTACGATCCTGCCTCAAACTGCGCCCTGTGGTTATGGGTCCCCGCTTTCGCGGGGACGACAGCGGTGCTTGTTGAGCCGGCAGTTGCCTCGCGGCAAGCGTAGGGTGGGCAAAGCGTCCGCCCGCGGGGCGGGTGCGTGCCCACCGTCGATTGGCGCACTGCGGAGCTAAATGGTGGGCACGGCGCGCGTGGGGCCGCCACGAAGCGGCGGCCGGCGTGGCGTGCCTTTGCCCACCCTTCAGAACGGTGATCAGGCCCGCGCGCCGGTGAACGGGAAGCTGCCCATGAAGCCGATGCCCATCTCGCCGGAGATGGTGTCGCCGGCGACCTTGCCCTTGAAGTCGAGCGTCAGCGGCATCGGGCTGGTGATGGAGACCTTCCAGGCGACGTCGTCGCCGTTGACGGTGCCGTCGAAGATCTCGGCGGAATCGCCCTCCGCGGCCTGGGTCCCCGTCAGCGTCGCGCCCGAACTCTTCACGCTCAGCGTCGCGCTGCGCTCGCCCATCGGCGTATTCAAGGTCAGATTCCAGTTGCCGTCCACAGCCATCGATCGTTCTCCTGGCGTTGCCATCCCGCACCCCGAAGCACTGTTCGAGGAAGCCTCGGGGCGCCCCTATAGCGCATCTTTGCTGATAAGCCCAATACGGCGATCGGTTGCGTTACGCGCGCGCGGCCCGCAACCGGTTGGCGACCACGAAGCGGAAGGCGACGAACTGCAGTGCAAAAGCCGCGACCTTGGCGCCGCCCGCGACCACGGTGATGTAGAGCACCCACAGCTTGATGTCGCCGGTCATGGCGACCGCGATGGTGCCGAGACCGAGCGCGAACATCAGCGCCGCCCAGGCGAAGCCGGCGACGTTGACGTATTCCGGAATGGTCTCCGCCACGATCGGCGGAACGTAGCGCAGCATCCAGCCGCGCTTGAGCATGATGAGGCCGATGGCGAAATGGCCGATCGCAGGCTTGGCGAACATGAAGCGCGGGTCGTTGGTCAGCAGCGTGACGCCGCCGAGCACGATGACGAGGCCGACGCTGGCATAGGCCATGAAGCTGAGGCTCACGCCCCTGACGCGGGCGTAGACCACCTGGACCACCGCGACGGCGACCGCGGCGGCCGTGGCCAGCACAACGTTATCGGTAGCGATATACAGGATGAAGAAGACCGCAGCCGACAGGAAGTCGGCCGTCAGTTTGGCAAACACGTCCTTCACGCACGTCTCCCTGGGGCACACCCCGTCACGAATCCTGGCCGGACATTGCGGCCGCAGTCGGTGCGGCGATGTCTTTCGTCTTACGATACTCAGGATACCAGCGCGTGAAATAAAGTGCACTGTTGCGTGCGGCAAAGGCGATGGCGAGGCCGGTCCAATAGGGCAGGCCGGGGACGTAGAGCGTCATCAGGTTGCCGACCATCATCAGCAGCGCCGACAGCGTCCAGGCGCCGGTGATGACGTAATTGGCGCGCAGAAAGCCGGGAATCGCCACGGTTTCCGGCGGGACCGCCTCGAGCGCATATTGCAGCGTGAACGGAGTGCGCAGCAGCATCGAGCCGAGCGACAGCGCGAAAATGCCGCAGTCGACCGCCAGGCGCACCGCCGAGGCGCTCAGCGTCGGGTCGATGAGGCTGAGGTAGGCGGCTACGCTTGCGAACACGATCGCCGAGCCCAGGCCGAGGATCTTGATCGAACGTCCCTTGGCGACGTCGAGCGCAATCACGGCCAGGCACATCACCGTGGCTACGGCTAGGCTGAGCGTGGCTGAGACCACCATCATCAGCGCAGCGTAGACGCCGTAGGGCGCAAGGATGAGGAAGATCGTCATGGCGTTGGTCCGGCCAATCTTTACACTGCCAAGATTGATAGGGCGCGGACGGCGCCGCGTCAAGCAAATCTTGACAGTGTCAAAATTTCGTGAGATCGCGAATTAACCCAGGCTGATCAATGGTTTGGATTTTCGCTGCCGACCCAATTGCCGTGGAAGCCATCGGGCACGCGGTGTCCGAGATGCACCAGGGCCGCGGGACCGCCGCCGATGTCGGTGGCGTTGAAGACGGCGAGGTCGCTGGTGTTGGAGCCGGCGCGCCAGACCACGGTCAGCAGCCAGCCGTCGCCCTCGGCGGCATCGAGGCTGCGCGGCACGAACACCGGCTCGGACAGGGTGTCGCCGGCGGGCAGCAGATGCGTCGCGTGGCGCGTGCCGGCGCCGTCGACATGGGCGAGGCCGGACAGCGCCCCGAACAGCGGGCCGTCCGGATTGGCGCAGGCGTACCAGCCATGGCCGTTCTTGAGCCCGGCGCGGCGGTCGTCGATGCGGGGGAATTCACCGGTGAGGTCGTCGAGATAGCTCTGCGTGAAACGGTCGGTGTTGCCGGCGAGATTGAAGCTCCAGCGGCACAGCCGCGCGATCGACTTTGCCGGATCGGTCGGACGTCCGTCGGGATGCGGAAACAGCGGCGCTTCCTCGAACTGCATGACGTCGGCAATGATCCGGCTGCTGTCCTCCCAGGCATTCATGATGTGGAAGACGTAGCAGGCGTCACCGCGAAACCAGACGATGTCCTTGATGTCGCCGCTGCGCTTCATCACACCGACATAGGCGCCCTTGTCGGGCTCCCAGGCATAAGGCGGCTTGCCGGACATTGCGCGCTCGATGCTGCCGGTGAGCGGCAGGATTGGAAACAGCACGTGGTTGGCCGTGACGATGAAGTCGTGCACCATGCTGGCATAGGGCGCCTCGAAACGATCGAGACGCGTCAGTTTGCCGGCCGCATCGACCGTGCCGTAGGACAGCGCCGGCGTCAGCGGACCGGCGGCGTTGTAGCCGAAGAACAGCAACTCGCCGGTGACCGGATCGGTCTTCGGATGCGCGGTGAAGGCGCCGCGCAGGCGGCCGCCGAAATCGTGGTAGCCGCGGGTGGCGAGCGTGCCCGGCTCGATCTCGGTCGGCAGATGCGCCTCTTCGAGTGCGAGCAGGCGGCCGGCGTGGGCGATGATGTTGGTGTTGGCGACGCCGCCATCGATGACGTCGGCGGGCGCGTCCGCCAGCCGGCGGCCGAAGCCGCCGAACAGGGCGTGGCCGGCCTTGCGCTCGGCCTCGAATTTCGGCGTGCGGATCCAGCGGTTGCGATAGGACGCGCGGCCGTTCTCGAGATGGAAGGCGTGCAGCATGCCGTCGCCGACGAACCAGTGCGAGCCGGGCGAAGCGAATTGCGGGTTGGGGCCATTGCGATAGAGCGTGCCGTTCAGCTCACGCGGCAGGTCGCCGGTGATTGCGAGGAACGGCGCGTCGCATTCGAACGGGATCGGCGCGAGATTGCTGCGCTCCTTCCGAGTCTGCCGGGCGGTCGTCGGCGTAGCGTCGCTCATGGTCGTTCCTCCACTTTATCTTTACGCTGTAAAGATAAAGCTAGCGAGCGAACATGGCGGGGTCAAGCCAAATCTTTACGCTGTCAAAATTGCTTGTATAAGGAGGCTCATGACGAGCAAGACTGAAAAGGTCCGGGCGCAGCCTCGACGCATCGCGACATCGGCGGCACGGGCGCGGGTGCGGCGGGCGGCCGGCACTGCGGGCGAGGCGGCGACGCCCTATCATCACGGCGCTCTGCGTGATGCGCTGCTGGAGGCGGCCGAGCGCGTGCTGGAGCGCGACGGGCTCGCCGGACTCACCTTGCGCGCAGTGGCGCGCGAGGCCGGCGTGTCGCATGCGGCGCCGACGCATCATTTCAAGGATCTCACCGGCCTCGTCAGCGAGCTCGCCGCGATCGGCTTCACGCGCTTCAACGCCGCGATGAAGGCGGCCGGCGAGCAGCCGGGCACGCCGATCGAGCGCGCGATGGCGCGCGCCCGCGCCTATGTCGCCTATGCGCAGGCCAATCCCGGCATGTACGGGCTGATGTTCCGCACCGAGCGGCTCGACTATTCGCGGCCGTCGCTGCACGAGGCGGCCGAGGCTTCGTTCGCCGGGCTGGCGGGCTCGGTGGCCGCACGCAGCGAAGGCCAGGTCGGCAACGAGGAGCTGTCGCTCGATCAGGCCGCCGCGATCGCGCGCGCCTGGTCGCTGGTGCACGGCTACACGATGCTGCTGCTCGACGGCCGTCTCGCCGACATCCTGCGCCGCTCGCCTGCTGGCACCAACGCCGAATCGCTGCTCGAGGCGATGCTGAAGGCCACCGTGTCGAAGCTGCCGCCTGGCGCGCAAGTCGCGGGATGAGGACCAGGAATGCGAGAGAAAGCGGCTTGCGGCCCGCGCAAACTGGGGACGGCTCGAAACGGCGGCCGGAAACACCTGACAGCGTCGCCAAATTATCCTAGAACGGCGGCCTCGCGAGGTTCATCTCTTCTCATCGATCATGCCTGTCATCCCGCCGACCAAACCCTATCGCATCGGCCGCTCCAAGACGGGGCTCGGCCTGTTCGCAACCCAGCCGATCAAGAAGGGCACCAAGATCGTCCGCTATTTCGGTCCGCTGCTGGATTCGAAGAAGGCGGACGAGGACGCGATCGAGAACAAATATCTGTTCGAGCTCGACAAGCGCTGGACCATCGACGGCTCGGTCCGTGAGAACGTCGCCCGCTACATCAATCATTCCTGCAAGCCGAACGCCGAGTCCGACGTCAAGCCGCGCAAGAAGAAGATATTCATCCGGGCCATCAAGAACATCGAGCCGGGCGAGGAGATCAACTACGACTACGGCACCGACTACTTCAAAGCCTATCTGAAGCCGATCGGCTGCAAATGCGACGCCTGCGAGAAGAAGCGGGCGAAGCAGAAGGCTGAGGCGCGTGCCGAGCGGACGCGGGTGAAGGCGAAGGCCGAGAAGAAGGCGAAGAAGAAGGCTGAGAAGCCCGTCAAGGACAAGGCCAAGCAGCGGCCCAAGGCCAGAGCCAAATCGGGCGGCGAGGCTGCTCGCGGCAAGGCCAAGACCCGGCGCCCGGCTGCCGGCAATCGCGGCAAGACCAGATCCACCCCGGCGAAGACCCTGACCAGCCGCGCCAAGGCGGCCTGAGCCGATCAGCTCGTTTTCGAGATTTCTCAGGACGGCTTGCCGAAGGCCAGCGTCGTCCAGGTGACGCCGGCAGCCCGGTTCTCTGCGCCGAGCGACTCGCCATGCCGGTTGAGCTGGAGCGTCAGCCCGAGCTGCCGCGCCGGCTCAACGATCGTCTCGGCCGCGATCTCGAACATCCGGCGGCCCGGCGGCACCGGACCATGCCGCAACGTCATGATCAGCATTCCGCCGGGAGCAATCCGCGCCGCGATGTTGGGAAGCGCGCGTCGCCGCTGCTCCTCATCGAGATGCATCAGGACGGCGGTCAGCATCACGAGGTCGAACTGCTCATTACGAGCGGCCAGTGTGGCGAGCTCCGGAAGGCTGTCGTCGATCCAGGTGATCGCAGGCGAGGCATGCAGCCGCATGGCGCCGACGCGCAGCGCATCGGTCGGCTCGACGGCAACCACCTGATGTCCGAGGCCTGCAAACCACGCGGCGTCGCGCCCCGTGCCCGCTCCAATGTCGAGCACGCGTGCGGGCGTATTCGGCAGCAGATGAAGCACGGCGGCATGAACCTGTTCCGACGGGATGCTCTCGTACCGCACGAAGAGACTGTCGGCTTCAGCGGCGTAGCCTTCCGTTCCTCTCACCTGCGGCTGCATCGCTGCGATCTCCTGTCGGTCGCCGATTATGCCGAAGGTGCATTCGCCGCGCATGCCCAATCTCGGTTGGGGCGGGAGCGCCGGCCCGCGCGAGCACGATGGCCGGTGCTCATCACCGATCGGGTCACGCCGTTACGGTGCCGGAACTGCGGCGCAAGCCGATATATTGCAGCTCGGCGAAGACGCCGGTGCCCACCGCCTGGGCCGCGACGAAGATTTCGCCGGGCACGTTCGGTGTGACGAGGCCGGAGAACAGCAGCGCGATGCTGCCGACCGTCCATGCCGCATTGCCGGCGATGACCAGAAGGATCAGCGGCCTTGGCGCCATCGGCCGCGCGCCCAGCCAGCCGACGAAGGCCGCGTAGACGATCAGGAACAGACCGGTCTCGCGCAGCAGCGCGTCGGGCAGTTGCAGCAGCGCCGCCAGCGGCGAGGCGCCGAATGTGAGCGCGAGCCCGGCAATGCCGCTGAAGGCGGCATCGGCGAGCAGGGCGCGGCGGAGCAGGGCGGACGAGGTGATCATGTCGGGTCTCCTTTGGTTTGGGGGAGGGCAGTTCAGCGGAACCAGGCCAGGAGCTGACGGCGCAGGCGCGCCGGGCGCAGCGAGCGTGCTGCCCTTGTCTCGATGGCATAGACCTGCGCGAAGACGAGGCTGCCCGTGACGTGCAGCAGCGGCTCCGGCAGGTTGAGCGAGCGCGCCAGCAGCGATGTCGCGAGACCCGCCAGCCAGTGGCCGACTGCGGTGAAGGGAAAGGTCTCGGGATTGCGCTGCCTGCTCATCGTCATCTCCTGTGGTGAGGACGATGACCTGCGCCGGGAGGCATTTCGATTACCTGGCAGGTCATGGAGGCGCTGACGTCAGCGTGATAGGTCTTGGCCCATGAATGCACAGCTTGCTTCGGCGCGCGCCGACCGCGCCAGACCCGTTCATGTCGGTGAGCACCTGCGGCAATGGCGGCAGCGCCGGCATCTCAGCCAGCTCGATCTCGCGCTCGATGCCGAGATCTCGGCGCGCCATCTGAGCTTCGTGGAAACCGGCCGCGCCGCGCCGTCGCGCGACATGGTCCTCAAACTCGCGGAGCGACTGGACGTGCCCTTGCGCGAACGCAACGTTCTGCTGGTGGCGGCGGGCTACGCGCCCGCCTTCCAGCAGCGCCCGCTGGATGATCCGGCGCTCAAGCCCGCGCGCGAGGCGATGAACCTCGTGCTCAAGGCCCATGAGCCCAACCCTGCGCTCGCGATCGACCGGCACTGGAACCTGGTCGCGGCGAACCGGATGATCGCGCCGCTGCTGACAGGCGTTCCACCGCGGCTGCTTGCGCCGCCGCTCAACGTGCTGCGCGTGGCGCTGCATCCGGAGGGGCTCGCAGCGCGGACGGTGAACCTTGCCGAATGGTCCGGACATCTTCTCGAGCGGCTGCACCGGCAATGCGAGGCGACCGCGGATGCCGATTTGCTGAAGCTCTATGAGGAGCTGAAGTCCTATCCGTTCCCGGCGCGATCGGCGCCGCTCGCGGCCGACAGCGTCGCGATCCCGCTGCGGCTGCGGGTCGGGACCGACGTGCTGAGCTTCTTCTCGACGACGATGGTGTTCGGCACGCCGGTCGACATCACGTTGTCGGAGCTGGCGCTGGAGACCTTCTTTCCGGCCGATGAGCTCACGGCCATCAGGCTGAAGGAGATGGTTACCTCGCCGTGACCGCGCTTGTCTCGGCGATGCAGAGGCTTATCTTGCGCGGATCGCAAGCGAACCTGGAGCGAGGCGCATGAGCACCTTGAAGCCGCTGATCATTGATGTCGTCTCCGACGTCGTCTGTCCCTGGTGCTACATCGGCAAGAAGCGCATCGAGGACGCGCTGGAGCTCGTGCCGGACGTTCCGGTCGAGGTGAATTTCCGGCCGTTCTTCCTCAATCCCTGGGTGCCGCGCGAGGGCATCAGCCGCGAGCAGTACCTGACGACCAAGTTCGGATCGGTCGAGGCCTACAAGGGCATCGCGGGCCGCGTGGTAGCGGCCGCGGAGCAGGAAGGGCTGAGCTATCATCCCGATCGTGTTGCCCGTCAGCCCAACACGATCGATTGTCATCGCCTGATCCGCTGGGCCGCCGAGATCGGCAAGGCGCCCGAGATGAAGCAGCGGCTGATGGAATTGTATTTCCGCGACGGCGGCGATCTCACCGATATCGATGTGCTGGTGCAGGCCGCAGCGGATTGCGGGCTCGATGCCCAGGTGGTCCGCAAGATGCTGGCGACCGACGAGGATGTGGCGCTGGTCTCTGCCCAGGCGCAGGAGGCCGCAGAGAAGGGCATCTCGGGAGTTCCGACCTACGTCTTCGCGCAGAAATACGCCGTCTCCGGCGCGCAGGATCCGCAGATGCTGGCCCGTGCCATCCGGCAGGTGTCGGCGGAGGTCAACGCCGAGGCGGCTGAGTAGTCGGCCGGCGCTTTCGGATGGCGCGGATCGCGTGTACGGCGCGACGTGCGATGGCCAGGCCTTCGCGTCGTGCCGTCAACGCAGCGTGGATCAGCTCGACGATCGGATCGCGCGCGTAGAGCGGGATCAGCACATCGCCGATGGCGAGGCGCTCGCGCCAGATCGGGTTGATCATGGGATGGTCGGGACCGGCAGTGGAGTCGGCGGCGTTGATCTTCGGATCCGCGCAAAGGTGCCGTGTCAGGTCGAGCGTCAGCTGGACACCGGGCGAGTATTTCGCGAAGCGCTCGTCGACGCCGAGCTTGAAGAAGAAGGCGCGGTCCTGATGGCGCAACACGACGCCCGCGGCGACGGTGGTGTCGCCCGCCCGGAGGCTGATGATCTCGCAGGCCTCGTGCTGCGCAAGCGCCGGTGCCGCGCGTCGGATGAACGTCGCGTCGCCGTCGTGCTGGATCAGCGCAGTGCCGCGGCGTCCCTTCCAGCCGCTCGCCTCCAAGACCAGAAACGTCTCCAGCGCAGCGGAGACGTCGCCGGGGGAGCGCGCGACCTCGAAGCGAACCGCGCCATGCTCGGCCAGCCGATGACGCAGGCGGCGCAACTCCTTCAGCTTCTTGGCGCCGAGCGCGTCATGCAGCACTTGGTCGGCGTCCCCGGTCGCATCGAGAAAGGCTCTTTCATAGCAATGCAGCATGCGCGGGCGCAGGCCGCCGCGACGAAGGGCCGCGTCGAACGCCTGCATCACGGAGCCTGCCAGCGACATGTCGCGCAGCAGCACGGCGCGAGCGCCTGTTCGTCGCGCTCCGTCGAGCATCTGCGCCGCAGCCGGCTCCGCGCTCCCTGCGTCGAGCAGCGGCGTGCACAAAGTGCCGTAGGGATGGCCACTGGCGAGCGCGGGCAGTGGAAGCCTGCAGGCATGCCATAGGGATGTCGTGGGCATCAGGCCGATGAGACGCGAGGGCTGATCGTCGTCCCATGCGCACAGCGCCGATGTTCCGGTGCGGCCGCGCGCCGTGGCGTTCACCGCGCGTTCCCATCCGGGCAGGTAATAGCCGTTCGGCTCGCGCGCACGCTCCGCGAGATCCTGCCATGCCTGCGGTGAGACGGTCTCGAGCGGCACCAGGTGGGCGGCGCGCACACCCGCGAGCGGATCGGCCTGGTGGTTCCTTGCCGTCGATGAAGCAGTCGCAATCGCGCGATCGATGATCTCGGCCACGTCCCGATGGTCCCCTCGCGGCGCGGACAACCCGCACCGCGCGGGCGACACTAGCGCAAAGCTGACAAGAGACACTTGACGTTGGCAGACAATTCGAATCGATGCGTTAACGGCCGGTTCAGCCTATCGCCGGCTGCGATCAGCGGATCAGCGCCACCTCGCGGAAGGCGCCGATCAGGGGCTTCTCGAGCTTGCCCTCCATCTCCTGGAGGATCTCATAGGCCTTCTCACGCGTCATCACCGGCTTGTAGCTGCGATATTCGATCAGCGCAGAGAAGATGTCGGAGATGGTGAGGATGCGTGTCAGATCTGGAATGTTGTCGGCCATCAGCCCATCGGGATAGCCGCTGCCGTCGAGAAATTCGTGATGGTGGCGCACCGCCTTGAGCACTTCGTCGGTGATCGCTGCGTTGTCCTTCAGCGCTTCGTAGCCGGCCACGGGATGGGTTTCCACCAGCGTGCGTTCCTTGACGTCGAGCCGTCCCGGCTTGTCGAGAATGGTCAGCGGGATTTTGGCCTTGCCGATGTCGTGGAACATCGCGGCCATGTAGAGACGCTCCAGATCGGAACTGTGGACGCCGAGGCTCAAGCCGAAATCCACGGTGATGCCGGTCACCAGCAGGCAGTGTTGATAGGTGCCTTCGTGATGGCGGCGAACGGTGGCGAGCCAATCGGACAGACCGTTTTCTGCAATGCATTCGGCAATCCGCTTGCCGGCGCGCCGGGTCTCCTCGACGTCGATCGCTGCACCGCCCAGCACGGCTGCAAACATCGAGGCGATGCAGGACGCGCCGGCAAATGCGGCCTGTCGGTCGTCGACCGCGATGCTCTTGGCCGCAGAACCGGGGCGCACATCGAGCAGCTTTCCGAGCAACTGATTGCGGCTCGGCATGCTCGACAGCACGCTCGTCGCGCCGAGCGCATAGGCCTGGACCGTCGACAGACGGGATTTGTTGTTGGTCAGGAAGATCCGCCGCGGAATACGCGAGAGCCGGTCGGAGATCTCCTTCAATGCGGTGATGTTGTCGACGTGGCGCAGATCGGCGGCCACGACGATCGCGTCGATGTCTCCGCCTTTGAAGTCGGCGTCACCGATCAGTTCAGATGTGAGCGAGCAGCGCTCGGCCAGCATGCCGCGAAGCAGAGCGAGCTTGGCCGTGTCATCGCCGACGAGGTGAACGTTCATGGAAAGCCAGGTCCAGGGTCATTCCGCGCCTTTTGCGAACCAGATGTTCCGCAGGAATCGTTAAATTTGAGCCATTCGTTCGCTGTGCGGTTGCGGAATTGCGTTAGCTAAGAACTAACAATCCGCAACCGATGCGGTAGCCCGTTCCAGCACGCCAACTGACGTGGCGAGTTCCAGTCGACGTGGCGGATCCAGATCGCCTTCGGGTCAAAATCACTTCGTCGGCAGGACGGCTTTGTAATCTTCAGAAACACAGTCGTCGGCGGACGCCGCGCGTCGCCGGTCGATGATCTCGTTGTGCCTGATCGTGAGCCGATAGGTCTGGCGCCGGAGCGTGGCGCCGCTCACCGAGATGATTCCGGCCCGCACGCAGGCGGTCCATGTATCGCCGGCATCGGTCTGTCGGGCGGATGTGGCCTCGAGATCGCGCGGCAGCGTCGTTGCGACGAAGATCATGTCGAGATTCTTGCGCACCAGAAGTGCGACATCCGGCGCGGCTTCGGGTTGCGGCGGCGCGGGCGCCTTGGCGCGCATGAAGGCCGGCAGGCGCGCATTGCTGTCGGCGGCGCAGCCGGCCAGAAGCAGGGCCGAGAGCAGCCCCACCTGTGACGCAATCCGCCGCATGTCTCATCGCCCCCATTGCGGCGCGCACGCTAGCCAGCGATCGCGGCATTGCTACGGGGATCTCGTGCAGCAACGATGTCCGGCCGCGGGCGGCAAGGGCGCGAACGGCGCTGGCCGTGCGGCATCGTGCTCACCGGATTGTGCCCGTCGGGATGAACCGGGTCACGAGCCGGCCCGACCAACAGGCACGCCATGAGCAGATTGGAGGTCCCATGTTTCGGCACGCTCTCAGGGCTGCATTGCTCGCCGGCGGCCTGTTTGCCGGCCTCACTCCCGCATTGGCCGAAACCAGCAGGCTGGCGCTGGTGATCGGGCAGTCGGCCTATCGTTCGGTGACGCCGCTGCCGAATCCCGCCAACGACGCCAAGGTCATGGCGCAGATGCTGGGGGAGGCGGGGTTCGAGGTGACGACGGCCGCCGATCTGTCGCAGCGGGACCTCAACAGGGAGGTGGGCGACTTTGCCGCCAAGATCGCGGCCAAGGGACCCGACACGGTCGCGCTGGTGTTCTATGCCGGCCACGGCCTGCAGATCGATGGCGAGAACTATCTCGTGCCCGTCGACGTGGATCCGCGACGTGAAGCCGACATTCCGCTGCAGGCCGTGCGTCTCAACGATCTCCTGAACACGCTGAATTCTGTGCCGAGCCGGATGCGCATCCTGCTGCTCGATGCCTGCCGCAACAATCCGTTTCCTGCCATCAGTCAGAACGCGGGCCGCGGCCTTGCGCTGGTGGACACCAAGACCGGAGCACCGGGCACGTTCCTGTCCTACTCGACCTCGCCTGGCGCAGAAGCCGAGGATGGCACCGGCGCCAACAGCCCCTACACCACGGCGCTGCTGCAGGCGGCGCGGGAACCGGGCCTTCCGATCGAGCAGGCGTTCAAGCGCGTGCGCGTCGCGGTGAACAAGGTCACCGAGGGTCGGCAGACGCCGTGGGACTCCTCGTCCTTGACTGAGGATTTTCGCTTCGTGGTGTCGGCGGATGCGGGCGCTGCCAATGCCGGCCCGCGGCCGGTCGTCGCCAAGCGCAGCGTCGACGAATGGAAGCGCAACCTGCAGGGCAAGCCGATCGAGGCCGCCAACGAAATCATCGTTGGCGACGGCAGCGTCGAGGCGTATGAGGCCTTCGTGGCGCTCTACACCGCGCCGCCCTATGGCCCGCAGGCGCGCGAATGGCTCGACCTCCACAACAGGATGGCAGCCTGGAACGAGGCGGTGCTGATCAATATGGTGGCGTCCTATCAGGGCTTTCTCGACCGCTATCCGAACAGCGACCTGACCCCGACCGCGCGCAAGCTGATCGAGCGCTTGCGCAACCGGCCCGTGGTGACGCCGGTGGTGGCGGCCGCCAATGCGGCGATCCCGGCAACCCCGCCGGTCGTGCCGGCCGTTGCCGCGGCTGGTCCCACCTGTCCATGCTCGCAGACGCCTCCGCCGGGCCGGAAGTCCGAGACGCAGAAGCGGGTCGAAGAGAAGCCGGCCCGAAAGCGCGACGAGGATCCGCCCAGGCGCGCCAGCCGCACACCCCGTCGCGACCCAGATGATGTCGTCGTCTATGCGCCGCCGCCTCCGCCGCGCGAGTATTATGGACCGCCGGTGCGCGTGGCGCCGCCGGTCAGTATCGGGATCGGCATCGGCGGTGGCTATGGCGGTGGTTATGGGCGGGCTCCGCAGAGCTATCCGACACGGCGTGGTTACGGCTACTGAAGCTCGCTGACCTCTGCGCATCGATGTGGCCGTCCGCAGGGGCGGCCACTGACGTTTGAGAGGTTCGTTCGGGTCATCCTCTCGGTTCCGCCATCCGTCATCGCCCACCACCACTCGTCCCGCGGATGCCGCCGCCCGTCCCATCCCGCTCGATCCGCCTGCGAAGGCTGCTTTCATGGCCCGGCTGCGTCGCCTCGGATGCAGTTTGCGGGAGGAAGAGGTCCATGTCATTGCGTCGAGCGGGTGTTTGCGCGGTCGTCATCTGGAGCCAACTGATGGTGGTGCCGGCCGTCTCCTGGCAGCACTGGGGCGGCGATGCCGGTGGGACGCGGTTCTCTCCGCTGGCGCAGATCACGCCTTCCAATGTCGATCGGCTCGTGCCTGCCTGGGACTATCACACCGGGGATCTGCAGAGCCGGCCGCCCGCGGCCGCCTTGCGGACCAAGTTCGAGGCGACGCCGATCCTGGTCGAGGACAGCCTGGTGTTCTGCACGCCGTTCAACGAGGTGGTGGCGCTCGATCCCGGCACCGGCGTTCAGCGCTGGCGTTTCGATCCCAAGGTCGGCAACGGACGGCGCCCGGCCAATCGCTATGCCTGCCGCGGCGTTGCCTATTGGGTGGACGAGCGGGCGCCGGCCGGCGCGGCGTGCCGCAGCAGGTTGTTCATGGGCACCGTCGATGCCCGCCTGATCGCCCTCGATGCCCGGACAGGCCAGCCCTGCGCCGGCTTCGGAGCGGACGGTGAAGTGCGGATCGACATCGCCAAGGACCTGCTGTGGCCAGGCGAATTCCAGATCACCTCGGCGCCGGTGGCGAGCAGGGGTGTCGTGGTGGTCGGCTCATCGATCGGCGACAATGTGCGGGTCGATGCGCCCGAAGGCACGGTCCACGGCTTCGATGCGCGCACCGGCGAGCTGCGCTGGCGTTTCGATCCGCTGATCCATGACGGCATCGCGGCGGGACATGCGAACGTCTGGGCGCCGATGTCGGTCGACGAGGTGCGCGGCCTCGTGTTCCTTCCGACATCCTCGCCCAGTCCGGATTTCTTTGGCGGTGCGCGTCCGGGTGACAACAGGCACGCCGATTCCGTGGTCGCTCTGCGGATCGAGAGCGGCGCACTGGCCTGGTCGTTTCAGACCACGCATCACGACGTCTGGGACTACGATCTGCCGGCGCAGCCGACCCTGGCGCGGATTGAGACCGGGCAGGGTGCACGTGACGTCGTGATGCAGCCGACCAAGCAGGGTTTCGTGTTCGTGCTCGACCGCGACACCGGCACGCCGATCTGGCCGGTGGAGGAGCGCGCGGTGCCGCAGGGCGCCGTCGAAGGTGAGGTTCTGTCGCCGACGCAGCCGTTCCCGACCCATGTGCCGCCGCTGCTGAATCAGCACTTCGAAGTGGCAGAGGTCTTCAGGGCCGTGCCGCGCGTCGTCGATTCCTCCTGTGACGATCAGCTCGCGGCGTTGCGCAATGATGGTCTCTACACGCCAGCGACGACCCGGGGCGCGTTGCTGTTTCCAATGACCGGAGGCGGCGTGAACTGGGGCGGCGTGGCGTTCGATCCCGTGCACCAGATCCTTTACGCCAATATCAGCCGCGCCATCCACATCGTCAGGCTGATCCCGCGCGCCGAAGCTGACCGGATGACGCCGCCGCGCGGTGTCGATTTCGGATTGCAGCGCGGGTCACCGTTCGCGGTGACGCGGGTGGTCGCCATGTCCAGGCTCGGCCTGTTGTGCAACCGGCCGCCATGGGGCGAAATGGTCGCGGTCGATCTCAAGGCCGGCAGGATCCTGTGGCGCTCGACGGTCGGCACCACCGAGGATCGCGCGCCGCTCGGGCTGGCGTTCAAGTGGGGCACGCCGCTCGTCAACGGCGTCGTGGTCACGGGCGGCGGCCTCGTCTTCACCGGCGCGATGGACGCCTATCTGCGCGCCTTCGACGCTGTCTCAGGTCAGGAGCTCTGGCAGGGCCGGTTGCCGGCGCCGGGAATCGCCAATCCGATGACCTATGAATGGAAGGGCGAGCAATTCGTGGTGATCGCAGCGGGCGGCCATTCGGAGGCGGGAACGTCGCTCGGCGACAGCGTCGTGGCGTTTCGGCTGGCGCGCGATGGCGAAGGGCCCTCGCTGTGGTCACGGACGATTGATCGTCCGGGCGGACGGTTCGCCGCCGGCGCCCTGCTCGCGGTCGGGGTGCTGGTCGGTCTGTTGGTGACGTTGTGGCGATGGCGCCTGCGGCGGGTCTAGCCCGCCGCGCCGCTATCAGTCGAATGCGACGCCGATCCGCTTGTCGTGGCTCCAGACTGCGTGGCAGCGCCGCGTGAACTTGTCGGCCGGGATCACCAGCGTGAAGGCTTCGGGCAGACCGACCGGGCTGACCACCTCGACCCTGGCGCCGGTGTCGGACATGTTGCGGACCATGCAATCGACCGCGCCGCCGCCGTCGAATGCCAGCCTGCCCTGCTTCAGCACCCGATGCCTCGGTGCAATGCGCTTGTCACTCGTCTCGCTCATGGCCTGTAACCCGGTGCCGAATGGCGTCACCTTTCGCGTCAAAAGCACCTAAAATAAATCAGTCTCGCGTTTCGATCAGATGAATCCGGCCTGCGAAGCCCGGGCCGTCGCCTTCATGTTTCGTTAACCCCCCGGGCAGAGAGGCCGCAGATCAGAGCATCGCGAAGGCGCTCGACACCATGGCCACCGGCTTGCCATCGCCGGCGCTGGTCAGTGTGACCCGGCCGAAGCTCATGGTGCGGCCCATCCGCACCACGCGCGCATCCGCCAGCACGTCGGCGGAGGCAACGGCGCGCATGAAATGCGTGGTCTGGTCGACAGTGGTCATCGGCCGGTAGCCGCCGCTCGCGGTGACCATCCCGATCACCATCGCGGTATCGGCAAAAGCCATCAGCGCCTGGCCGCAGACGACGCCATTGTCGCGGCAGAGCCGCGGCGAGAACGGCATGCGCAGGATGGCGCCGGCTTCGCCCTGCGGAGACGGCGCGATGTCCTCGACGATCAAGCCAAGATCCTTGATCCAGGGCGCGAACACGTCATCGAGGATGCGCCTCGCGTCGTCGGTGGTGAAGTTCAGGGTCTCGTTCGGCACGCGCGGAGGTCCTTCCATGATCGTGTCATCGATTTGTCTTGGCATCGACTTGCCTCGCCGCGATCGGCGGAGCCGCCGGAATGTTGCCGCAGAGCGGCGGCTTGAAAAGGCCGGAGTTGGAAAACTATGATGAGGGCACACCGTGGAACAGACGGCAGGTGCGCGCAGACGATGCGGCCGTGAACATCCCGACCTGTGGTCCACCGTTCCGGCACAGTGCCGCGGGCTTGGCGCATGGCGAAGCGATGGTATAAGGCGCCTATACCGGGGAGTAACCAATGAAGAAGCTGATCGTGACGATGGCGGTCGCCGTGCTGGCCGGCTGGGCGGTTCCCGCAATGGCGCAGATGCCCAACATCAACCTTCTCGCCGACGGTCCCTCCAAGTCGCCCGAGGAGAAAGAGGCCGAAGCGGCGCGGGAGCAGGCCTACAAGGACACCATGCGCAAGATTCCGGACGCCAAGACGAGCGCCGATCCCTGGGGCAACGTCCGGGCGGCGGAGCAGCCCAAGGCGGCGCCTGCCATGAAGACCACCGCGGCCAAGAAGCCGAAGGCTGTCGGCAGCACCAACTGAGATTTATCGCGTTCGGGTCGGCGGGCTCTGATCCTCCCGGGCCCGCTTGCCTGATTGCGGACTCGGATTCCTCGCGGCCCCGTCTATATTGACGGTGTGGCAGCGCGTTGGAGTTCGTCGATGGGGATGCGTCCTCGAGACATGGCCAGCCGGATGGCGGCCCGGCGCCAGAGGAAGAGCGCAGGCCCGGTTCGCGACGGCTACGTTCGTGATACGTTCACGCTGCCGCGCGAGCAAGCGCGCGCCAAGGCCCGCGATTATCTGACCCGCTATCCCAAGGCCGGCTACATGAGCGCCGTCGAAAGCTGGCGCGAGCTTCCCGATGGGGCCATCGAGTTCACGATGCGGCGGCTTCCCAGCGCCGATTGAATCATTCCGGCTAGCGCCTCATTCCTTCTCGCCGAGAAGCTTGCGCGTGTCGCGATTGATGAAATGAAGCCGCGTGCAGGCCTTGCAGACCACGGTTTCATAGGCGTACGCGGGATCGCCGGGCTTCGGCTCTTCCAGCCAATGCTGCACGTTCATCCCCGTTCGCGGACATTTGAAGATCAGATTACCCATACAAATTTAAATGTCTGCCAGGATGCAGACAGGCATTTTGATCTGGATCAAGCTCGGCTGGCGAAATGACGCGCAGTCACCTCGCCGGCCACAGGCTTCGGTTGTGGTTCTCGTCGGTGACGATCTACAAGAGGTGTGGCGAGCCGTCAGGCCTGATCCAGCGACTCGGCGACGATCCGGATGCGGAAGACCGGCTGCCGTGCCTCGTCGAGCAGCTCCATCTGCCATTCGGAGTTTTCGGCGAGCTTGCGCGAGATGCTGCTGGCCATGTCGGCACAGACGGTGGTCATCTCTTTCCAGGCTGCGTTGCGGTCGGCGCACTCGGTCCCATACTCGGACGCGCCTGAGAAGTGGCCGTTACGGATACGAAAGAAATAGAGCGGCATTGCCAAAACCGGTGAGCCCTGACCGCCCCAGGCCGCTGGGTTTGATGTACGCATCGCAAATGGAAGCGCAAAACCCCCTCGGATCAATTCCGGTAAAATACGGTCGGTCGCGCTGTCCGTTGAGCTGATTGCCGTTGAGGATGTGCGGCGCAATCGGACGGATTGCGGGCCAACGAATGAGCCTCGGAGAATGAGCCTCGGACCGCCGCGGTCCGAGGCTCGGCGTCAACGTCGTAGCTTCCCAGCGAGGGCAGTTCGGCAATGACGTAGTTAGACTAGTGCGAAACTAGTAGGCGTGCCTTGCGTCAGATCAAGGTTGCCATCTCGATCAATCGCCGTGGGACGCGCGCCTAGCTGTGATCGAAGATTCGTTCCGGCACGACTGTCAGTCGGTAGGCGATCTGCGTCGCGCCGTCGACCAGTTCCAAGAGTTCATCGCAAGCCGGACAACGCCTCTCTCCCGCGGCGCCTTGCTGCGAGTGAAGCTCGATCCTTTGAAGGCCGGCCCTGCAGGACGGGCAGGTCACGTCATCTCTTGTCATCGCCAATATGAAGCGCAACGCCAGCGATCCGTTCCTCGACATCACGACAATGACGGGGGGATGCATCCCGAGCGGAGCTATCAACGTCGAAAGCCCCGGACGTCGTCCGGGGCTTTCTTTCGGCGCGGATGGTTTCAGGGCCGTGCGCCTACGGGTGACGGAGCCTGCAAATGTTGTAGCTGGCAGGCTACAAGGGATCGGTCGACGGCACACCACGGGCGATACACCAAAGGCGATACACCACTGACAATGTGCGGCGACATCATCGCAACGAACAAACAAATCCGGGGCTGATCAAAAATTTGCTCAGACGTACGACAACCACGATTCTATAACGCAACCCAAAGTTTATGACAATGGTTTGTGGCTTGAAGATGTCGTGAGCGCCGCGTGCTGCGTGATGCGGATCACGCCGGCTTCCATTCGGCCCACTCATTCGCCCGGTCATAGGGGGCTGCGCGAACGGCCCTCGTGGCTCCCTCTGGCATGGCACGAGACAGCGTCCTGGGGTTCGCCGTTTCATCTGTCGCTCCGTCATATGGCGGCCGTCGAGCTGTTCGCGCGCCGGCCATTGCTCCGGTCGGAACGCAGGGTGCCATTCCGATCCAGATAGCCGCGGCAGATCCGCGGACACTTCTGTTGCGGAACTTCATGGCCGGACACAGCTTGCGCGCGGCCGAGCATTGCATGCGCATCTGCATCGAAACCGTGCGCCTGCACGCACGATGAGCCGAACAAAAGCAGAAGAGGCGAGGGAACTTCGTTCCTGTCAGGAGAACCCCGGAATGTGCGATCTACGCACGCGTGTAGGAGTTTGGTAGTTTCAAGGGAAAGATCTGACGAGCACGATCGGTCCAACGATCGCGGCGTTGAAGTCGGCCAGGTCTTCGCTGGGAATCCAGTACTCGAGATGCTCGCGGCCGCCGGCCTCGCGCACCTCGTAGTTGTCGATGAAGCCTCGCAGGATCGCGAAGCGTAGCACATGGCCGCGGCCGCTCGCCGGCACGTTCCAGTCCCGTGCGATCTTCACGGCATAGTCCTCGGTCAGCACCGGGTAGAAGATCGGCTGCTCAGGAAGGCGCGGCGGAAACGCACGCATGCCCGACGCCTCGATCAACGCAAGCTCCTTTGGGCCGACGGGGCGCCACAACGTGAGGGTCTGTTCCTTGTTGGATCCGGTCATGCTGGTCCCGAAAATTGGAAGCGGTGTGCGATGCCCACAGAGAAGGACCAGCAGGATGATAGGGCAAAGCCGAGACGACACTAACAACTTATAATTGAGTCGACGTCTGCCGCAGGCGTGGGAAGCGAGGTTGGAGCGCTCGGACAGGCTGGTCGTCATTCGCGCGATCGCCGGTCGGCGGCTGCGCCGCTCGCGCACATGGCTTCCGCCTCCAGCCGGATCAGGATCCTTTCGCGGTCGCCGTCATCCAGCACCCCGTACTTCGCTTCTGGGCGCGCTGATCGGGCAGCGCTCCCTCGCTGCTGCTCGGTGGACTGCGCGCCGGCCCCCGAGTGGCAGGCGTGTTCCCGCGGTTGTCAGGGGGCTGAGAGCGGTGATTGTTGAGAAGAACATATTGCGAACAAAGAACGGATGGAGTACATTCACCTCAAGATTGCTGGCCGACCTCGTTAACCGTTTGTCCATCTCGCGAATCCCCGCCATAAGGAGCGCCAATGTCCGCCACCGCCCTGCGTATCGTCGAAGGTTCCTCAATGGATAAGAGTAAGGCGCTCTCTGCTGCGCTGTCCCAGATCGAACGTCAGTTCGGCAAGGGTTCGGTGATGAAGCTGGGCAAGAACGACCGCTCGATGGATGTCGAGACGGTGTCGACCGGCTCGCTCGGGCTCGACATCGCGTTGGGGATCGGCGGGCTGCCAAAAGGGCGGGTGGTCGAGATCTACGGGCCGGAATCATCGGGCAAGACCACCTTGGCGTTGCACACGGTGGCCGAGGCGCAGAAGAAGGGCGGCATCTGCGCCTTCATCGATGCCGAGCACGCGCTCGATCCGGTCTATGCGCGCAAGCTGGGCGTCAACATCGACGAGCTGCTGATCTCGCAGCCGGATACGGGTGAGCAGGCGCTGGAAATCTGCGACACGCTGGTGCGTTCGGGGGCGGTCGACGTGCTGGTCGTCGACTCCGTCGCGGCGCTGGTGCCCAAGGCCGAGCTCGAGGGTGAGATGGGCGAGTCGCTGCCGGGCCTGCAGGCCCGCCTGATGAGCCAGGCGCTGCGCAAGCTGACCGCTTCCATCAACAAATCCCACACCATGGTGATCTTCATCAACCAGATCCGCATGAAGATCGGTGTGATGTATGGCTCGCCGGAAACCACCACGGGCGGCAACGCGCTGAAGTTCTATGCCTCGGTGCGCCTCGACATCCGTCGCATCGGCGCGATCAAGGAGCGCGATGAGGTGATCGGCAACACCACCCGCGTCAAGGTGGTGAAGAACAAGCTGGCGCCGCCGTTCAAGCAGGTCGAGTTCGACATCATGTATGGCGAGGGCGTGTCCAAGATGGGCGAGATCCTCGATCTCGGCGTCAAGGCCGGCATCGTCGAGAAGTCCGGCGCCTGGTTCTCCTACGATAGCCAGCGTCTCGGGCAGGGACGCGAGAATTCGAAATCGTTCCTCAAGGCCAATCCGGACATGACTGCCAAGATCGAAGCCGCGATCCGCCAGAACTCCGGCCTGATCGCCGAGCAGATCCTGGCCGGCAATGCCGAGCGCGACGCCGACGGTGAGGAGCCGGCGGAAGAGTAGGGGTACGGCGGCGGCGGGCGCCGTGGACGTTGAGTTGCCGACGTTCCAGCGCCCGTTTGCAGATGTGTGGTGCTCTGCCGAAATCTGCGGCTGCTGCATTCCCGAATGCAGCGAGTGGGCGTTTCTGAGCGCCGGATACGATCTTCAACGCGAATAACTGAAAGCGCGTGCGCGGACGAGCGGACCGGATCCGCGCGGCGGCACCGGGATTTCCGACGCCGATCCTGGGCGCCGGGAGCCGATCGCGAATATGTTGATAGCGCCTTGAGGCAATCGGGCCGTGCCGGAGCCAACAGCATGACGCGTTTGATTCTAGCGGCCGATGATCCGAGCGCCGGAGCGCTTCGGAGGGGCGGCTTTGCCGACCTGGTGGTGCCAATTCTCCATCGTTTCGTGTGGGGACCGCTGCCATCCGATGCCGAATTATCGGCGTATCTCGTCCAGCGCACCACGCGACGGAAGCGGGGGCATTGGTTGGATTTCGCCTCGCGTAGCGACGTCATGGCGGCCGGCGGGCGGAATCACAGTTTTCTCGAACTTGTTGACCGCTGCGATAGCGTCGAGCTGTGGATGGGGACCCGTCCGAATGACCAGTTGGTGCTGATCTGGCTCTTGGATTATCTGCGCCATCACGCGGAGATCGCGACGAAGATCGTATTGCGGCATGTCGATGTACCGCTATTCGATGCCCCGGCCGGGCGACTCGCCGGTCGGACCATTGCCGGCGTAGAGCTCGCACGTGAGCATCTCGACCTGGGTCATCTGGCATGGCGGGCGTTTCGGGCGCCGACGCCGCAAGCCTGGTTCGATCTGTTGAAGCAGGATCTCAGTGCACTGCCGCAGCTTCGCCGCTGCGTGCAGGAGATGCTCGATGAGCTTCCCGGTGTTGCGACGGGCCTCGGAGCATCGGAGCTAAGAATCCTCGAATTGCTGTCAGCCGGCTATCAGCACCCATTCGACCTGTTGCCGCATCATCAGGATCGCTTTCAACGGCGCGTCTATGACTATTGGGAAGGAGGCACGTTGCTCGACGGTCTGGCGCTCGCGCCGGTGCCTGCAATTTCGGGCCTCGCCGAATCGCCATTCTCGGTCGAGATGCACGACAGCCGTGAACGCCTCGAGCGCTACAGGGCCAGCACGCTGTCGTTGACACCGCTCGGCAAGGCAATCCTCGCCGGCGAGGAGGATTTCAGCAGCCAAAATCCGATCCGGCGCTGGTGGGGTGGCACCGAATTGATCAACGCCAATCTCTGGCGTTGGCATGCGGTGCTCATCGCTCCGGACCCTACCACGCCTCACGTCATTGATTGTCGCGAGCCGTGGCGCCCGATCCCTTGGAGCATGCGTGAGGAGGCTTACTCCGCCGCCTGGGCGTAGTCCGCCACCGGCGGGCATGAGCACACCAGATTGCGGTCGCCGTAGACGTTGTCGACGCGGCCGACCGGGCACCAGTACTTGTCGGTGCGCGAGGTGCCCGCGGGGAAGCAGCCCTCGCTGCGCCGGTAGGCCCTGTTCCAATCGTCGTCGGCGATGTCGTGCACCGTGTGCGGCGCGTGGCGCAACGGTGAGGCCTCGATTCCGAAGCGGCCCTGCTCGACCTCGGCGATCTCCTGGCGGATCGCGATCATGGCGTCGCAGAAGCGGTCGAGCTCCGCCTTGGACTCCGATTCCGTCGGCTCGATCATCAAGGTGCCCGCCACCGGGAAGCTCATGGTCGGCGCATGGAAGCCGTAGTCGATCAGTCGCTTGGCGATGTCGTCGACGGTGACGCCGCTGCTCTGCTTGAGCGGCCGCGGATCGATGATGCATTCATGCGCGACGCGGCCGCGCTCGTTGCGGTAGAGCACCGGAAAATGCGCATCGAGCCGCGCCGCGACGTAGTTGGCATTGAGGATCGCGATCTCGGTGGCGCGGGTCAGGCCGTCGCCGCCCATCAGCAGCATGTAGATGTAGGAGATGGTCAGGATCGAGGCGGAGCCATACGGCGCCGCCGAGACCGGCCCGATCGGATGCGCGCTCGCGCCATCGGTCGCAAGGTGACCGGGCAGAAAGGGCGCCAGATGCGCCTTCACGCCGATCGGCCCCATGCCCGGGCCGCCGCCACCATGCGGAATGCAGAACGTCTTGTGCAGGTTGAAATGGCTGACATCGGCGCCGTAATCTCCGGGTCTGGAGAGGCCGACCTGCGCATTGAGGTTGGCGCCGTCGAGATAGACCTGTCCGCCGTGGGCATGGACGATGTCGCAGATGTCGCGGATGTGCTCCTCGAACACGCCATGCGTCGAGGGATAGGTGATCATGATGGCGGCGAGCTTGGCGCTATGCGCTTCCGCCTTGGCCTTGAGATCGGCCAGATCGACATTGCCGCCTGCATCGCAGCCGACCACGACCACCTCCATGCCGGCCATGTGCGCCGAGGCCGGGTTGGTGCCGTGGGCGGAGGAGGGAATCAGGCAGATGGTGCGATGGCCCTCGCCGCGGGCGGCGTAGTAGCCGCGGATCGCCAGGAGGCCGGCATATTCGCCCTGGGCGCCCGAGTTCGGCTGCAGCGACACGGCATCATAGCCGGAGATGCGGCACAGCCAGTCGGTCAGATCGGCGAACATCGTATGATAGCCGGCGGCCTGCGCGCGCGGCACGAACGGGTGCAGGCTGGCGAATTCCGGCCACGTCAGTGGAATCATCTCGGTCGTCGCGTTCAGCTTCATCGTGCAGGAGCCGAGCGGGATCATCGCACGATCGAGCGCGAGGTCGCGGTCCGCGAGCTTGCGCAGGTAGCGCAGCATCTCGGTCTCGGAGCGATGCGCGTGGAACACCGGATGGGTCAGGTACGGCCGCTGCCGCTTGAGCTCGGCCGGCAGCGCCTCGCGCGCTTCCGCCTCGATCGCCGTGTAGGAGAGGTCGCCGCCGAATGCGCGCCAGACGGCTTCGACGACATCGGCCGTCGTGGTCTCGTCTAGCGCGATCCGCAGCCTGCTGCCGTCGCGGCCGAGATTGATCCGCTCGCCTTCCGCGAGGGCGATGATCGAATCGGACTTGGCGCCGGCCTCGACGGTGATGGTGTCGAAGAAGGTCTCGCTTTCCGGCGCAAAGCCGAGCTTGCGCAGCCCTGCAGCCAGCACCGCGGTCCGTCGATGCGCGGTGCGGGCGATCGCCTTCAGCCCGTCGGGGCCATGATAGACCGCGTACATCGCAGCAATCACCGCCAGCAGCACCTGCGCCGTGCAGATGTTCGAGGTCGCCTTCTCGCGGCGGATGTGCTGCTCGCGGGTCTGCAGCGCCAGCCGATAGGCGGGGGCACCGCGCGAATCGACCGACAGGCCGACGATGCGGCCGGGCAGCGAGCGCTTCAGCGCATCGCGTACCGCCATGTAGGCGGCATGCGGTCCGCCATAGCCCATCGGCACGCCGAAGCGCTGCGCCGAGCCGATCGCGATGTCGGCACCGAGCTCGCCCGGCGAGGCGATCAATGTCAGCGCCAGCAGGTCGGCAGCGAGGATCGCGAGCGCGCCCTTGTCGTGCAGCCGGGCGATCGCGGGGCGCGGATCGCGCAGCGCGCCCGTCGTATCCGGATATTGCAGCAGGCCGCCGAACACCTCGGCGCTGTCCAGATCCTTGGCCGGGTCGCCGACGATCAGCTGCCAGCCGAGCGGCTCGGCGCGGGTGCGCAGCACCGCCAGCGTCTGCGGGTGGACATCCTGATCGACGAAGAACGCCTTGGTCTTGGTCCGCGCCGACCGCTCGGCCAGCGCCATCGCCTCCGCCGCCGCCGTGGCTTCGTCCAGCAGCGAGGCATTGGCGACGTCCAGCCCGGTGAGATCGCAGATCATGGTCTGGAAGTTGAACAGCGCCTCCAGCCGGCCCTGGCTGATCTCCGGCTGATAGGGCGTATAGGCCGTGTACCAGGCCGGGTTCTCCAGGATGTTGCGCTGGATCACCGCCGGCATCAGCGTGCCGGAATAGCCTTGGCCGATCAGCGAGGTGAAGACCTGATTCCGCGCCGCCAGTGCGCGCATATGCGACAACGCTTCGGGCTCGCTCAGCGCCGGCTCGAGGGTGAGCGGCGCCGTCTGCCGGATCGTGCCGGGTAGCGTCTGCGCCATCAGCTCCGCCACGCTCTTGGCGCCGACGGTCTCCAGCATCGCCGCGACGTCGCGCGGCGAGGGACCGATATGGCGGCGGGCGAAGCTGGTGGCGGCATCATCGAGCGGCTTGAGCGGCGTGGTCATGAGCAAATCCTCTATGCCTCGTCATGCCCCGCGAAGGCGGGGCATCCAGTAAACATCGATGGTGAGATCAGGCGGAGAGAGCGCGGCGTAGTGGATCGCCCGGTCGAGCCGGGCGATGACAGTGGTGAGTGTCGCCGCACCGCACGTCTCACGCCGTATGCGCCTTGTAGGCGGCCTCATCCATCAGGCCGCCGAGCTCGCCCCGGTCGGCGATCTTGAGCTTGAAGAACCAGGCCTTGCCGCCGGCGTCGGTGTTGACGAGCGCAGGCTCGTCGACGATCGCCTGGTTGACCTCGACCACCTCGCCGCTGATCGGCGCGTAGACGTCGGAGGCGGCCTTGACCGACTCGACCACGGCGGCAGCTTCCGACTTCTTCAGCGCGCGGCCGACCTGCGGCAGCTCCACGAACACGACGTCGCCGAGCTGGGCCTGCGCATAGTCGGTGATGCCGATGGTGGCTGTGTCGCCATCGATGCTGAGCCATTCATGGTCGGAGGTGTAGAGCGTGGTCATGGACGTCCTTCAGCGCTTGTAGGTGTTGGGAACAAAGGGCATGGCGGCGACGCGCAGCGGCAGGCGCTGGCCGCGCACATCGGCGAACAGCCGGGTGTCGATTGCTGAGAGGGCGGTCGGCACGTAACCCATGGCGACCGGCGCATTCAGCGTCGGTCCGAAGCCACCGGAGGTGACCTGGCCGATCGGTTCGGCCGAGTCGGCGCTCGCGAACAGCGGCGCGCCCTCGCGCACCGGTGCGCGGCCCTCGGGCCTGAAGCCAACGCGGCGGCGTGTCGCACCGCCATCGAACTGCGCCAGGATCCTGTCGGCGCCCGGGAAGCCGCCAGCACGCGCGCCGCCGGTGCGGCGGACCTTCTGCACCGACCATTCCAAGGCGGCCTCGACCGGCGTCGTCGTCGTGTCGATGTCATGGCCGTAAAGGCAGAGCCCGGCCTCCAGCCGCAGGCTGTCGCGCGCGCCGAGCCCGATCGGCAGCACATTCTTGTCGGACAACAGCGCTTCGGCGAGCTGCTCGGCCTTGGCGGCGGGAACGGAGATCTCGTAGCCGTCCTCGCCGGTATAGCCGGAGCGGGAGACGTAGCAGGGGAGCCCGTCGACCATGCGCGGTCCCGCATCCATGAACCGCATGCCCTCGGCCTCTGCACAGAACTTCGCCAGCACGGAAGCGGCCTTCGGCCCCTGCAGCGCCAGCAGCGCGCGGTCGGTCAGCGGCTGCACGTCACAAACGTCGGAGAGCCCGTCGCGCAGCAGCTTGATGTCGGCGTCCTTGCAGGCGGCGTTGACGACCAGCACCAGGTGCTCGCCGAAATTCGCCACCATCAGGTCGTCGAGAATGCCGCCGTCGGCGTTGGTGAATTGGGCATAGCGCTGCCGGCCTGCCGGGATGCCGACGATGTCCTGCGCCACCAGCCGCTCGAGCGCGGCTCCGGCGTCGGCGACCTTGCCGGATTTCGGCACCAGCGCGACCTGGCCCATGTGGGACACGTCGAAAAGTCCGGCCGCGCTGCGGGTATGGAGGTGTTCCTTGAGCACGCCGGGGGCGTACTGCACCGGCATCTCATAGCCCGCGAAGGGCACCATCTTGCCGCCAAGGCTGACATGCAGCGCATGGAGCGGCGTTCGCTTCAAAGAAAGGGGGGCAGCCGGTTCAGCCATCGATCAGGGGTCCTCGCGCGGTTCCTCGGGACCAGTCCCGAAAAACGCCACCGAAGCCCCATCTGTCGCTGTGCCTGAGAGTATTATCCCGTCGGCGGACGCGGTCCGGTCAAAGCCCGGCCAGCGTCTCTTTCCAGATGCAGTTGCAGTCGCGAGGGTCCTTTTGCCTGAGAGTTTCCGGGGCGGTTGCTCCTTCGGCGCCGACCCTTGAAGTTCAACCAGAACCTCAGAAGACCGGTCTCTCCCGACGCGACTGTCGTCTATGTCCCGGACCAAACACCAGCCCGCGCAGGCTGTCAACGCGTCACTCGGGCTTTCAACCAGCTTTAGGAGCCGTGCAGCAAGCCCATGATGTTTCTGCACAGTTTCTGGACACGCGAAGTCCCCTTGTCTAAAAGCATCACCGCCGAATTCCCGGACTTCTTCGATTGGATTGCTATGAGCGGCGTCAACGAGATCAGGTCGACCTTCCTCAACTTCTTCGCCGCGAACGGCCACGAGATCGTGCCGTCCTCGCCGCTCGTGCCGCGCAACGACCCGACCCTGATGTTCACGAACGCCGGCATGGTGCAGTTCAAGAACGTCTTCACCGGCGTCGAGAAGCGCGCTTACAACCGCGCCACCACGTCGCAGAAATGCGTGCGCGCCGGCGGCAAGCACAACGACCTCGACAATGTCGGCTACACCGCCCGGCACCACACCTTCTTCGAGATGCTCGGCAACTTCTCGTTCGGCGACTATTTCAAGGAGAACGCCATCGAGCTCGCCTGGAAGCTCGTCACCAAGGAGTTCGGCCTGCCGAAGGACAAGCTGACCGCGACCGTCTACATCGACGACGACGAGGCGTTCGGGCTCTGGAAGAAGATCGCCGGCCTGCCGGAATCCCGCATCATCCGCATCAGTGGCTCGGACAATTTCTGGCAGATGGGCGACACCGGCCCGTGCGGCCCGTGCTCGGAAATCTTCTACGACCACGGCGACAAGATTTGGGGCGGCCCGCCCGGCTCGCCGGAGGCCGATGGCGACCGCTTCATCGAGATATGGAACCTCGTGTTCATGCAATATGAGCAGCTCGAGGGCGGGGTCCGCAATCCGCTGCCGAAGCCGTCGATCGACACCGGCGCGGGCCTGGAGCGCGTTGCCGCGGTGCTGCAGGGCAAGCACGACAACTACGACATCGACCTGTTCGTCGCCCTGATCCGCGCCATCGCCGACCTCACCAATGCCGACCCGCAGGGCCCGCAGAAGGCGTCGCTCCGCGTCATCGCCGACCATCTCCGCGCCTCGTCGTTCCTGATCTCCGACGGCGTGCTGCCGTCGAACGAAGGCCGCGGCTATGTGCTGCGCCGGATCATGCGCCGCGCGATGCGCCACGCCCAGTTGCTCGGCGCCCGCGAGCCCTTGATGCACAAGCTGGTCGGTACGCTCTCCCGCGAGATGGGCCAGGCCTATCCGGAGCTGATCCGCGCCGAGGCGCTCATCAAGGAGACGCTGCGGCTCGAAGAGACCCGCTTCCGCAAGACCCTGGAGCGCGGGCTGGCCATCCTCGACGAGAAGTCTGCCACTCTGAAGAAGGGCGACATGTTCGACGGCGACGTCGCCTTCACGCTGTACGACACCTACGGCTTCCCGCTCGATCTCACCCAGGACGCGCTGAAGTCGCGCGGCATCAGCGTCGACCAGGCTTCCTTCACCGACGCCATGGACCGCCAGCGCGCCAAGGCGCGCGCGGCCTGGGCCGGCTCCGGCGAGGCTGCGACCGAGACCGTCTGGTTCCCGCTGCGCGAGAAGCTCGGCGCCACCGAGTTCCTCGGCTATGAGACCGAGACCGCCGAAGGCGCAGTGACCGCGCTGGTCAAGGACGGCGCCGAGGTCGAGAGCCTCAAGGCCGGCGAGAGCGGCGTCATCGTGCTCAACCAGACCCCGTTCTACGGCGAATCCGGCGGCCAGGTCGGCGACACCGGCCTCATGACCGGCGACGGCGTCCGCGTCCGCATCACCGACACCCAGAAGAAGGCCGGCGACCTGTTCGCGCATATCGGCACGGTAGAGCAGGGTACGCTCAAGCTCGGCTCCGCGCTGCAACTCGACGTCGATCACAGCAGGCGCTCGGCGATCCGCGCCAACCATTCGGCGACCCACATCCTGCACGAGGCGCTGCGCCAGGTGCTCGGCGACCACATCGCCCAGCGCGGCTCGCTGGTCTCGCCCGACCGGCTGCGCTTCGACTTCGTCCATCCGAAGCCGATCTCTCCGGAAGAGCTCGCCCGCGTCGAGGACATCGCCAATGACGTCGTGCTGGAGAACGCCGAGGTCACCACCCGCCTGATGGGGCTGGACGATGCCCGCGAGGCCGGCGCCCGCGCGCTGTTCGGCGAGAAATATGGCGACGAGGTCCGCGTCGTCTCGATGGGCGACGCCGCGCGCGAGCAGGGCTCGAACGCGATGGGCTGGTCCGTCGAGCTGTGCGGCGGCACCCATGTCAGGCGCACCGGTGACATCGGCCTGATCGCGGTCACCTCCGAGAGCGCGGTGGCGTCCGGCGTCCGCCGCATCGAGGCGCTGACGGCGCGCGGCGCGCGCGCGCATGCCAACCATAATCTGTCGCTCGCCAAGGCCGCCGCGGCCGAGCTGCGCACCACGGTCGAGGACGTACCGGCGCGCATCACCGCGCTGATGGAGGAGCGCAAGAAGCTCGAGCGTGAGCTGTCGGACGCGCGCAGGAAGCTCGCCATGGGTGGCGGCCAGGAGACCGGCAACGGCGCTCCCGCCGGGATCCGCGACGTCGGCGGCATCAAGCTGATGGCCCGCGCCGTCTCGGGCATCGAGATGAAGGATCTCAAGTCGCTGGCCGACGAGGCCAAGAAGCAGCTCGGCTCGGGCGTCGCCGCGATCGTCGGCGTCACCGAGGACGGCAAGGCCGGCGTCGTGGTCGGCGTCACCGCCGATCTCACCGCGCGTTTCAATGCGGTCGACCTCGTGCGCGCCGCGTCCGAGGCGTTGGGCGGCAAGGGCGGCGGCGGCCGTCCCGACATGGCCCAGGCCGGCGGCCCCGACGGCGGCAAGGCGGAGGCCGCGCTGGCCGCGATCGAGAGCGCGATCGGCAAGGCCAGCTGATCGTGCCGCCGCTCGGGCCGGGCGAGAGCGTTCGCGATCCCGATCTGCGCGACCGGCTGTACGAGCTGCTCGAGCACGACCATCTGCCGAGCACGCACGGCTCGCGCGTCGTCCAGTTCATCGTGCTCGTCATCACGCTCGACGTGCTGGCGGTGGTGCTGGCATCGGACCCGGACATCGCGGCCGCCATTGGCGGACTGCTGCGCGCGATCAAGATCGGCGCGCTGATCGTCTTCGCCGCGGAGTATGTCGCCCGTCTCTGGAGCGTCGCCGGCCACATGCCGCGGCGGCAGTCGCCGCGCCAGGATCGCTTCGCTTACGCCTTCTCCGCGCTCGGCGTCGTCGACCTCCTGTCCTTCGTGCCGGCCGCGATTGCGCTCGTGCTTGGCGACCGCAGCCTGGAAGCGGTGTGCATCGTGCTGCCGTTCCTCAAGCTGGTGCGCTATTCGCCGGCGCTGCGCTCGCTGCTGTCGGCGGTGCAGGCCGAGCGGCGCATCTTGATCGGCTGCCTCGTGATCCTGGCCGGCGCGGTGCTGCTGTTCGCCTCGCTGCTCTACGCGGTCGAGCGCGACGTCCAGCCGGACAAGTTCGGCACCATCCCGCATGCGATGTGGTGGGCGATTGTGACGCTCGGCACCGTCGGCTATGGCGACGTCGTGCCTGTGACGCCGCTCGGCCGCATCATCACGGTGTTCGCGATCATCTGGGGCTTTGCCATGATCGCGCTGCCGGTCGCGATCATCTCGACCGCGTTCGCCGAGGAGATCAAGCGGCGCGACTTCGTCGTCACTTGGGGCATGCTGGCGCGGGTGCCGCTGTTCTCGCATCTTTCGGCGTCCGAAATCGCCGACATCATGCGGCTGCTGCGCGCGCGCACGATCGAGTCCGGCGAGGTGCTGGTGCGGCGCGGCGATGCCGCCTCCTCGATGTATTTCATCACTGCCGGCGAGGTCGAGATCGAGCTGCCGACGCAATGCGTCAAGCTCGCCGACGGCACGTTCTTCGGCGAGATCGCGCTGCTGCATCGGACCAAGCGCTCGGGCACCGTGACGGCGACACGCAAGACCCGGCTGCTGGTGCTCGACGCGCAGGATTTCCACGCCTTGATCGCGCGGATGCCGGCGCTGGCCGCGCATGTCCGGACCATCGCCAAGGCGCGCATGGCCGATTCCGGCGACCTCGCCCTCGCCGAGCTGTCGCAGGCCGAGCACGACGACCAGACGGACGGGTAGGTCCGAACAACGAGTTCTGCTGTCATCCTCCCCTGGAGGGGGAGGGTCGCCTCGCGGGGAGCGAAGCGAGACGTGAGGCGGGGTGGGGTGATCTCTCCGGCAGCACCAGCATCCGTGGCTTCACCCCACCCCGCTCGCCCGCTTCGCGTGCGATCGACCCTCCCCCTCCAGGGGAGGGTGAGACCGAGATCGTCGCCCAAGACAGATTGCCCATCAACGTCCTCGCTGCGGCGAGCGGGGAGTGGCGCAGCTACGAGCTTTATCTCATCTACCAACCAGTCAAACAGCCGGGCATGCCCACGCGGTCCCGCGGCGCGGTCGCGCCCGGGGGATGCGGAAAGCATTCGCCCTCGATAGTGATGAGGGCGCAGGGAATGCCGGGTGAGGGCCTCACCCATGGCCCGCCTGCGAAAAAAATGCAGGCGGCAGGTACCACAGGCAAAGCCGGTTCATCCGGCATTCCCTGCGCGGCGGTTTTAACGCTTATACGCGATCTCCTCGGTGCACCGGGCTTGTTGGCCACCGTGCGCGACGACGCGCTTCTCGCTCGCCGCCGCGGGGACACCAGCTTCGGGGTGTCAGGACCACGCGACTTCACGTCCGCAAGCGCATCATTCGTCCGCGCATGAAGCGCGCTGATGCCCTCACGTCCACCGCATTGCCGGCCCAACGTTTCGTGACGACGCGTACGCCCCTCATCCGGACCGGAACGAAGGGAGAATAGGCATGGTCTGCTGATTTTCGGAAGTAGTTTATTTTTGCGCGAAGCTCTTGAAATGAGCGATGATATTGAAGTCGCTGACGAAACGCGACGTTCCGGCGAGCGCCGATCGGGAGGCGGCGGAGACCGATTTCGTTGCATGAAAGGCAGGGACGCTGCTCGTCGGGCAAATCAACGAACAGGAGGTCACGACCGAATTCGACCCCATCGCTCTGACCTGCGCGGCGCAGCAAGCCGGCGGCTGTCTGCGGTACAACGGCCATGGCGCTCAGGCGTTCGAGACGGCAGCTTGTGACCAGAGTGCACGCTGCAAACGCAAGCGTTACAGGTAAATCGCGCAACCTCGTTCTTCGAGCTCAGCGAACCAGTTCGGGCGTGAAATCGTCGTCACCCAGCGCAGATCAAGCTTTTCGAGACGTGGAAGCTTGAGCAGCGCTTCCGGCAAGGCGGCGACAGGGTTCCCTCTCAAGTCGATCTGCCGCAGCTCCACCATTGAACCGATATCTTCCGGCAAATGGGTCAAGCTATTGTTCCTGAGATGCAGCTCACGCAGCCGCGTCAACTTGGAAATGGTCGTCGGCAGAGTCGTCAGGCGATTGTCGGTCACGCGAAGTTCGAGAAGTCCTGACATCTCGGTAACCGCGTCGGGCAGTCTCTCGAATTCGTTTGCGCTGATGTTGAGGTAGCGCAACCGGGTAAGTCGCCCCAACGACGATGGAAGCTCTTTCAGCGCATTGTCGTGCAAGTACAGGAAGTCGCTCAGGCCGACGAGTTCGCCTAGCGCAGCCGGAATCTGCCGTAACAGGTTGTGGCCCAGGTCCAGCGTTCTCAGGGCGCGTAGCTCGCCGACCCTGTCCGAGATCTCCACCAGGCGATTGTCGGCCAGCACGAGCGATTGCAGGTTCGTCCGATCCCAGACATGATCCGGCACGGCGCCGAGCGCCTGTTTCCACAAGGACAAGTGCAAGTCCGACGCGTTCCTCACAGCCGGATCATGCCTCGACTTCACCCGGAGACCAAGGGCAGTTCTGATCCATCTCGGGCCTTTCGGTCCGCGGCGGAAGTTTACGCGATCGAGGTTCAACTGTAAGCAAGCCGACAGTGACACGACAACGCAGTTTCTGACCCGAAGCTGGCTGACCCGCCAGCCGGCGCGTAACTGGTGTTTACAAACTTGAACCGCAATTGCCGATGCAATTCTGGTGGGTTGGATTTCATGGGATCGATGCTTTGAGAACGGCAATTGCATTGCTGCTTGTTGCAGTTGCGCTGTCAGTGTCCGCACGGGCCGAGAACGACAAATTACGTCAAGTGGTCTCAAACCTCAAAGCCTGCGTCCGCACGCATGCACCAACGGCCAAAGCCGCTGGGGTTAATACAGCAGGCGACGCCGTCAACTTCTTCATCGAGACATGCGGCCCACCGCCCAATTATCTTGGGCGAGCAAACGTGGGCACGATCCCTCCTGGTCTGCTTCGGGGCGTCGTTCGCGATGAGTGGAATGCCTTCATTCAAGATGCGCAGCCTCGCTAGGACGTACGACGCGCTCTGTCCTTGTCATTGCGAGCGCAAGCGAAGCATTCCAGACTGTCTCTCCGAAGGATTCTGGATTGCGTCGCTGCGCTCGCAATGACGCGCGCAGACATCCTGCTTCCAGGCGAGCCGCTCGCCGCCGATCGCCTCACGCAAATTGCGCGAGGCCGTGGCCGACCGACCAGTTCTCCTTGGCGGCGTCGAGGATGGTCATGAACAGGTCCTCCGGCCTGATGCCGGGGCTTTCCCCAAGCAGCTCGGCGATGCGTCGGAACAGCGCCTTCTTCTGCTCTCGCGTGCGGGTGTTGAAGACGGTGATCTGGATGTAGACGAGATCGTCGCTGCGGTTGATGCCGAAGGCGTTGCCATAGCGGAAGTTGGAAGGATCGTGCTCGGTGATGGTCATGAACTGATCGTCCTCCGGCACGTCGAGCGCCTCGCGCATCGCCCGGTAGAGGCTGTCGAAGATCGCCTGCCGGTAGGCCTCCGGCTTGCCCGCGCGCAGCGAGATGTGAAGCAGCGGCATCCCTAGTCCTTTCATCCGTGATGTCGGCTGAGAGGTTAGATGCGGCGGTGCGGTTCGGGTATGCTGGGGATCGAGATATCAGTCATAATGGCTGGAAATGACCGAACACCCGCTCGACCTGGACGAGGTCCAGGCCTTCGTCCGTATCGCCGAGCTCAACAGCTTCACCCGTGCCGCCGAGGCGATGCAGACGACCCAGGCCGCGATCAGCCTGAAGCTGCGGCGGCTCGAGAACCGGCTGGGGTGCCGGCTGATCGAGCGCACGCCGCGTCATGTGCAGCTCTCGGAGCGAGGCAGGGTCTTCCTCGATCCTGCCCGTCAGCTGCTGGCAGCGCACGACCGCGCGCTCGCGGTGTTCGCCGGTGTGCGGCAGCGTCTGATCATCGGCATCAGCGACCATGTGGCCGGGCCAGAGCTGCCGGCGCTGATCGCGCGCATGAACGACCATGATCCGCATCTCGTGGTCGAGATCCGCATCGGATCGTCGGCCGACCTGCTGCAGAGCTACGACCGGCGCGAGCTCGAGGCGGTGATCGTCCGCCTGCATGCCGGACGCAGCGATGGCGACCTCGTGGCCGAGGAGAAGTTCGGCTGGTTCGCTGGCCCGGATTGGGAGCCGCGCGCGGGCGAGCCGTTGCCGGTCGCGACCATGGCCGAGCCGTGCGGCGTGCGCGCGATGGCCGCGCAGCATCTCGATGCGGCCGGCGTGTCCTGGGCCGAAATCTTTGTCGGCGGCGGCGTTGCGGCGGTCGTCGCGGCCGTCACGGCCGGGCTCGGCGTTGCCGCGCTCGCGCCGCGCATGCTGCCATCGGGCGCGGTCGATGTCGGCGCAAGGCTCGGATTGCCGGAGCTGCCCCGGCTGCCGGTCGTGCTGCACACGCGGGTGAGGGATGGCCGGGCGCGCGCGGCGCTCGATGCCCTCGTGGCGGCCTTCCGAAGCGCGGTGCGGGCGTGATGCATGCGGCGCGTGCCGCGGCGCAGGTGACGGAGCTTGGAGCTGAGATCAACTCCGAACGCTATTTCGACGGCCGGATTGATGTCCTGCTCGCGGATGGATCGCGCGTGCCCGCGCGCAGATCTGATCGCTCTTGGAATTGGCTCCTCAGGGGTCGCCGGGGTGGAATTGACGTAAGCCTTATTCCGCAATGCGGGATGTGATACTCATGTCACAGTTACGGTTATACCGACTCCCAAATATAATATGACTATTCAAGGGCGCCCTGGTGCTTGCTAGGATTGCCATCCAATCTCAGGTTGACGAAATCGCTCCTCGAATGAGCGGCGGCCGGGATTGAGCCGTGGGGAAGCGCGTGCCGGGACGGAGGCTCTGGGCCGGACGCGACAGAACAACATCCAGAGCCTGGGGACGCTGCGAGGAGCAGGAAAAATGAGTGGGTTTGCGACGACCGCGCGCATGTGCGGCGTAGGGGTTGCTTTGTCTTGTTTGTTGGGTGGCGGTGGTGCGGTCGCGGCCGATCTGCCGATGAAGGCGCCGCCGATTCCCTATGCGGGTGTCGATGATTTCTGGACGCGGCCGTATCTGTTCGGCGATCTCGGCCGGACCAGGCTGAAGGAGCAGGGCATCTCGCTCGCGCTCACGCTCGGCGACGAAGCCGTCACCAATCTGTCGGGTGGCTCGCGCAACACAGCGGCCAATGCCGGGCAATTGTGGTTCGAAGCCAAGTTCGACATGGCCAAGCTCGCCGGCATCCAGGGCGGCATGATTGGCGTGACGCTGGTCGATCGCTTCGGCAAGAATCTCAACAGCGAGGCCGGCATTCCGGCGCTGCAACTGACCAACGAGGTGTTCGGCCGCGGCAACATCCTGCGCCTCACCGAATTCTACTATCAGCAGAAGCTGTTCGACGACCGCCTCGTGCTCAAGGGCGGCCGGCTGCCGGTCGGCTCCGACTTCTTCTTCGGCCAGTGCGAGTTCATCAACCTGACCTTCTGCGGCGGCCAGCCGGGCAACATCCAGGGCGGCTACATCTACAACTGGCCGGTGAGCCAGTGGGCCGGCGTCGTGCACTACAACTTCACCAAGGAATGGAAGCTGTCGGTCGGCGTCTACGACGCCAATCCGAACTATCTGACGACGTCGGACGCCGGCGTCTACCTCGCGCCGGGCATTCCGCGCTCCACTCCCGCCTCGGGCGTGCTGGTGCCGGTGGAAGTGGTGTGGGAGCCGAGCGGTCCGCTGAACGGCACCTGGCGCTTCGGCGGCTGGTATGACAGCGCGTCGACGATCGATGGCGGCTTGCCCGGCATCGTCGCCGTCGTCCCCGGTGGTCCCGGCGTGGGAGATCAGAACCTCAGCAGCCAGCGCGGCCGCTACGGCTTCTACGAATCGATCCTGCAGCGGCTGACGGTCGAGGGTCCCAAGGCGCAGGGCTGGTACACCTTCCTCAACACCAGCGTCGCCGATCACCGCACCTCGTATCAGGACTACCAGATCTCCTGGGGCGTCAAGCACACCGGCACCTTCTCGTTCCGTCCCGACGATGAGGTCGGCTTCGCGGTCGGCACGACGCATGTCAACTCGGCGGCGCTGACGCCGAATGCCGGCGGCAACGAGGTGCCGATCGAGGCCTGGTATGGCTGGCAGGCGACCGGCTGGATGAACCTGAAGTTCGACGCCCAGTATGTCATCAATCCGGGCGGACGCGGCTTCAACGCCGCCGGCGTGAAGACCGGCAATGCGGTGGTGCTCGGCCTGCGGACGGTCGTGCACTTCTGATCCTGTGATGTGAGCCGATGGGGCGGGTGTGCAGCATCCGCCCCATCTGCGCGAGGCGTCAGGGCTGTCCCGGCTCGCCGATCCGATGAGGAGCTGGCGTATCCTACCCATCCGGGTGGGCCGCGATGCGATGACGTCGATTGACTCTTTCGCATTGCGACACGACATCTCCTGGACCGCGACGCCGAGCTGCCAGGAGACCGCCATGACCGCAACAGACACCCATCCCGTCGCCGGCCGACGCCTGGGCGACGAGGTCGTGGACTGGCTCACCAACGGCACCCGCGACGAGCGCTTCATCGACAACATCTTCGGGCAGATGTGCAACCGGCTGCAGCGTGCCGGCATTCCGGTGAAGCGGGCCTCGCTGCACGTCCAGATCAATCATCCGCAGTGGCTCGGCGCGCGCATGCTGTGGAGCGACGGCATGGAGGGCGCCGACATCGCCCGCGTCGACTACGACGTCCGCGAGCGCTCGGAATACATCGGCAGTCCCGCCAGCGAAATCCATGAGGGCGTCGAGGAGATCCGCGAGAACCTCGCGCGCGACCCCGAGCTCGGCCGTCGGCACGCGATCTATGACGAGATGCGGGCGCAGGGCCTGACCGACTATGTCGCATGGCCGATGTATCACACGCTCGGCAAGCGCCACATCGTCACCTTCGCGACCGACCGGCGCGGCGGTTTCGACCAGGCGCACATCGACGCGCTGATCAGGCTCGTGCCGGTGCTGGCGCTGGTCAGCGAGATCCGCGTCAAGAACCGCCTGGCGCGGACCCTGCTCGAAACCTATGTCGGGCCGCATGCCGGCGAGATGGTGCTGGCCGGCGCCACCCGGCGCGGCAGCGGCACCACGGTGCGTGCCGCCATCATGATCTGCGACCTCCGGGACTTCACCCGCATCTCCGATAACTGGCCGCGCGACGACGTCATCGATCTGCTCAACAGCTATTTCGATGCCATGGTGGAGCCGATCACGCAGCACGGCGGCGAGATCCTGAAGTTCATCGGCGACGGCCTGCTGGCGATCTTTCCGCTCACCGAGCCCGCTGCCTGCGCCAACCTGCTGCACGCCGTGAGCGGCGCCCGCAAGGCGATGACCGAGCTGAACGCGCGCAACGGCGAGACCGGCCGCGCGCCGCTGAACTACGGCATCGGTGTCCATGTCGGCGACGTCATGTACGGCAATATCGGCTCGCGCACCCGGCTGGATTTCACCGTCATCGGCCCCGCGGTCAACATGGCCTCGCGGATGGAGGCGCTGACCAAGCAGGTGGGCCGGCCGGTGCTGCTGTCGCGCGATTTCGCCGAGCTCGTCGAAGGCCCGTTCGCGCTCGAGCGCGTCGGCGAATTCCCGGTGCGCGGATTCAACGACCCGATCGAGCTGTTTTCGTTCGATGGGTAGGGCATTCAGTAGGGTGGGCAAAGGCGCAGCCGCGCTGTCTCCACGTTCGAGATCGTGGTGGCGCCGTGCCCATCATCCTGCTGATGAGTTCGTGGAAAGACGGCGGGCACGCAGCCGCCTGCTGCTTTGCCCACCCTACGCGGACTTCTCCGCCGTTCACGCCTCGTCCAGAAACGGCGCGACGACCTCGCGCGTCTCAGCGCTCGTCACCACCGGCACGATCTCGAACGTCATGCCGGAGTCGCGAGCATTGGAGAGAATCCATTGCTGCAGCAATCGGGCGTCGTCGCATTCCATCAATTGGAAGCAGCGGTCGAAATTGGGTTCGATCCAGCTGCCGAGATATTTCAGCCCGTCGGGAAACGTGATGCCGGGATCGCGGACACGCCGATAGACCGGGATCGGATCGCGGTCCTTGAAACGTTCGATCACCATGAACAGCATGTGTGCGCCTCCGTCCTGACGTGCACGCATTGTGCGGTGAATCGGTGCGGGGTGCCAGCCCGGGGGGACATCGTTCGCCTGACGGACGAGGCCTCGATGGCCTCGTGGACGAGACGCCTTTCCCTGGCGCAGTCCTTGCTTCTGCGAGGGAACTCGCATCCAACGGGAAGAGAAACCAATGAAGAAGGCACGTCTCGTCGCGTACGCTCTGGTTGCAGCGGTGCTGGCCGCACCCGCCTTCGCGGAGGAGCTGACCGGCACCTTGCAGAAGATCAAGGAGACCGGCGCGATCACGATCGGCTACCGCGAAACCTCGCTGCCGTTCTCCTACATCGACGACAACCAGAAGCCGCTCGGCTTCGCGCTCGACATCTGCAACAGGATCGTCGACGAGATCAAGGCGACGCTGACGCTCGACAGGCTGGAGGTGAAGCTGACGCCGGTGTCGTCGGCGACCCGCATTCCGCTGATCGCCAACGGCACCATCGATCTCGAATGCGCCTCGACCACCAACAACATCGAGCGCCAGCGGCTGGTGTCGTTCTCGCCGACCTATTTCCTCACCGCCAACCGCTTCGTCGCCAAGGCCGCGAGCGGCCTCAAGACCATCGACGACCTCAAGGGCAAGACCGTCGCCTCGACGTCGGGCACCACCAACATCAAGCAGCTCTTCGAGGCCAACACGGCGCGCCAGCTCGGCATGAACGTGCTGACGGCCAAGGACAATGCCGAAGGTTTTCTGATGGTCGAGAACGGTCGCGCCGACGCCTATGTGATGGACGACATCCTGCTCGCGGGCCTGGTGGCCAGCGCGAAGACGCCGTCGGACTTCGTGATCTCGACCGATCAGTTCTCGATGCCGGAGCCCTATGGGATCATGCTGCGCAAGGACGATCCGGCCTTCAAGGCCGTCGTCGACCGCGCCGCCACGAAGCTCTATACGAGCCCGGAGATCGCGGCCTTGTACGCCAAATGGTTCATGGCGCCGGTGCCGCCGAAAGGCGTCAACTTCAGCTTCCCGATGACATCCGCGCTGCAGAAGGCGTTCGCGCATCCGAGCGACAGCGGCGATCCCAAGGCCTATTAGTATCTTCGGCTTATGTCATACGGCGTATCGACAGGATGGGATGAGGCCGGCGCTCGCGCGGGTCTCGTCCCGCGCTACTGCCCCGAGGGCGTGCGCAGCCCGTGCCAGGCGTCGCGCACCTGATGGTAGTGAACCTCGGGCAGGTAGTCCGGCGTATTCAGATTGAGGTTCTTGACGTCGAGCCGGCCGATCGCGCTGAGTAGCGTGTAGGAAGCGATGACGCGGTCGCGCTGGGCGCCGATCAGCCGCGCCTTGGCCTGGATCAGGTCGGCCTGCGAGTTGAGCACGTCGACCGTGGTGCGCTGGCCGCCTTGCGCCTCGCGCGACACGCCCTGCAGCGCGACGGTGGCGGCCTTCACCTCGGCCTCGGAGGCGCTGACGGCGACCTTGGCGCCTTCATTGGCGACCCAGGCGCTGACCACCGCGGTGCGCGCCTGGTTGCGGACCTGGTCGAGCACGAGGCGGCTCTGCGCCGCGAGCTCCTTGCTCTGGCGGGTCTGCGACGCCGCCGTGCCGCCGTCATAGATAGGCGCGGTGACGCTGCCGACGATCGAGGCCTGGTCGGTGCCGAAGGTGCCCAGCGTCTGATCCGAATCGCGGCTGCGGCTGACACCGCCCTGCAGGGTCACGCTCGGCAGCAGCGCGCCCTCGGCGACCTTGATCGAGGTCGAGGCCGCGTCGACGTCGAAGCTCGCCGCAGCCACGGCCGGATTTTCCTTGTTGCCGAGCGCAATCGCGTCCTCGCGGCTGCGCGGCAGCAGGCGATCGATCGGGTCGGCCGCGCGCAGCTGGCCTGGCGCCATGCCGATGACCTGGGCATAGGTCGCCTGGCTGATGGCGAGGTTGACCTCGGCGGCGTTGAGATCGGACAGGCCGCGCGACAGCCGCGCCTCGGCCTGCGAGGCGTCGGTCGGCGTGACGTCGCCGGCATTGAGGCGGCGCTGCGTGACGGAGAGCGTCTCGCGCAGGAAGGCGACGTTGGAGCGTTGTGCCTCGACCAGCGACTGGTTGGCGAGCACGTTGGTGTAGGCGGTGACGGCGTCGAGCAGCACGCCCTGGCCGACATTGCGCAGCGCCTCGCGGCCGGACTGCACCTGCAGCTCCGCCATGCGCACGCTGTTGGCGGTGCGGAAGCCGTTGAACAGCGTCTGCGTGACGGTCACGCCGATGGTCCAGGGCTTCAGCGTCGCGGTCTGGATCGTGTTGTTGGGGAGCAGGTTGCGCACGGCCTGCAGGCCGGCACCGAGGCTCGCGATCAGTTGCGGACGATAGCCGGCCAGCGCCTGCGGCACGTTCTCGTCGGTGGCGCGCTGGCGCGCGCGCTCGGCATTGAGCGCCGGATTGGTCTGATACGCCTTCGCGAGCGCGGCGGCGAGATCCTCGGCGCGCACAGGCGAGCAGACGACGAGGCTGGCCGCGAGGGTCAGGCCGAGGCCGATCCTTCGCGCACGCACCTCGCCGACGCCAAATTCCTTGGCTCGACCCACCATCCGACTCCGCCGCGTCCCACTGTCTTAGCCAGTTGTTTACCTGTTTAGGGCGGATGGCGGCCACACACAAACCGCGGATGTGGAATCCGGCAGGCTTTTCCATGGTTTGTTGTGGCGTGCTCGCCACAGACCGTTTGTCGCAGTGCTGCGACATGGCCGCGCGGATACGCGCTCGGTAGGCGGGTGAGGGGCACCCGTGGACATCAGAGGCAGATCGATTCGTTCAGCTGCGAGTGACCCGCAGCAATCTCACCGGTTCTTGTTCACCGGCTTGCGCTTCTCGATGAAGGCAGCCATGCCCTCGGCGCGGTCCTCCAGCGCGAAGGTGGCGTGAAACAGGTTGCGCTCGACGTTCATGCCTTCGGACAGCGGGGTCTCGAAGGCGCGGTTGACGGCCTCCTTGGCCATCGCCGCCGCCGGGCGCGACATCGCCGCGATCTTCTCGGCCGCAGCCATCACCTCGTCCATCAGCCTGTCGGCCGGCACGATGCGGCTGACGAGGCCGGAGCGTTCGGCCTCGGCCGCATCCATCATGCGGCCGGTGAGGCAGAGGTCCATCGCCTTGGCCTTGCCGATCGCGCGCGTCAGGCGCTGGGTGCCGCCGATGCCCGGAATGGTGCCGAGCGTGATCTCGGGCTGGCCGAATTTCGCGGTATCGGCGGCGATGATGAAGTCGCACATCATCGCGAGCTCGCAGCCGCCGCCGAGCGCGTAGCCCGCGACCGCGGCGATGGTCGGCTTGCGGCAGCGCGCGACGCGGTCGCCGCCGATCGCGGTGAAGTCGCTCGAGAACATGTCGATGAAGCCCTTGGGCTGCATCTCCTTGATGTCGGCGCCGGCGGCGAACGCTTTCTCGCTGCCGGTGATCACGATGCAGCCGATGGCGTCGTCGGCCTCGAGATCATCCACGGCGGCGGCGATCTCGCGGAAGACGCCGAACGACAGCGCGTTGAGCATCTTCGGCCGGTTCAGGGTGATGACACCGACCGCGCCTTTGCCTTCGACGATGATGTGCTCGTAGACGCTCATGATGCCAACCCCGCAAATCAAAACAGCGGGCAATGTGCCCGCTGGATCGATGCGCATCAAGTAGGTGCGACGCCGCGCGGCGCCTCAGATCATGAACATCCGCGCCGCCGAGCCCAGGGTGAGCAGGGTGCCGCAGGCGATGAAGATCTTGCCGATGATCGAGGCCTTGTCCCAGCCGGAGCTGTCGTCATTGCTGACCGTGACCATGTTCACGGTGACGTCCGAGGCCGCCGGCGCATCGCTCGGCGCGGCGTCGGTCGATTGCGCCGCAGGTGCGGCCTGAGCCTGGGCTTCGGCCGGCAGCGGCGCCGGGAAGCCGTCCTGCTTCGCCGCCGGAGCGCTCTCGGACCCCACCGGCAAGAACGGACTGTAGCTCTGCTGTTCGGCCGCGCGCGCGAATCCAGTGCCAACGAGGCCCAGAACGAACGCGGCGGCAATGATCAATGCTGAACGTCCACTGGCTTGGATCGTCATCGTCGGCCTTCTCCCCATCCCGCCAGCCCAAGCCGGAGTGAGACCCCGACAGATGTCGAGAACGGGGCAGAAAATGGGTATCTTCCTGCCGCTCACGGCAAAAGCTGGGCGCCGCCGCACTTTGCGACGCTGCCCATCAAACCTGATCATGCACCTCGCGATTCGGTGCTATGGAGCGGTTCCAAGACTTGCCCGGTGGCGTGCTCTCGGTGTGGCGTAACTCGGATGGTTCCGAGGCCAATGTCCTCATCACGAATTAGTGATGAGGATGGAGCGAGAGTAACAAACTGAGTGTTTCGGGCGAATTGCTGGGGGTGGAGCGGAGTTGCGCGAGCGTGACGACGAGTGGACGGGCTGGATGCGCCAAGCCGTCGCCGGTGACGACGAGGCCTATCATCGCCTGCTGAGGGCGATCACGCCGGTGCTGCGCGCGGCATCACGGCGCGGGCTGGCGCGCGCCGGCCAGCCCCCCGACCAGGCCGAGGACATCGTGCAGGAAATTCTGTTGGCGGTTCACCTGAAGCGGCACACCTGGGACGTCGACGCGCCGTTCGCGCCCTGGCTGTTCGCGATCGCGCGCAACAAGCTGATCGACATGCTGCGCCGGCGCGGCCGGCGGGTGTTCGTCGACATCGACGATTTCTCGGAGACGCTGGCCGACGCGCCGCCGGCGCCCACCGTCTCGGCCAGCGAGGTCGAGGCGCAGCTGAAGACCTTGCCGCAGCGCCAGCGCGACGTGCTGCAGTCGATCGCAGTCGAGGCCGCCTCGATCAAGCAGACCGCGGAGAAGTTTTCGATGAGCGAGGGCGCGGTGCGGGTGGCGCTGCACCGGGCGCTCGCAAGCCTCACGGCCAAGCTACGGGATACCTGACCATGGACACCGATCAGCTCATCCGCACCCTCGCGGCCGACAATGCGCAGCGCGCGCAGCCGGTCGGCATCGTGCTGGCGCTGGCCCTGATGGCGGCGACGCCGGTATCGACCGCGATGCTGCTCATCGGCCTCGGCGTCCGGCCGGACATCTGGCTCGCGGTGCGCAATCCATTCTTCGACCTGAAGTTCGTCGTCACCACGGCGCTGGCGATCCCGGCGCTGATCATCGGCCTGCATCTGTCGCGCCCCGAAGCCTCGCTGCAGGGCTGGAGCTGGCTGCTGATCGCGCCGATCGTCGTCCTCATCGGCGGCATGGCGGCGGAGATGATGCTGCCGCAGCGCACGCCGATGATGGCGCGGCTGGTCGGCCACAATTCGATGGTGTGCATGAGCGCCATTCCCGTGCTGTCGCTGCCGCTGCTGGCCGCCGCGCTGTTCGGCCTGCGCCATGGCGCGCCGTCGCGTCCGGCGATGACGGGCGCGATCGCCGGGCTGGTCTCGGCGGGGATCGCGGCGACGCTCTATGCCGCGCATTGCACCGACGACTCGCCGCTGTTCGTGGCGACCTGGTACACGGTGGCCGCGCTGATCGTGGCCGGGCTCGGCGCGCTCATCGGCGCAAGGGTCCTGCGCTACTGAGGGGGCTGCGCGACGAGCGAGGTCGCGACTACGCCTGCATCGGCGCCGCGGCGTCCTGCACGCGGTGGAAGCGCAACACCTGCTGCGCGGTGGACCGCCGGAGCCGCTCATAGGTCGCCTTGCAGGCATCGAGATCGGCCGGCGCGGTGGTGGCGAGCTCATCGCGCATCAGGATGATCGATTTCACCGTCGGCCAGGACAGCCCTGCGACCTTGGCAAGGATCATCACGCCCTCGGCACGGCTTTCGATCATGATGCTTTCGGCGACCGCGACCGGCACGTTGGCCATGGCCGCGACGGCGGCATTGGCCTCGTCGAACTTGCGCTGCTCGGTGAACTGCACGACGAGACGGTCGTCGAGCCGGCCCTCGGCATGCAGCGAGCGCACCAGCGCGTGCGCGATCTCGGTCTGGCTGGTCAGCGCCACCGCGCTCGATCGCGCCCGCCGGCCCGCCATGCGCACCGCCGAGGAGACCTCCTGCGCGAGCTTCGGATTTGCCGCCTCGAGCCGCGTGCGGACCGTGGCAGACGCCTTGGCGACCAGCTTCAGATAGAGGTGGCGCGGCAGATTGGGCCGCATGGCGAGGCACGCGGCGAGGTTTTCGTCCAGCGCGGCGCGATCGACCAGCGTGTCGAGGCTGGCCCCCGAGACGTCGGCGCCGGGATTGCTGACGGTGCTGTGAACGACCTCGTCGTTGCCGCGCCTGAGCAGGATGTCGGTGACGGCGTGGCTAAGCACGCGCCGGAGCGAGATCGCGAGCAGATGCGCCTGGCTCTTGGTCTCGGCTGTGCGGATCAGCGCGGCCTCATCGATCCGTTCCGACTTCGACAGCACGGGGCCTGCGACATCGATGGCGTCGTCATCGGCCAGCCGGTGCAGCGTCCGCGGCGGCGCCGACGCAAGCGGCGCAAGCCGGCGCGCGAGCAGGGCGCGGGCCGAGATCTCGATGTGGTCGATCAGGCATTCGAATACGTCGTCGAACAGCGCGACCTGCTCATCGGCGAAGTCCGTCGCGCCGTCGACGAACAGGTCCGTCACCTTGCGCAGGGTCTCGACCCGCCGGGCGACGGTGCCGTGCGCGAGCGTGTCCTCGAGCTCGTCGAGCAGGCTTTCGTTCGGGGTGGGTTTCGGGGGCATGCCGGGATGGCTCAGGCGCTGGTGACGCGATTGCGGCCCTGCGCCTTCGAGTCGTAGAGCGCCCGATCGGCCCGGGCGAGCAGCGAATCGGCGGTCTCGTCGCCGCGCGGGGCGGCCACGCCGGCCGAGAACGTGACCTGCAGGCCGGTCGAGAACGCACTCCAGTCGAGGCCGGCGATGATCTGGCGCAATCGTTCGGCGAGCCGCGCGGCGGCGTCCGCCGGCGCGCCCGGCAGCACCAGCAGGAATTCCTCGCCGCCGTAGCGGCCGAAGCGGTCGCTGCCGCGAATGTTGGCGAAGATCGTGATGGCGAAGGTGCGCAGCACGTCGTCGCCGGTCGGATGACCATGCGTATCGTTGATGCGCTTGAACCAATCGAGATCGATCAGCACGACCGAGCAGGGCTGGCCGCCCTGCCGCGCCTGCGCCATCTCCTCGTCCAGCACATCCATGATCGAGCGCCGGTTCAGCGCGCCGGTGAGCTCGTCGATCTCGGCCAGCTCCTCGATGCGGCGATAGGCTTCCTTGAGCTTCTGTCCGCGCTGGTACAGCGTCTCGCGCAGCGCGCTGGAGAAGATGCCGAGGAACATGCAGCCGGCGATGGTGAGGAGGAAGACCAGGAGCGTCGCGAGCCGTTCGAGGCCGCTGTCGTGCGGCATGCCGAGCGGCTTGTCGGTGAGCAGGAACAATCCCGCCAGGCCGATCGCGAGGAACGTCCAGCAGATCGCGCTCTGGCGCGGCGTCGCGCGCAGCGAGGCAAAGGCGACGACGATGTACAGCGTGCACAGGAACAGGATGCTGACTTCGGGCGCGATGTAGCAGAACGCGACCGTGATCATCATGCTGGCGAGCGATTGCGGCACCACGAGGTAGTGGTCGCGGAAACGGTCGTTGAAACCGCTCTCCGACAAAGCGGTCCACAGCGCGACGGTGAGAACGCCGATCGCGGCGTAGGCTGGCGCGATCGTGACCGGGACGGTGCCCGCCTTGGCGTAGATCAGCAGGATGACGGCGTCGATCAGGTAGCATCCTGCGACCAGCGCCAGCATCTGCCGGCGCCGCCCGGCACGACGCGCGCGCAGGTCGCTGGACGGAGACGGCTGCGCGTCCCCGGCCTCAGCGACATTCGGACTGGGAAAAGGCGGTGCCGTCGTGCCCATGTGCTCGCGATTCTTCGTCGTTGGCTCAAAATCTACGTGGGAAAGCATTTAACTTTGGTATCTATGGGCATGGACGAAGAGGCCGCCGGCGTCGTGCTGCGACGGGGAATCTACGGCTTTCAGGACGTGCAGTTGGCGGGAACGGGCGGAACATGGTAGGCGGGAACCCGCTGGTCGCGATCGACCTGGGCGCTGCAGCGAAATCTGCAAGTCTGTGCGCCAACTCACATTTCGGGACGTATCTTTCCGGTATTTTGAAGATTTTTGCGGTTGTGTTCGAACCGCGACGTCAATCCTCCAGACCAATCTTGCGAGACGGCCATTGAGCGTGACAGCAGCGGCGTCAGATGAAACCCTGATTGCCCGGATCGCTCAAGGCGACCGGCTCGCCATGCAAGTGCTGTACGGACGGCACCATGTCAGGGTGTACCGTTTCGGGCTCCGGCTCGTGCGGGACGAGCAGGTCGCGGAAGACCTCATCAGCGAGGTCTTTCTCGACGTGTGGCGTCAGGCCGGCAAGTTCGAGGGCCGTTCTGCCGTCTCCACCTGGCTTCTGGCGATCACGCGGTTCAAGGCCCTGTCGGCACTTCGGCGCCGGAAGGACGTTGAGCTGGAAGACGAGGCCGCGAACGCGATCGAGGATACGTCCGACGATCCGGAGGTCGCGGTCCAGAAGAAGAATACCGGCGAAGCATTGCGCAAGTGCCTGACGGCGCTTTCGCCTGATCACCGGGAGATCGTCGATCTCGTCTACTACCACGAGAAGTCCGTGGAGGAGGTGGCCGAGATCGTCGGAATTCCGGAAAACACCGTCAAGACGCGCCTGTTCTATGCGCGCAAGAAATTGGCCGAACTCCTGAAAGCGGCCGGCATTGAAAGAGGCTGGCCATGATGGCTTTGAGCAAGATGCTGGAGCAAGAGCCCGGAGAGATCGAACTCCTGCTGCCGTGGTACGCCGCCGGCACCCTGAACGCGCGCGACATGCGCCGGGTCGAGGAGGTGCTTGCCCACGATGCCGATCTCGCCAGGCAGTATGCGGAGATCCAGAAGGAATATGCCGAGACCATCGCGCTGAACGAAAGCCTCGGCGCGCCCTCGATGCGCGCGATGCAGAAGCTGTTCGCGGCGATCGAGGCGGATCCGGTGCAGAAGCCTGCCGCGCCGCGCGGCTTCAGCGCGCGGCTGATGGATTTCTTCGACAGCCTGTCGCCGCGGACCTTGGCGTGGACCGTCAGCCTCGGCGCGCTGCTGGTGCTGGCGCAGGCCGGCGTGATCGGCGCCGTGCTGATGCGCTCGCAGACCGCGACCTATCAGACCGCCTCGGTCGAGGACAAGAACGCAGCTCCCGAGCCCGCGAGCAAACCGATGGCCGCGCCGCCGCCGCCGCCGAGCGCTGCTGCGCCGGCCCCGGCGGAGCGGACGCCCGAGAGCATGACGCGTTCGCGGATGGCCGAAGCACCGGCCCCGGCCGCTCCGCTGATCCGCGGCCTTGGATCGCAGGTCGCCGGATCGACCGCGCCCTCCTATGCGCTGGTGCGGTTCGCGCCGGATGCGCGCATGGCCGACATCTCCGCGTTGCTCGACAGCTACCAGGCGTCGATCGTCGAGGGCGCCAGAGGCGGCCTGTTCAAGCTGCAGCTCGGCGATCGGCCGCTGTCGAAGGCCGAGGCCGACAGCCTGATCGGCCGTCTGGCGCGAGAGAAGATCGTCAGCCTCGCGGTGGCCGCGCAATAGGCCCGCGCCGTCCGAACGTCATTCGGAGGCTCCATGTCGTCCACTTCGCCGCTACAGTTCGCCAGATCGGTCGCGATACTGATTGTCGTCGCAATGCCTGCTTTCGCGGGTGGCGACCTCAGTGCCCATGCCCAGGCGATGATGCGTTCGCCCAACATCAACATCCCGAGCCGGGTGCCGAGCATCAACCCGGGCACCGCGATGCGTGTGTCGCCGCCGACCGGGATGGCCTTGCGCCCGACCTTGCCCAATGCGCGATTTGCACCGAACCTGCAGGCGTCCTGCAACCCGGCGGATCGCAGCGTGTCGGGTGAATGTCTCGACCGCCGGTCGGTGACGGGGGACGGGCAGGGCCGGCGGTCCCAAGGAAGATTGGACAAAGGCAGGTCCGCCAAGGTGACGCAGCGCGGCGAGCCGAAAGCTGCGGCCGTGGTCGACCCGCGGACCATCGCCAACGAGATCGTCGCCGAAATCGATGACGGTCTCTCGGTCGATCAGGCCGACGCGCTGGCGCGCCGCCATGGCCTGCAGCGCATCAGCTCGCAGCGCTTTCCGCTGATCGGCGCCACCATCGGTCTGTTCAGGATCACCGATCGCCGCTCGGTGCAAGCGGTCAGCCGTGCGCTCGCGGCAGATGCCAGGGTGCGTTCGGTGCAGCCGAACTACCGCTATACGCTGCAGCAGCAGAGTGCGCCGCCTGTCGAGGGCGATCCGGCGCAATACGCGCTGGCGAAGCTGCGGCTGCCGGAAGCGCACAGGCTGGCCGAGGGCGCCAACGTCACCATCGCCGTGATCGATTCCGGGGTCGATCTCAAGCACCCGGAATTCGCCGACGCGTCGTTCGACGCGTTCGACGCGCTCGGCGGCGACGAGGGACCGCATGCGCACGGCACGGGCATCGCCGGCGTGATCGTGTCGCACAAGCGGTTGATGGGCAGCGCGCCCTATGCACGCATCATCGCCATCCGCGCCTTCGGCATGGCCAAGAAAGGCGGCGGGCCGGAGAGCAGCTCCTATGTGATCCTGAAGGCGCTGGACTACGCGGCCCTGCACGGCGCGCAGATCGTCAACATGAGCTTCGCGGGCCCGAAGGACGCGGTGATCGAGCTCGCGATCGCGGCCGTCGCTTCCAAGGGCGTCGTGATGGTCGCCGCGGCCGGCAATGCCGGGGCCAAGTCGCCGCCGCTGTATCCTGCGGGCAATCCGAACGTCATCGCCGTCAGTGCGACCGATGACAGGGATCAGTTGCTGCCGGCGTCGAACCGCGGCAATTACATCGCGCTGGCCGCGCCCGGCGCCGAGATCTTCCTGCCGGCGCCGGACGGAAAATATCAGATCATCTCGGGCACCTCGTTTTCCGCGGCCTATGTCAGCGGGCTTGCGGCGCTGGTGCTGGAGCGCAATCCGGCGTTGAAGCCGGAAACGGTGCGGACCGTGCTGACCGGGACCGCGCGCGATCTCGGGACCCCCGGACGCGACGATCTGTTCGGGGCAGGGGAGGCGGATGCGTTGGCGGCGGTCCAGGCCGTGGTCTCGCCGCAGGATGCGCCTGCTGCTGCTGTGCCTTCCGCGGGGCTGCAAACGGAGCCCGCGGCGGCCCGCGAGTTGCGTCCGGCGCCGGCCGCGGTGACCGAGGCATCTCCAGCCGGCGACGCGCTTCGGCCGGCGCAGCAATGACGCCAACGTTTTCGTGAACGTTCCGAAATTCTCCCGCTCGCTTTGAACGTGCAGCGGGGCGGTCACGACAGAAAGCATGTGGGAGCGGTGATCCCCTCCCCAAGGCTATATACGGCGCGAGCGCCCATCCACCCCAAGCGCCCATATGGCTCGACCCGTCCGGTTGTCCCCCCGGACGGGTCTTCCATTTCTGGGCCAGGTCGAATCCCGGCGACATTGATATCCGACAGTGTTCGCCCGCCCGATGGGCACATCTTCGGGTTGTCAGGCGATGTCGTTGGCCGCGTTCGCGTGGCTGCACTAGGCCGGATTCCGAAAAAGCACGGAGAAAATTTCCGCACGACTACGGTTTGGCCGCCAAACAACATGGCATTAGCTAGACTTTGTTAACCTTTTCCACAAAATATTCACGTCACGTTGCGTTGATTCGTGCCGAGTGCGTCCGTCCCCTTATCTCACGGGCTCCCCCATGACACATCGACCGGACGTGACTTGCAGCCGCGAACTGGCTGCGCGCTGGTGCGCGCTTGCCGAAAGGCGCCTGGACCATCTGACCGAGCTGTTCCAGAGCGGCCGTTGGCGCCGCTACTACACCGAGCAGTCGCTCCTCGACGATATCCGGCACGCCAAGGCCGCGGTGCAGACCTGGCAGGCGCTATCCCGCGCCGAGCCCGAGCAGGTGAGCATCGTGCCGAGCCAGCGGCCGGCTGCGATGGTGGCTGCGCCACCCGCTCCCGTGCGCCCCGCCGAGCCGGAGCCGATCAAACTCCGTCTCCACGAGAATCACCCCATCGAGCGGCGCCCCATCGCGCTGCCGCCCTCGCTCGAAACCATCCTTGCGGAGTCCGAGATCATCGTCGAGCCCGAGATCGAGCTGGCCGCGGATGATCTGGAACCGGACGACGTCATCGAACCCGACTATGTGGCCGAAGATGCCATCGCGCCGGAGCCGGCCGTCGCGCCGCCCCGCATCGACATGTTCGCCCTGGAGCAGGCTTTGAGCATCGGCATTCAATCCGACGCCGAGTATGACGAGCCGGTGGTCGATCTCGATGCCATCGAGCGCCGCTATCCCGCGCTGGCGGTCGCGTTCTAGGCGCAGGGCGAGCTCCAGACCCACTCCGCATCGCAGCCAAGGGGGCCGCAAGCCGCCCTCAATCTGGTCACTTGATTTCAAGACCGAATGGTCCATATATCGGTGATGAGCCGCCAGACTCCGATGCAGTTGCCGCGTGGGCGCCCGCGAAGTTTCGACATGGACGCCGCTGTCGAGCGGGCAATGGGTGTGTTTTGGTCGCGTGGCTATCACGCGACGGCGCTGCCTGATCTTCTTCAGGCGACGAAGCTCTCGCGTGGCAGCCTCTACGCCGCGTTCGGTGACAAGCACTCGCTGTTCCTGCTCGCGCTTGACCGTTACATCGCCGATGCCCTGGCCCGGATGGATACCGAGCTCGACCCAAGCAGGGAGCCGGTCGACGGCCTGCGGGCCTATCTTGCCGGCTACGTCGACCGCACCTGCGGGGCCAAGGGTCGGCGCGGCTGCCTGCTGGTGGCGACAGCCATGGAGCTTGCTGGTCAGGACACCGAAGTTGGTCGGCGCATCGCGAGTTTCTTCAAGGCCATGGAGATCCGGGTGGCTGGTGCACTGTCCCGCGCGAAGATGGCGGGCAAACTGGCCGAGGGTGTCGAACCTTCGAGTGCCGCGCGAATTCTCGTCTGTTTCGTTGAGGGGCTGCGCGTGGTCGGAAAGACGGGGCCGGCGCCCATCACATCGCAAGCCACCGTTGACGCGCTTCTCGACCGCGTCATTCGATAGAGACCGTTGAGCGCCTTGTTGTTGAGCTGCCTATATCTGGACTGATCAGTCCATTAAATGGAGAATGCCATGACCATCGTCCAGATTCTCTGCTCGGTGGCCGTTCCCTTGCTGTGGGGTTATCAGTTCGTCGTCATCAAAGTGGGGGTGACGGAGTTTCCGCCGCTATTCTTTCTCGCGCTTCGATTTCTGGCCATCGCGCTGCTGCTCGTTCCGTTCGTCAAAAGGCCGACGCGTCAACAGCTCGGTCACATCGCAGTCATTTCCGTTTTCCTGGGCGGCCTGAACTTCGGGCTGTTCTATGTTGGTCTTGGGCTCGGCTCGGGAAGCATGTCTGCCGTCGCCTATCAACTCGCCACGCCCTTCACCGTCCTGTTGGCGTGGCCGCTGCTGGCGGAGAAGCCGTCCCTCTCCACATGCGCTGGAGTAGGGCTTGCATTCGCCGGCGTGGTCGTGCTGGCGGCCGAGCCGGGTCTGACGGCAAACGTGCTCCCGCTGCTGCTGGTGGTTGGCGCAGCCTTCGCATTCGCGGTGTCCAACGTCCTGACCAAGCGCTACGGCCCTTTTGAACCGCTGATGCTGATGGGATGGTCGTCGCTGCTCACCGTGCCGCAAGTCATGGTCATGTCGTCGTTCCTCGAATATGGCCAGGTGGCGAGCCTTGCCGCGGCGGATGAACGCGGATGGCTGGCGCTCGCCTACACGGTCTTCATCGGCGGAATTGTCGGGTTTGGCGTCTGGTTCTGGTTGATCGCCCGCTACTCCATGAGCCGCGTCGCACCGTTCAGCCTGCTGCTTCCGGTGTTCGCCTTGATCTCGAGCGTATTGTTCCTGGACGAAAGGATGACACCGAAGCTGATTGCGGGCGGGCTGCTGGCGATCACCGGCGTCGCGATCACACAAGTGAGGCCGAGCGCTCGGCCGATTTGAAGCGGCGGCTCAGCTTCGTCGCACCGCGTTGCCGCTGACCACGAGCTGCGCATAGCCTTGCGTCCCGTCGCGCGTCAGGTCCGATGTCACCGGCTTGATGTGATCGAGTCCGATCACCGCGCCGCGCGGGGTGCCGGAGATCATGTTGTTGCTGACGAGCGCCGTGCCCGCGCCCGGAACGACGGACACGCCGACGCCCGCGAGCGCATTGCGAATGACGTTGCCGGAGATCACGACGTCCCTGAGATAGCGGCCCCAGCCGGCGACGATACCGTAGGACGGGGCGTTCTCGACGACATTGCCCGTCACCGAGGAGTCCGCCTCGACATAGATCCCGATGCCGGCATCGTCGTCAGGTGCTGTGCCGATCGGCCGCTTCGGGATCAGATTGCGGATGATGTTGCCCTGGACCACCGCGATGCGGCCGCCTTCGTTGAAGTTGCAGACGGAGACGCCGAAGGCGGCACCATCCACCGTATTGCCTGAGATGACGGCGCCCTCGAATGCGAACTCCGAGTAGAGCGCGACCTCGCGCACGTCGCTGACGCTGTTGCCGACGATCTGGATGTTCGAGGCGGAGTTGCCGCGCACTGCCGAGTAGTCGCAGTTCCTGATGCGGTTGCCGCTGATGATGACGTTGCCGGCGCGAAAGGCGTTGATGGCGTTGCCGTACTGGCCCGAGCCGCCGGGGCCGGCCTTGATGTCCTCGATCCGATTGTCGAGCACCATCGTGCCGTCGTCGCCGATCGCGGTGCGCAGGATCTCGATGCCGTTGTCGCGGGTGCCGTTGATGGTGTTGCGCGACACGATCAGGCCGAGCGCGTCGAACGACACGATGGCGGTGACCGCGATGTCGGTGATCACGTTGCCGCTGACGTCGCCCGAGACCTGCTCGAGCCAGATGCCGCTGCCGCCGGAGCGGGTGATCTCGCAATCGGAGATACGGGCGTCGCGGCTAGCGGCGACATGGAGCAGGCCGCGGCGCTGGGGCAGGGCGATGCCGCCGCCGTCGAGCGACACGCCAGTGACGCCGATGCCGTCAGCGCCTTCTGCTGACAGCATCGACGGGCCGCCACCGGTGAAGACGAGCTTGGTGGCGCCGCGGACGCCGACCAAGTGGCTGCCCCTGGCGAGGCGCAGCATCGAGGTCCGGTAGGTGCCTGGCGGCAGCGCCAGCGGCGCCTGCGCGCGGGCGGCCTCGTCGATCGCACGCTGCAGCGCGCGAGTCTGGTCGTCGGGACTGTTGGGCTTGACGCCATACTGTGTGGCGTCGCGCCCGAGCGCGGAGATCAAGGGGGCGGCCTGTGCGGCATCCGCCGGCAGGGCCAATGCCCCGGCGGCGCCGGCAGCCGATCCAGCCAGAATGCGGCGGCGATTGACATCCATGGTCAGCGTCTCGCGCAAAAGATGATGTGCGGCCACGACTTAAGCTGAAAGTCTCAATGCTGATGCTGAGGATGAGCGCCTGCGCCCGGGATTGTTGGCGGTAGGGTTAAATCTTCACGTCAGATCGCCGCCGGTGGTGGGTCGCCCGGCGAACCGGTGAGCCTCTCCCGAGGGAACCAATGGGACTCGCGGACATTGTTCCCGCAATGGATCGGCGAGGAGAGGGTCATGCATCTGTCCAATGAGAGTCTACTGGTTATTCTGTTCGTCGGCATCGTCGCCGGGTGGCTCGCGGGCCGCGTCATGGAGGGCGGCGGTTTCGGCCTGATCGGCGACCTGGTCGTCGGTCTCGTCGGCGCATTCATCGGCAACTGGCTGTTGCCGCAGCTCGGAATCCATCTGGGCGTCGGACTGGTCGCCGCGATCATTAACGCCTTCATCGGCGCCGTGGTCCTGCTGCTCCTGCTGCGCCTGATCGGCGGGGGATTTGGCGGTCGGCGCCGTTGGAGCATCTGACACAGCGCTGACGGTCAGCGGTCATACCACTATCGACGTCAGCTCGTGCGACAGGTCGCCTGTCGCACGAGCTTGACCAGCTCCATCAGCATGGCTTCGCCGGCATCGACCAGCCCCTCCAGCGTGATGCGCGAACTGCCGTGCGGCAACGCCATGCCGGCACGCGGCAAGGGAGGAATGTGGATGAAGGCGGCGACCCGCGGCCCTTCGGCGGCCTTGGTCGCCTCGATCGCGCGCCAGCTCAGATAGTTGCAGAGATAGCTGCCGGCATCGCGCGAGGCCCGGGCATCGATGCCGGTGGCGCGCGCCGCGCGCAGCAGCCGCGCCATGTGCGGACCGAACGTCGCCGGATGTGCGCCCGGCGCGATCACGCCCTTGCGCGCGACGTGGCGATCGGCATCGGGGAAGGTCGTGGTGATCGCATTGCGCGCGCGGGTCTCGATGCGCAGGTATGATGTTCGCCCGGCGAGGCCGAACATCAGGAGCGCATGCGGGCGCCGCTCGGCGATCAGGGCGGGCAGCTCGCGATCCACGGTCGCATAGGTCACGTGAAAAATGTGGCTGCTGATGGCGACGTCATCCAGCGCCGGCCGCCGCAGCTCCGACAGCCGCTTCACCAGCGGCATGGTCGGATTGGACGGCGCGCCGGGAAACGGGCCGAATCCGGTGATCAGGATGCGCGGCCGCTCGCTCATGTCAGCATCTCCGCGAGCTGCTCGGCGGCGAGCGCCGGCGCGACGCGGCCCTCGGCGACGTCGGTCTCCAGCTTCTTCACTTTCGCGCGGACGGACGGATCGGTGCGCAGCCGCGCCATCAGCCGCTGCTCCAGCATGGTCCACATCCATTTCACCTGCTGGTCGCGGCGACGGGCGGCGAATTCTCCGGAGGCGATCATCGCCTTGCGATGGTCGAGGACCTTCTGCCACAGCTCGGCAATGCCCGTCCCGGCCATCGCCGAATAGGTCACGACCGGCGGATGCCAGTGCTCGGAGCGGGGGCTGAGCAGATGCAATGCGCCGCGATAGTCGGCGGCGGTGATGTTGGCGCGCTTGACGTTGTCGCCATCGGCCTTGTTGATCGCGATCATGTCGGCGAGCTCGACCAGGCCCTTCTTGATGCCCTGCAGCTCGTCGCCGCCGCCGGGCAGCATCAGGGCGAGGAAGAAATCGGTCATGTCGCAGACCGTGGTTTCGGACTGGCCGATGCCGACCGTCTCGACCAGGATCACGTCGAAGCCCGCGGCCTCGCACAGCAGCATCGCCTCGCGCGTCTTGGCGGCGACGCCGCCGAGCGTGCCCGACGATGGCGAGGGGCGGATGAAGGCGCGCTCGTGATGCGACAGCCGCGCCATCCGCGTCTTGTCGCCGAGGATCGAACCGCCGGTACGCGCCGAGGACGGATCGACCGCGAGCACCGCGACCTTGTGGCCCTGTCCGATCAGGAACATGCCGAGAGCATCGATCGTGGTGGACTTGCCGACGCCGGGCGAGCCGGTGATGCCGACCCGGATCGCGTGCCCCGTCTGTGGCAGCAGCGCCTGCACCAGTTCGCGCGCGGCGGCCTGATGGTCGGCGCGTCGGCTCTCGACCAAGGTGATCGCACGCGCCAGCGCCGCGCGGCTGCCGGCGCTGATATCGTCGGCCAAGGCCGTGGTATTTGGCGAAGGAGAACGAGAGGACATGCGCCCGTTATAGCGGATGCGAGCGGCCCGGCCAGCTAGTTCTCCTCCGCATCCCCCTTCGGCCTCGCGCCGCCGAAGATCGCCTGCCCCTCCGCGCTGAGATAGGGCTTCAGCGTTTCCCAGGGCACGAAGGCGACATAATCGCCCTCCGCGTAGGCGCCGACGGCGTAGGGCGGATAGTGGAAGGTGAGGCCCGAGCTCTTGCCGGCCAGCGTCGAGGGCGCGAGCGTGACGGCGCCAATGCCGAGCAGCTTCGGCTCGACGCTCTTCAACCACCACTCGTCAGTGTCTCCGGCGTCACGCGCCTTCTTCTCTGCCCGCAGCGAGGCGATGATCGCCTTGCTGATCGCGGTCATGGTCGGAGCGTTGTCGGCGGTCTCGTTGAAGAACGGGCGGATCGAGATGCGCTTGGCGGCGGCCTTGTCCCAGAGGATGGTGTCGACCGTCCGGTTGGGATGGGCGCCATGCGTGTCCATGTAGTCGTTGCGCAGCACGCTGACATAGCGATCGGCGACGATCGAACGCACCGAATAGTCGCGGCCATAGGTGTAAGGGCCGTCGCGGAACAGTTCCTTGTCCGCCTTGTAGTCCTTGGCGGCGTCCGCGGCCTGCTTGTCCATCCACTTGCGGCCTTCGGCGAGGCAATTCGCGGCGAGCGCCGGATCGGCCTTGATGTCGGCACTCAGCGTGACGCTGGCCTCGGCGGCCTTGGTCTTGATCGACGCATCGGGCTTGGCTTCGGCGGCGATCGCCGGCGAGAGGGTGAGCAGGCCGAACAGGGCGGCGACAAGCAGTTTGGTAGAATGCATGAGACTTGTGATCCGGGTTTGGTTGTCTGTGCGCGCACGTACCGCAAAGGTTCGATCGTGCCCAGATCGAACGCGCGGCGATTGACTACAGCGCGTCAATAGCTCGACGCTCTCAGGAATGGACGCAAGACAATGTCGAGATTCCGGGTTCAAGGCCTTTGGCCTTGCCCCGGAATGACGGTGGGGTGTGACGCAGTCGGACTACTCCGCCGCCTCGCTGTGGCCGAGGCGCGCATTGAGCTTGTGGATCAGCTCCTCCGCGGCGTCGGCGATCACGGTGCCCGGCGGGAAGATCGCCTCGGCGCCGGCCTTGTAGAGCGCGTCGTAATCCTGCGGCGGCACCACGCCGCCGACGATGATCATGATGTCCTCGCGGCCCTGCTTCTTGAGCGCGGCCTTCAACTCCGGCACTGCGGTGAGATGCGCGGCCGCCAGCGACGAGACGCCGAGAATGTGCACGTCGTTCTCGACCGCCTGCCGCGCCGCCTCGTCGGCGGTGGCGAACAGCGGCCCGATGTCGACGTCGAAGCCGATGTCGGCGAAGGCCGACGCGATCACCTTCTGGCCGCGGTCGTGGCCGTCCTGTCCGATCTTGGCGACCAGGATGCGTGGCCGGCGGCCCTCGGCCTCCTCGAACGCCTCGATCAGCGCCTGCAGCTTCTCGGCTTTGCCGGACATGGCGGCGATCTCCCGCTTGTAGACGCCGGTGATGGACTTGATCTCGGCGCGATGGCGGCCGAACACCTTTTCCATCGCGTCGGAGATCTCGCCGACGGTGGCCTTGGCGCGCGCCGCGTCGATCGCGAGCGCCAGCAGATTGCCGTTGCCGTCGCCGGCCGAGCGCGTGAGCGCCGACAGCGCCGCATCGACCTCGGCCTGCTTGCGCTCGGATCTCAGCCGGCTGAGCTTGTCGATCTGCAGCCGGCGGACGGTGGAATTGTCGACCTTGAGCACGTCGAGCGGCGGCTCGTCGGTCGGCTTGTACTTGTTGACGCCGATCACCGACTGGCGGCCGGTGTCGATGCGGGCTTGCGTCTTGGCCGAGGCCTCCTCGATGCGCAGCTTCGGCACGCCGGCCTCGATCGCCTTGGCCATGCCGCCGAGCTCCTCGATCTCCTGGATGTGGCCCCAGGCTTTTGCGGCGAGATCGCGGGTGAGGCGCTCGACGTAGTACGAGCCGCCCCAGGGATCGATGATGCGCGTGGTGCCGCTCTCCTGCTGCAGGAACAATTGCGTGTTGCGGGCGATGCGGGCGGAGAAGTCGGTCGGCAGCGCGAGCGCTTCGTCGAGCGCGTTGGTGTGCAACGACTGCGTATGGCCCTGGGTCGCCGCCATCGCCTCGACGGCGGTGCGCACGACGTTGTTGTAGACGTCTTGCGCGGTCAGCGACCAACCCGAGGTCTGGCTGTGGGTGCGCAGGGACAGCGAGCGCGGATCCTTCGGGTTGAACGGCTTCAGCAGCTTCGCCCACAACAGCCGCGCGGCGCGCAGCTTGGCGACCTCCATGAAGAAGTTCATGCCGATCGCCCAGAAGAACGACAGCCGTGGTGCGAAGCGGTCGACGTCGAGACCCGCGGCGATGCCGGCGCGCAGATATTCGACGCCGTCGGCGAGCGTGTAGGCGAGCTCGAGATCCTGCGTCGCGCCGGCCTCCTGCATGTGGTAGCCGGAGATCGAGATCGAGTTGAACTTCGGCATCTTCTGCGAGGTGAAGGCAAAGATGTCGGAGATGATCCGCATCGAGGGAGACGGCGGATAGATGTAGGTGTTGCGCACCATGAACTCTTTCAGAATGTCGTTCTGAATGGTGCCCGACAATTTCTCCGGCGGCACGCCTTGCTCCTCGGCGGCGACGACGAACAGCGCGAGGATCGGCAGCACGGCGCCGTTCATGGTCATCGACACGCTCATCTGGTCGAGCGGAATGCCGGCGAACAAGGTGCGCATGTCGTAGATCGAGTCGATCGCGACGCCGGCCATGCCGACATCGCCGCCGACGCGCGGATGGTCGGAATCATAGCCGCGATGGGTGGCGAGATCGAATGCGACCGACAGGCCCTTCTGGCCCGCGGCGAGGTTGCGGCGGTAGAACGCGTTGGAATCCTCCGCCGTGGAGAAGCCGGCATATTGCCGGACCGTCCAGGGCTGGTTGACATACATGGTCGGGTAGGGACCGCGCATAAACGGCGCGATGCCCGGCCAGGTGTCGAGGAAGTCGATGCCGGCGAGATCGGCCTCGCCATAGGCCGGCTTCACCGGAATGCCTTCGGGCGTGAGCCACGGCTCGGCGTTGCCTGCGGGAGCCGGCGTGGCCGTGGGCTCGAACGCGATCGCGGTGAAATCGGGAATGCGGCTCATGGCCTGGCGTCCTCGTCTCTCAATCATGGTCCGGATGCTGATGGCTGACGATGGTCGCCATCTTCTCCGGTCCATAGTTCTGTTGTGTCGTCTGGCTCGGCAGATTGGCGATCGCGACCACCCAGCCAAGTCGCGACTCCGAGCCATATTGTCGCGTCGGCACCACCCGGTCCGGCCGGTCGAAGCTGCCGGTCATGATCTCGATCCGCGGCCCATCAATACGCCCGAAGCCGAGCGGCGTGCCGCAGGCGGGACAGAAGAAGCGCTCGGCGATCGTGGATGAACGGAACGCGGCCGGCTGACCGCGCGTCCAGGCGAAGTGCTCGCGGTCGATCTCAGCGAACGAGGCGAACGGCGCGCCGGAGGCTTTCTGGCACATCCGGCAATGACAGATGCTGACCTTGTTCGGCGTGGTCTTGAACGCGAAGCGGACGGCACCGCATTGGCAGCCGCCGGTCAGGAGAGGCTTGGTGTCGTCGGTCATGCTCACTCCAGATGCGTATAGGCGTCTTCGAGCGTCTTCAGGGCATCGCCGCCGGCGGACACGAAGCTGCCGATTCCGGCCTCGCGCAGCGCGGCCTCCTGCTCGCCGCCGCGGCCTGCCAGATAGATATGTCGCGCGCCCGCGGCCTGAAGGGCCTTGGCCGCCGGAACCGCGGCCTCGGCATAGACCTTGTCGGACGAGCAGAGGCAGGCAATGGCGGCGCCGGAGGCGCGGAAGGCGGTAGCCAGCGCGGCCGGATCCGAAGCGCCCGCGCCATCGATCGCCGCGATGCCGCCGGCCTCGAAGAAGCTGCGGGCGAAAGTCGCGCGTGCGGTGAAATCGGCGGCGGTGCCGAGATTGGCGAGGAAGATCGAGGGGCGCTGTCCCTTGCTCTTCAACAGGGCGTCGGAGCGATCACGCAGCGTCTCGAACCCGTCTGCGAGACGGATGGGCGCGAGCGCCGTGAAGGTGAGCGCAGCCTTGGCTGTCGCCTGCGGAGCCAGCGGTGCAACCGCTTCGACCGCGACCTCGGCCTCGTTGAGATTTGGAAACTCGCTGGCGCCGGTCAGCACGTCGCGCCGCCTGGCGATGTTGGCGTTCCGCGCCGTCTTGACCGCGGCGACCTTGGACTGGATCAGCCCAGCCTGCAAGGCAGCCACGACGCCACCGGCCTTTTCGATCTCCTGGAACAGTGCCCAGGCGGTAACGCACAACTCGCTGGTCAGCGCCTCGATGCCGCCGGCGCCGGCGGAGGGATCGGCGACGCGGGCGAGATTGCTCTCCTCCAGCAGCACCAATTGCGTGTTGCGGGCGACACGGCGCGCGAATGCGTCGGGCAGGCCGAGTGCGGCCGTGTGCGGCAGCACCGTCACGGCGTTGGCGCCGCCCAATCCGGCCGCGAACGTCGCAATGGTTGCGCGCAGCATGTTCACGTAAGGGTCGCGCCGGGTGAGCATGCGCCACGCTGTCTCGCCCGAGATGAAGAGCGGCTTCGGTGCCAGCCCGCACGCTTCCTCGATGCGCGCCCACAGCCGCCGCAGGCTGCGGAATTTTGCCAGCGTGAGAAACTGATCGGTGTCGGCGGCGAGCCGGCCATAGATCATGCCGCGCGCGGTCTCGAGCGCGATGCCTTCGGCTTCGAGCGCCCGCAGATAGGTGACACCAGAGGCGAGCACGAAAGCGAGCTCCTGCGCCTCCGATCCGCCGGCGTCGTGCACGACCCGGCCGTCCGCGGCGAAGAACGGGCCTTTGAAGCCGGCCTCGTGCAGTTGCTTGACCAGCGCGCCCGAGTTGCCGCCGAGCATCGATGCGTCATGTGAGCTTGCGCCGCGACTGGCAGCATCCCCGATCGGATCGAGGCCGAATCGGATGTCGCAGCCAGCGGCCTCGACGCCACGCTGCTTGACGTAGTCGGCGAGAAGCGAGGCGGGCGAGACCGATTCACCGAGCTGCAATTCGATTGCAATCGCAGCATCGAGATGCACGCCGTCGAGCGCGCGCGCCACTGCGTCGGCGCTGGCGGCGAGGCCGAAGCCGTGTGCGGCATTCGACCCGGCGAACACCAGCGACAAGCCGGTCGCGCCGTTCTCGAGGTCGATCAGCGCCTGCGCATTGGCCTTGGCCGGATCGGGATGATCGACGCGCTGCATGACCTGCCATGGCGCCGATGCTGAGCGGCCTGCGACCGGCGCGACATGCTTGGCGCGCGGATAGATCGGCTGGATCTGGAGCCCGTCATAGGTCTTGCCGACCAGCTTCTCGAAAGCCGCGCCCTTCAGCACGCCATCGACCAGCTTGCGCCAGTCCGCCTCGCTGGCCGGAGCAAAATCGGCAGCCAGTCGCAGATCGTCGGTCTCGGTCGTCATGTCGGCACGCGTCTCCCGGGGCGTCTGTTATCGCGATTGTTGTGACGCAAAATGCCACGTCAGGGGGGCCAAGCCAAACGGTTGTTTGGCCGGAGACGTCAGCTATTCGGCTGGCAGCGGCCGGATTCCGTCGCGCGAAACGGCGAGCACGGCCTCATCGACCCGGCGGCCGGCAATCCGTCGCGCCGGCACGATCTCGGCCAGCGGCACCAGTACGAAGCCGCGTTCGAACAGCCGGGGGTGTGGCAGCGTGAGATCGGGCGTGTCGATCGTGAAATCGTCATAGGCGATCAGATCGAGGTCCAGCGTCCGCGGACCCCAGCGCGTCTCTTGCGCGCGATTGCGGCCGAACATGCGCTCGACCTGGTGCAGAATGCCGAGCAGCGGCCGTGGGGGCATCGCGGTCGCGATCTCGATGCAGGCATTGATGAAAGGCGGCTGCTGCTCCTCGCCCCATGGCGGAGTGATGTAGTCGGACGACCGCGCGACAAGCGCCGCCGAGGCGCGCGCACAGATCTCCGGAATGGCGCTCCGGAACGTCGCCCTGACGTCGCCGACATTGCCGCCGAGAGCAATCAGCGCGCTCGCCATTGCCGTCATGGATGCCGCGAGCGCGTCAGCACGACGCCGACATCCTCGAAGATGGCGGCGATCGGCGCATGCGGCTTATGCACCGTCACCTTGACGGCGCGAATGCGGGCGAAGGTCGACAGGATCGCATCGGCCACCGCGCCGGCCGCGCGTTCGAGCAGGCGGTAGTTGACATCCTTGAACGCCGCCGTCGCGGTCTCCACCACGTCGGAATAGGACACGGTGTCGGCGAGGCGGTCGCTGCGCGAGGAGTCGGACAGATCGGTGTAGAGCTCGAGGTCGATGACGAAGCGCTGGCCGACCTCGCTCTCATGCTCCATCACGCCATGACGCGCGTGGATGAGAACGCCCTTGATGAAGATCGTATCGGTCATCCCAGTGCCTCGATTGCCGCGGCCACGCGCACGGCCTGAACCGTCTCGGCGACGTCATGCGCCCGGATGATTGCAGCACCGCGCCGAGCCGCAATCAGATGCGCCGCGATCGAGCCGCCGAGCCGCTCCTGCGGCTCCGACGCCACCACGGTGCTGATGAAACGTTTTCGCGACGCGCCGACCAGCAGCGGCAGCCCGAAGCGCGCGAATGCGTCGAGCCGCGCCAGTGCGGTCATGCTCTGCTGCGCCGTCTTGCCGAAGCCGATGCCGGGATCGAGCACGATGTTACCAATGGGGATGCCGGCCTTGGCGGCGATGTCGAGCGAGCGCGCGAAGAAGCCCAGCATGTCTTCGATGATGTCGATCTCCGGATCGACGGCAGCGCGGTTGTGCATCACCACGACCGGCGCGCCATGCGCCGCGACGACCGCGGCCATCGCGGGATCGCGCTGCAGACCCCACACATCGTTGGCGATCCCAGCACCATGGTTCAGCGCGTAGTCTACAACTTGAGATTTCATGCTGTCGATCGACACGGGGACGCCGAGTGCGACGATCGCGGGCAGGATCGGCTGCAGGCGCGCCAGCTCATCTTCGGCCGTGACCGGCACCGCGCCCTTGTAAGGCCGGGTGGACTCGGCACCGATGTCGATGATGTCGGCGCCGGCCGCGATCATGCGCTCGGCCTGCGCGATTGCCCGCTCCGGTGCATCGAAACGGCCGCCATCCGAGAACGAATCCGGCGTGACGTTCAGGATGCCCATCACCGCCGGGAATGGACGCGCCAGCCACGGCCGCAGCAGCGGGTGGCTCGACGTGAGGTCCGAGGCGGAGTGCGGCGAAATGGCGCTCATGGGCGCCGCTTTGCGCGGTTGCCACCGTCAAGTCAAGGTGTCGCGCGCGCACAAGCGCGGTCAATCTAGAGGCTGGTCAATAGCTGATCTTCGGCTCCAGCCGGCGCGCCTTTTCGATGAGCTGGCCGACCGACTTCTCCGACGGCAGGATGCGAACCAGCTTCCGCCGGGTGTTCACTTCCTTGATGTTCTGCGCCAGGCGGGCGGGGTTGCGGTGCGCCAGCTCGCGCACGGTGGGCACGCCGGCCGCGCGGACGAGGCAGACCTTGGCCTTGCCCATGCCGGGAATGCGCATGTAGTCGGCGGAATTTGCCCAATCGAGCAGTTGCTGCTCGCTGATGCCGGTCGTGGCGGCAAGCGCCTTGCGCCCTTTCACGGTCCGGGCGGCTTCGAGAAATGCGTCGGTGGTGCGGATGCCCAAAGCTTTCAGCTTGGCAGCATAGAAGGCCGTCATGCCTTCGAGTTCGGTGATCGGATATGTCATGATGCTCGGCGCGCGCGAAGGTGCTTCAGGTGATCTGGCCCAGGCGGTTGGGCTTTGGGCAACCGGCTCAGGCCGGGTGTGCCTGTCGCGATCGTGCCAACTGATCCGCTTCGGTTTGGTCGCGGCCGAATTTGAAAAGTTCACCGGCGGATCGCTGCTGCTCCCGTCGTTGCCGTCCATTGTCGCTGAGGAGGTCGGGCTCGGTGCCGATGATTTCAGCCACGACTCTACCGATGCCGGCCGTTCTGGCCAGCGGCTCAATCAACTCGTTCATGTGAACCCCGTATCATCCGGTCCCCCAAGACCGAACGTCCTCTCGCTGAATTCATCTTGATCGGACGATCCGTGAATTACAAGCGAGGAGCCGGCCCGGTGCGCGAATCGATTCGTGATCGACGATGAACTGTTGCAGCGATGCAAGACCAGATGTTGAATCCACGGCTCAAACCTGCGTATCCCGCAGCACCAATGTTAAGAAGAGTGCGTGTCGTGCGAAGAGGTAAGGCAGCCTGACCCTAGTTCCCATTCGCGAAACTCAACTATGTTACTGCACGAGATGCTCCGCTCCACGTGCGATGCGAAACAATCACTCTCGAAAGATGGATCATCATGGCACCATCCGGAAAATCCCTGGCTGATACCGACGACAAGATCTTCGTGGGAGCCGGTGAGCAGCCGGCCTGGTTGACGCTTGCGCTCGCCAATCGCCACGGCCTGGTCACCGGCGCAACCGGCACCGGCAAGACCGTCTCGCTGCAGGTGATGGCCGAAGGTTTTGCTCGTGCAGGTGTTCCGGTCTTCGCCTCCGACATCAAGGGTGACCTTTCGGGCATCTCGCAAACCGGCGAAGCGAAGGACTTCATCATCAAGCGCGCGACCGAACTCGGGCTCACCTATCAGCCCGATCAGTTCTCGACGGTATTTTGGGATGTGTTCGGCGAGCAGGGCCATCCGGTGCGCGCCACCGTCACCGAGATGGGGCCGCTGCTGCTCGCGCGGATGCTTGACCTCAACGATGTCCAGGAGGGCGTGCTCAACGTCGCGTTCCGCGTGGCCGACGAGAACGGCCTCGCCCTGATCGACATGAAGGATCTGCGCGCGCTGCTCGACGCCATCATTCCGGAGGCCGGCAAGAAAGGCGCTGATGCCGACGCCGATCCGCTGGCGCCGATCCGGAAGGCTGCGCAATCGTTCGGCAACGTCACGCGCGCCACCGTCGGCACGATCCAGCGGCAGTTGCTCGTGCTCGAGAACCAGGGCGGCACGAAGTTCTTCGGCGAGCCGGCGCTGATGCTCACCGACTTCATGAAGACCGACCGCGACGGCCGCGGCATGATCAACATCCTCGTTGCCGACAGGCTGCTGGAGAGCCCGCGACTCTACGCGACGTTCCTGCTGTGGATGCTGTCCGAGCTGTTCGAGGAGCTGCCGGAGGTCGGCGATCTCGCCAAGCCCAAGCTGGTCTTCTTCTTCGACGAGGCGCACCTCTTGTTCAACGATGCGCCGAAGGCGCTGATGGACAAGATCGAGCAGGTGGTGCGGCTGATCCGGTCGAAGGGTGTCGGCGTCTATTTCGTCACGCAGAATCCGCTCGATGTTCCGGACCGGGTGCTCGGGCAATTGGGCAATCGCGTGCAGCACGCGCTGCGCGCCTTCACTCCGCGCGATCAGAAGGCGGTGGCCGCCGCCGCCGACACCTTCCGCCCCAATCCCAAGCTGGACACCGCCAAGGTGATCACCGAGCTCGGCAAGGGCGAGGCGCTGGTTTCGTTCCTGGAGGGCAACGGCACGCCGGCGATGGTGGAGCGCGTCCTGATCCGGCCGCCGTCGGCGCGGATCGGGTCGGTGACGCCGGAGGAGCGCAAGGCGGTCATCGCTGCGAGCCCGGTCAAGGGCAAATACGACACCGCGATCGACGCCGAGTCCGCCTATGAGCTGCTGCAGAAGCGGATCAGCGGAACCGCCGTGACGACGGAAGCCTCGTCCGGCAGCGTGCTCGGCAAGATCGGCGACATCGCCGCGACGATCTTCGGCACCAACGTCAAGCGCGGCCAGCTCTCGACGACACAGGTGATTGCGCGCAACGTCGCCCGCTCGGTCTCCGACAAGGTGGTGGGCGGGATTGCGGCCGATCTCGGCAAGCAGGTCGGCGGCTCCTTGGGCAGTTCGATCGGTCGCTCTTTGGTGCGCGGCGCGCTTGGGGGATTGCTGCGGCGATGATCCAGGCAGCGCTCTCCTTCGGCGCGATGCTCTCGCCGCGGGAGGCTGGCCCGGACCGCGCAACGGAGCTACAAGCGGGCCGATCGTCGTCAATTGCTAAAGGGGTCTCGTGGCCATGGCCAATGCGCAGCTTCAATCCGTTCTCGATCACATCGATGCTGATTTCGACAACAGCCTGGAACGGCTGTTTGCGCTGATCCGCATCAAGTCGATCTCGGCCGATCCGGCCTTCGCTGAGGATTGCAAGGCAGCGGCCGACCACCTCGCCAAGGATCTTGCGACGCTCGGCTTTGCGACCGAGGTGCGGCCGACCGCCGGTCATCCCGCCGTGGTCGGCAAGAGCAACAGCCATGGCGCCGCCAGGCCGCATGTCCTGTTCTATGGTCATTACGACGTGCAGCCGGTCGATCCGCTCGAATTGTGGCACCGGCCGCCGTTCGAGCCTGTCGTCGCCGATCACGCCGACGGCCGCAAGATCATCGTCGCGCGCGGCGCCGAGGACGACAAGGGCCAACTGATGACCTTCGTCGAGGCCTGCCGCGCCTGGAAGAAGGTGACGGGCGCGCTGCCGCTCGACGTCACCGTGGTGATCGAAGGCGAGGAGGAGGTCGGCTCGAAGAACTTCGTGCCGTTCCTCGAAGCCAACAAGGACGAGTTCAAGGCCGACTTCGCGCTGGTCTGCGACACCGGCATGTGGGACCCGAACACGCCGGCGATCACGACCTCGTTGCGTGGCCTGCTCTATGAAGAGGTGAAGATCAAGGCCGCCAACCGCGACCTGCATTCGGGTGTGTTCGGCGGCGGCGCGCGCAATCCGATCCGGGTGCTGACCGAGATTCTCGGCGGCCTGTTCGACGCCGACGGCCGCATCACCATTCCCGGCTTCTATGACGGCGTGAAGGACGTTCCGCCTGAGGTTCTGGAGCAGTGGAAGAAGCTGAACCTCACTCCCGAAAGCTTCCTCAAGCCGATCGGATTGTCGATCCCCGCAGGCGAGAAGGATCGTCTGCTGATCGAGCAGATCTCGTCGCGGCCGACCTGTGACATCAACGGCATCTGGGGCGGCTATATCGGTGAGGGCTCCAAGACCGTGATCCCGTCGCTGGCCCATGCGAAGGTCTCGTTCCGGCTCGTCGAGGGCCAGGACCCGCTGAAGATCCGCAAGGCGTTCCGCGACTACGTGTCGGCGCGCATCCCCGGCGACTGCTCGGTCGAGTTCGGCGATCATTCGGCAGGTGCCGCGATCGCGCTCGACTGGACCATGAAGCCGCTGGCGGCTGCCAAGCAGGCGCTGACCGAGGAGTGGGGCAAGGAGACCATCCTGATGGGCTCGGGCGCCTCGATCCCGATCGTCACCGACTTCAAGAAGACGCTCGGTCTCGATTCACTGCTGGTCGGCTTCGGTCTCGACGACGACAATATCCATTCGCCAAATGAGAAGTACGACCTCAAGAGCTACCACAAGGGCATCCGCTCCTGGGCCCGCATCCTCGCTGCGCTTGCGGAGATGCCGCGCTAGATCCGCTGGATGAGGCCGTAGCCCGCACGAGCGAAGCGACATGCGGGGGCAACGCGGCAGCGCGTGAGATCCCGGATGTCGCTTCGCTCATCCGGGCTACGACTGCGACGGCGCAGATTGTTTGCACGAGGCTGAACTCACGCTGCGCTGGCGACCGACTTCGCAGCGAGATCGCCGCCGGCGATTTTGCGCAGCGCTGCGAGGTTGGCTTCGGCCGAGGCCAATCGCCAGCAGGATTTCCCGCTCGATTTCGCTTCATACAACGCGGCGTCCGCCGCGAACAGCAGGGCTTCCGGATCGGTGCCGTGCTCGGGCGCGACGGCGATGCCGATACTGATGCCGATCTGGACATGCGCACCGCCCGGCATGACCATCGGGGCGGCCATCACCTCGATGATCCGCTCGCCGAGCGCCAGCGCGTGGTCGATCGTCGGATCGCCGGCGAGCACCACGAATTCGTCGCCGCCGATCCGGGCGATGACGTCGTCCGGGGAGGCGGTCCGCCGCAGCGTATTGGCGACGATCTTCAGCAGCTCGTCGCCTGCGGCGTGACCGAAGGTGTCGTTGACCGGCTTGAAGCCATCGAGATCGAGATACAGGACGGCGAAGCTCCGGTCGCCGCCGGCGTTGTCCGTGAGTCTGCTCTGCAGCGCGTCGATCAGGCCGGCGCGGTTGGACAGGCCCGTGAGCGGATCGCGCCGCGCCCGCTCGTCGCTCTCGCGTTTGGACTGCATGACCGCCACCAGCATCTTGTTGAGCCGGAACGCCGCGCCGGTCATCGCGAGGAAGTAGACCGGCATCTGCAGATACATCGCGAACAACAACGGCTCATGCGACGTCGCGACGCCCGGGATCACCGGGCCGATGCTGAACAGGATCATGGTGCCGACGAGGCGCGGCGCGCTGAAATTGCGAAAGCAGATGCCGCCCACCATGGCGGCCGACGAGATGCAGGTGAGTGACGCGGCGACCCAGTCGCCCGACGCCAGGCTGATGCCGACGCCGAAGCCGACGCTGGCGCTCCAGGCCACCGACAGCAGGATGTGGATGTCGGTCGGCGTCGTTAGCCGCTCGCGCGCGCGGCGGTAGGCAATGATCATCACGATCAGCCGCGACAGGCAGATTACGACTTCCATCACGAACCATGTGATGAAGAGGGCGGTCGGCGTGCGCAGCGCAAGCGCCGCGGCGACCGCCACGGTGTTGATGGCGCCGCCGGCGAAAACCGACCAGCAGCCGTACAGCTCACCCGTCAATGCGAGTCGGATATCTGATGACACCGGATATCCCGGGTCGGCCAGCCAGCGCGTCACGCGCCAGCGTGGCAAACTGAACGCCAAACCATCACCCCGCATTTCAATACCTCCGCGGGGTTGCAATAAGCGCGATGGCACTTAACAGGCGTTTAGAGAGGTATCGGCGTCTCGCTGCATGCTTGATGCACGGTAAAAATTTACTCCACGTGGTATGCGCAGCTAACAGCGAACAGAAGTTGAATTCTCAGCCCGAGGTTCTCGCGCGCGCACGTTCTTCGGTGACTGGCGCGACCTCCACCGTCGCGTTGCCGAGCGCGCGGTCGCGCTCGAACACGAGACGGACGCGCTGCCCGACCGGTGTGAGGCCGATCAGGTTGCGAACCTGCGTGGCGCTGCGCACCGGCATGTCGTTCGCTTTCACGATGATGTCGCCCTTGCGCAGTCCCGCGCGTTCGGCCGGCGAGCCCACGGTCACGTCGGCGACGCGCGCGCCCTGAATCCGGCCATCGGCCGGCGCGTCCAGGTCGAGCAGGGTCACGCCGATACGCCCGCGGTCGACGCGCCCGTTGGCGACCAGTTGCTCCATCACCCGCCGCGCCATGTTGATGGGCACGGCGAAACCGATGCCGACATTGCCGCCGCCCGGCGAGATGATCGCCGTGTTGATGCCGACCAGCTCGCCGCGCAGATTGATCAGCGCGCCGCCGGAATTTCCGGGATTGATCGCCGCGTCGGTCTGGATGAAATCCTCGTAGCCCTGCTTGCCGAGGCCGGTTCGCCAGAGCGCACTCACGAGACCCGAGGTGACAGTCTGGCCAAGGCCGAACGGGTTGCCGACGGCGATCACGAAGTCGCCGACCTCGAGCGCGTCACTGTCGCCAAGCGAGATGGTCTTGAGGTCGATGGGGTCCCTGATCTGCAGCAGCGCGATATCGGTGGCAGGATCGCGCCCGACCAGGCGGGCGGCGAATTTACGGCCGTCCTTGGTGCGGATCTGCGCTGTCGTGACGTGCTCGACGACGTGATTGGCGGTCATGACGTAGCCGCGCTGCGCATCGACGATGACGCCCGAGCCGGTGGCGCTGATCTGCTTCTCGACCTGCTTGGGGACATCGAAGAACTCGCGGAACAGCGGGTCCTGGTAGAGTGGGTTGTCCTGGCGGACCTTGCCTTCGACCGAGATGTTGACGACGGCCGGCGTCACCTCCTTCACCAGCGGCGCGAGCGTCGGCACCCGGCCGAGCTTGAGATCGGGAATTTGGGCCAAGGCAGGCCCGGTCATCAGGCAAAACAGGATGGCAGGCGCCAGGACGGCCCGGACAGAAGGCGGAAGCTGCATCGTGATCCCCAACAAGCGCGATCAGGATTTTTCGGCGACGACAGAGCTGGGAAAGCGGCCGGCCCGGTTCAAGAGCCGCACTGGCAATCGTTCCCTGAGAGTGCCAAAAAATTTGCGTGACCCTCTTGAACGAAAAGTTCGGCTTTCCTAGGTCGTTGCTCGCCCGGGGGCCGGATGGACCCGAGGCTTATGACATCGCTGATCTGTAGAGGAGGATGTGCATGCATTTCCGTCCATTGCACGACCGCGTGCTCGTGCGCCGCATCGAGGCCGAGGAGAAGACCAAGGGCGGCATCATCATTCCCGACACCGCCAAGGAGAAGCCGCAGGAGGGCGAGATCGTCGCCGCGGGTCCAGGTGCGCGGAATGAGCAGGGGCAGCAGGTCGCCCTCGACGTCAAGCCCGGCGACCGGGTGCTGTTCGGCAAGCCGCGCCATCGATGGACTTCTGATCGCACGAATCCGGGCGGACTGGTCGCAGCCCGGCCCCGGCTGCGCGAAAGAAATATCTACAAACAACTCATCGCTGCCGCGGCCGGTCGTGGATCGGCCACAACGCGCAGCTATCAATCAGGTTGACGATCGCAGTTCGTCCAGAACCGGCCACAATTGCGTTCATGAGCCGGCTGTGAACGGACCGACGGTCGACGGGAGGTGTGGTTGAGCGCTGTCGCGCCGCCCGGTCTCATCAGCAGCGCGAGCTCGCAGGCCCGATCATGCCAGCCTGGCAATACGATCATCCGCCGCCTAACCCGACCTCCGTCATGAGCATGGGTGATCCTAGACGTTTGACGCGGTTCCTGATCGAGAGCGAGCAGCGCGTGGTGGCACACTGCCAGGCCGTGTTGTCGCGTGGCGACATCGACCAGCGCGAGCGCGACCGGCTGGTCAGCGTGCTCCGGGAGGCGACGATGCGGCTGCAGCGGCTGTCCGCCGTGGCCGCCTGACGGGTGTTGCGCTGCGATAGAGGCTGCGACAAAAAATTCGATTTTTCCTCTTGAAACGGATGTCGGCTGTTCTAAGTCGTCTGCTGCCGCTTCGGCGGCGCCGGGTGCCGTAAGGGCCCGGTCGATATCTGGGCGCTGACCGGTCGTCTGATACTCAGAAGTTTCTGGGACTTTGAAGTTTGCATCGGCTCGGCGCTCCTTCGTATCCATCTTGCTCTTAGGAGGACTTGGCTATGAGGACCTACGACTTCTCTCCGCTGTGGCGTTCGACCATCGGCTTCGACCGTCTGTTCGACCTGCTCGACGAGACCCAGCGCGCGGTCGAGGACAACTATCCCCCGTACAACATCGAGCGGCTCGGCGACGACCGCTACCAGATTTCGCTGGCGCTGGCAGGCTTCGCCCCGGACGAGCTGTCCATCACCGCCGAGCACAACGTGCTCACGGTGGAAGGGCGCAAGGCCGACAAGGAGACCCGCGAATATCTCTATCAGGGCATCTCGTCGCGTCCCTTCAAGCGGCAGTTCAATCTCGCCGACTACGTGCAGGTCACGAACGCGGCGTTCGACAACGGCCTGCTGCGGATCGAGCTGGTACGCGAGATCCCCGAGGCGATGAAGCCGCGCCGCATTGCCATCGGCACGGCACCGGTCGAGCAGATCGCGCAGCAGAAGGCGGCTTGACGCCTTGTTCGAGCTGCGGCGCGGGCGGAATGTCGCCCGCGCCCTTGCAGCAACTGTCTCTTGTGAAAGGAGTGGAAGAGGAGAGACGCCATGAGCGAGCACCGTTTTTCGATCACCGCCGGCAGTGCCGGATTCCATCCGGTCTCACACTACGAGTCGCCGGCAGACCTGCTGAATGACCGCAAGCTGTCACTGGCCGAGAAGCGGCTGATCCTGTCGTCCTGGGCGTCGGACATGTATGCCGTCGAGTCGCAGCCTGGCCTGCGCAAGATTCCCGGCATCTCCAGGCCGCTGCATCTGGCCGACGTGCTCGGTGCGCTGCGTCAGCTCGACCGCGAGGATCAGCCACCGCGCCCGCGCGGCGGGGCCGCCATGCGCATCGTTCCGCCTGTCGATGTCGATGCCGATGGCGCCGCGGCCGACAATCTCCCCGGCGGCCGGATGCGGCCCGCCGCTCGCCTGCGCTTCTCGCGCGAGGCCAATGTGCGGCGCTATAGCAAGCTGCTCGCCACCCGCCTTGCCGAGCACGAGCGGCGCTTCGTCGAGCGCCGGCTGGCCGAGGAACTGCAGCAACTCGACGGTCTGCCTGAGCGGCAGAGCCTGTCTCGGGCGGTGTGCTGCTGACGGACGCATCATCGGACAAATAAAAACGCCGCCCGGAATTGGGCGGCGTTTGATTCCGAAAAGCGTAGAGGGTGATGGACTCAGACTAGCCGATCAGCGGGCGACAATCAATTCCGGTAGCCTGGATTGAGGCGATTGAGCCGGCGCAGCAGTGGCGGCCAGACCAGCTGAGTGGAGCGCAGCTCGACGCGATCCTCATTGTCGAACAGCTTCGCGTTCTTGTCGATGACCTCGTCGCGCACCGGATAGGCCGAGGGTCCCAGCGTGCGCGTGCGCACCTGGATCGAGCAGGCGCGCTCCAGGTGATACATCCGCTCGAAGGCGGAGGCGACCGAGCGGCCGACCGTCAGCGTGCCGTGATTGCGCAGCAGCATGTGGTTCCTGGTGCCGAGGTCGCGCTGCAGCCGCGGCCGCTCGTCATGGTCCAGCGCCACGCCCTCGTAGTCGTGGTAGGCGAGGTCGTGGGTGACGTATTGCGCGATCTGGTTCAGCGGCAGCAGGCCGTCGGCGCAGCTCGACACCGCGACGCCGTCCAGCGTGTGCAGATGGATGACGCAGCCGGCATCCTCGCGCACCTCGTGGATCGCGGAATGGATGGTGAAGCCGGCGGGATTGATGCTGTACTCGCTCTCGGACAGCTGGTTGCCGTAGAGGTCGACCTTGATCAGGCTGGAGGCGGTGATCTCCTCGAACAGCAGGCCGTAGGGGTTGATCAGGAAGTGATGCTCGGGGCCGGGCACGCGGGCCGAGATGTGAGTGTCCACCAGGTCGTCCCAGCCGAACAGCGCCACTAGGCGGTAGGCGGCGGCGAGATTGACCCGCTGCGACCATTCGGCCTCGGTCATGTTCGACGGCACTTCCTTGAGGCGCGCTTCGGCTGGCGACATGGCATTCTCCGATTTCCAGGGTTGACCGGAGCCTAAGCGGCACGCCGCCGTGCGGCAAGGCGCAGGGCAGGGCAGCAGTCATGTCGTTTGGCTGAGTAGGCCGCTCAGGGCGCCGGGATCGACAGCAGGCTGGAAATGCTGCGGCCGCGGATGTCGTAGACCCGGGCGAACACGACGTCGTCGCGCTTGATCTCGACCATGACAGGGGCAGTCAGTCCCTTGCAGTAGAACTCGCCGAGCGTCATGGCGAAGTCGGCCGCATGGCTGTCCCAGCCGATGGTGAAATCGGGGCCGAGCGCGACCTGGGCGGGACGCTGCGGGCCGCACACCGCGACCTTCCATTTGTGCCCGATCGGCGGCACCTCCTGGCGCTCGTCGAGCTGCTCCTTCAGCCCGTCGGAGGCCTGCTTCAACGCCAGCCCCCAATAGTCGAGCATGAAGCGGGTGTCGGCCTCGCGCACGGTGCCGGCGATGAAGTTGAAGTGGGTGTACTGATAGGGATGCAGCCGGATCATCTCGGCCAGCGGCAGCAGCAGGCCGAAGCAGAAGGCGGCGATCGCCACCGGCTGCCAGCTGCGGCGCTCGTCGGCGTTGAGCCACGACAGCAACCACGAGAACGCGATGCCGCCGAGCAGCGCCATCGGCGGGATCACGAACACGAAGTGGCGGATGCCGTTGTAGAGCGCCGGGCGTTTGACGATCGCGATCAGGATCGGCAGCGTCGCCGCCAGCGTCAGCATCAACAGGATGCTCTTCTGGCGTGCCGGCACGTCGGGCCGCGACAGCGACATGATGGAGGCCACGACGCCGGCGACGAACAGCGCAATCATCAATTCAGGCAGCTGCAGCGCGAACAGCGTCGGCAGGTACGACCAAGGCATGTCCGGCACTGAGACCAGCGCACCGTCGAACATCTCCTTCCACGGCTTCTCGAAGAAGTGTGAGAAGTAGGTCAGGGCCCGGAACGGGTTGGCCGGCTCGATGATCGACCAGGGCCAGATCAGCCCCATGATCAGGTAGCCCAGGATCAGGCCGGGGATCAGCACATAGAGCACGTGGGCGAAGCGGCGGATCGCCTCGCGCGGCCCTTGCGTGCGGTATTCCTCCATGAACAGCGGCATGAAGCCGACCATCGCATAGACGACCGCCATGCCGCCCAGGATGCGCGAGCCGATCGCAAAGCCGGCCCCCAGGCCCAGGATCAGGATGGTGCGCGGCGAGGGGTAGGGATACTCATCGGCGAGGCGGACCAGGCCCATCAGCAGCACCACCATCGCCACCGCGAAGGGCGCATCCTTCGGGTTCATGAACATGTGGCCGTAGAAGATCGGGCAGAGCGCCAGCAGCAGCAGGGCGGCAAGGCCGGCCACCGGGCCGCCGATGCGGCGCGCCAGGCGCCAGGTCACGGCAAGGCCGATCAGCCCGACGATGGCGCCGACCAGCCGGCGGGTCTCGAACAGCTCCAGCGGCAGGATCTTGTGCAGCAGGGCTGCAACCATGTCGAAGCCGCCGCCGTACATATAAAGGTTGGCGAACGACAGCGCCGCCTGATCCCTGAAACCGGAACCGTACATGCGCAGCAACAGATCGGCATATTCGGCATGGGTGTAATCATCCCAGCCGAGGCCGTAATCCCGGAATGTGAGCCCGGCCACCACCGCGACCGCGGCAAGCACGAACATGGCAAGATCGTCATACGTCCGCTCAAGGGACCGCCGCGTCGGCGTCTCGAGGACCGAAGTGGTTATCGTTGTCATGGCTGAGTGTAACCCGGCGTCCCCTGGCGACCCCGCTTCCGCGTTTCAGGCCTGTGTTCCCCGCCTCCGTATAGCGCGTCCCGGCTTCCGAGGTGTCGGAATTATGGGAAGGCATGCTTCTCGCAGCGCAGCGGGGACCCGAATTTCGGCTGCTGAGCGCCATATTGGCACAGTCAAATGAACGCCCGCTGAACCACAGGGGCCGGAAGAACCCGGGAGGAACCTCAATGAATGCCGAGGGTTGGCCGATGTATATTGTGGCGGCATCATGACGATGGCTGCACGGCGGACGAGAACTTCAGCAGGATTGGCCGAACTTCCGCTGCAAATTGTCGCGGATTTGGACTAGAAACCGGATTCAAGGACGCGGGCAACCGCAACTATCTAATGTGATTTCGGTCGGGACACCGTCCGGAACCGGCGCATTAGGGGATGAGTTCGATGATGAGTGCAATGTTGGCCGCCGGGGCCCTCGCCGTGTTGGCCGGGCTCGGGGCGATCGCCTGGGGAATTCCAGTCAAGGAGTTCAGCGTCGGTAACACGCTGATCCTGTCGGGGACCCTTGGCGTCTGCAGTGGGCTGATCCTGTTCGGACTGTCGGCCGTCCTGAGCGAGCTGAAGATGATCTCGAGTCGGCTGCGGTCGCGTCCGGGCGCTGAGGCTGAGTCCGAACCCAGGCCTCTTCAGCTCCCGCTCGCCGCCGGCAAGACCGACTTCGAGACCGCCCCGGTGCCGCCGACGGAGGACGTCTGGCGCGAGGGCGGCTCGCCACGTCCGCGTCCCCGCATGCCGGACCTGTCGTCTCCCTTGTCCTCGGGGGTGTCGTCGTCGCCACTGTCCTCGTCTCCCTTGTCGGCCTCGCTGCGCGAGTCGAAGCCGGCCTCGGATGAGCCGCCGGCCGAACCCGCCGAGCGGCCCAAGCGCAACCTGCTGTTTGCGTCTTCGTCGCGCCGCGAGCGGGAGCGCGCCGAGAAGCGCGGCGCCGAGCCGCCGCCGACGGATTTCCGGTCTCCGCCCCTCAGCGACCCGCCGCCCGTGCCGCTGGACGAGCCCGCCGCAACCGAATCGGATTCGTCGTTCGACAATGGCTGGTCGCGACCGGAGCGGACGCGGACGCCGGAGCCTCTGCGCCCGCCCTTCCCGCGACGCTTGGCGCGGGCCGCACCGGCCTTCGTCGAGCCCGAGCCAACCCCGCCGCCGCCCGAGCCGAAGGACCTGGACGCGCCGGCCGTCAGCATCGTCAAGTCGGGCGTGGTGGATGGGATGGCCTATTCGCTCTATTCCGACGGGTCGATCGAGGCGCAGATGCCCGAAGGGATGATGCGCTTCGCGTCGATCGACGAGCTGCGCACCCATCTCGAAGGCCGCTCCTGACGGGCCAGACCACACGGTCAGGTTGAGCGCGTCTGGAATGTGGTACACAGTACTTGGCAGGTGACAGACTTCTCAAGAAGAAGTCCTCACTATCTTGTCATTTTGCCAGTCAATTGCCCATATTGCTTGTAGAATCGCGAGACAACGCTGTCACTCGGCGTGAGTGATACTTGCGATCGAGGGATACTTTGCGATCGACGGTCACAGGGCGGAGCGGGATGAGGGTTCGATGACCGAAGCGGCCGGCAAGAGCTTTATCGATCTGACGGCCGACATCGTGTCGGCCTATCTCAGCAACAACCCGACCCCGGCGGCGGAGATTCCCTCGCTGATCAGCCAGGTGCATGCCGCGTTGACCCGGGTCGCGGCGGGACGAAGCGAGCCCGCGCCGGAGCCGGCGCGGCCGGCGGTGCCGGTCAAGAAATCGATCCACCCGGACTATCTGGTCTGTCTCGAGGACGGCAAGCGCTTCAAGTCCCTGCGGCGGCATCTGCGCACGCAGTACAACATGACGCCGGAACAATACCGCGACAAATGGAACCTGCCGCCGGACTACCCGATGGTGGCGCCCAACTATGCGGTCACCCGGTCGCAGCTCGCCAAGAAGATGGGCCTGGGCCAGCAGCGGCCCGAGCGGGAGAAGTAGCCGAACCGATCAGGACGCCGTGGCGAGCGCTTCGCGGGCGTCGGCACGGATGCGCTCGACCATCGAGCGCAGGCCGTTGGAGCGCTGCGGCGTCAGGTGCTCGCGGAACCCGAGCTCGTCGAACACGGCGGGCGCATCGATGGTCATGATCTCCTGCGGCGTCCGCCCAGAATACAGCGTGAGCAGAATTGCGATCAGACCGCGAACGATATGGGCGTCGCTGTCGCCGAGATAGTTCAGCACCGGCACGGCGCTGCTGCGATCGACGTGCTTCGACAACCAGACCTGGCTGGCGCAGCCCTGCACCTTGTTCGCGGCGGAGTGCTCGTCCTCCGGCATCGGCGCCAAGGTGCGGCCGAGCTCGATCACGTAGCGGTAGCGGTCGTCCCAGTCGTCGAGCAGGGCGAAATTGTCGCGGATGTCGTCGATCGTCATGATGCTCTTCGGTCCCGATATCGGCCTTCATATAGGCGTTCGGGACGGCGAAAGCGACAGTCGGTTCCGCCGGTTCAGGGCGTCGGCGGCAGTTGCCATTCGGCGGCGAGATCGTCGGCCGAGAGCGTGTCGGCCGGCGCGTCGCCCGGGGGAACCTCCTCGACCACGGGGGTGTCGATCGAGCCGGTGTGATCGTTGCCGCGCTTGTCGAGACTGGCTGGTTTCACCGGGCCGATGAACTTGTCGGCGCCGGCCGGCTTCTCCGCGGCATCGGCCTTGTCGGTGATGATCTGGTAGATCTTGCGCGCGCCTTCCTGGGCGCGGTGGCCGATTACGGTCGCAGCCTGGCCGCCGACCTCACAGGCCTGCGGCTGCCGCTTGCAGAACTGGCTCATGTCGGAGACGGCGGCGGTCGCAGCCTGCACGGCTTCGTGCGCATTGATCTGCGGCAGCTTGTCGGCGTCTTGGCTCTTCTCGCGCGGCAGCAGCACCAGCACGAGCCCGAGCCAGAATGCCATCCGAAGCAGAAAGAACATCACGCAACCCCGACCGTGCTGCTGATCTCGCGTGCTCAAATCGCGCAACCGGGATCGCAGCTGATTATTCTATGTCGCGACTGCTTGCATTGGGCTTAATTGGTTGAGATTTCGCGAAGCCGGAGGCCGGATTTTCTTCGGAGTAAATTTTTCATTGGCGCGGGCCGCATGCGCCGCGCAACCGGCTGTAGATCGCACAGCTTTCGCAACCGCAGGCCCGGCCGGAAACGATGCATTCACCATCCCGGCCGAATGGCGGGCTCACCGCAGTCTGGCCCTTAGCGTTCGCTTAATGCGAGTCTGACACGGTGACTTCCGACGACAGGGGGCGTCCCGGCGCGTTCTCTTTGTGAGAACGACCGACAGGCCGAGGCGCGAGAGCCGTGAGTGTGTTGAGTATCATCCGCGATTGTCTCGATGCGTTATTGCATCCATCGGCTCGAACTGATGCGATGACGCGCGCGCGTCACCGCGCCTTCATCGCGCCGCGCCTGCTGGGCAGCCTCGCCGTCTTCGCCGTGTTTCCTGCCTATCTCGCGATGCGCGGCGCGCCGAGCGCGCTCGAGGTCGGCGCGCTGTCGTGGCTGATCGCGCCCATCCTGCTGTCCTGGTATCTGTCGCGCACCGGCCGCTACGAGAGCGCCTGCGCGCTGTCGTCGCTGGCGTTGTCGGCGTTGATCATGGCGGTCTCGATCGAGACCGGCGGCATCGAATCCTTTGCCGCGGTGTGGCTGATCGTCGTTCCCCTGGAAGCCTCGTTCTCGGCCTCGCGCCGCGTCGTCGTGTTCTCGGCCGTGCTCGCGCTGTGCTGCGCGCTGCTGCTCATCCTCATTGGTCATTTCGGCTGGCTGCCGAAGCCCGAGACCACCCCCGCCTTGCGCACCGTGCTGCTCGCCTTCGGCGTCGCCTCCGCGACGCTCTATGCGGCCGTGCTCGCCTTTGCCGCCGACACGCTCGCGCGCACCAGCGTGACGCTGCTGTCGATGGAGGAGGAGCGCTATCGGCTGCTCGCGCGCAACATGAGCGACGTGATCTCCCGTCATCGCCGCAACGGCGCTGTCATGTTCATCTCGCCCGCGGTCGAGACGCTGCTCGGCGCGCCGGTCGCGCAGTTGCACGGCCATGGCCTGTTCGAACGCGTCCATGTTGTCGACCGGCCGGCCTATCTCACGGCGCTGTCGGAGGCGGCAGGCGGCAGCGAAGCCTCGAGCGTCGAGTTCCGCCTGCGCCGCGATGCGCCGGGCGAGGGGCGCGGCTTTCAGCATCCGGTCGATTTCATCTGGGTCGAAATGCGTTGCCGCCCCCTCGACCGCATCGGCGTGGCGCCGGGCGGATCGGAGCAGGAGGTGGTCGCGGTCATGCGCGACGTCACCGACCGCAAGCTGCAGGAGCAGGCGCTCGAATTGGCGCGCGGCGCCGCGGAGCGCGCCGACGCCGCGAAGACGCGATTCCTCGCCACCATGAGCCACGAGCTGCGCACGCCCTTGAACGCCATCATCGGCTTCTCCGAGATGCTGATGCAGGAGCAAATGCTGGTGCTGAACGCCGCGCGGCGCCGCGAATATGCGCAGCTCATCAACGATTCCGGCCAGCATCTGCTGTCGGTCGTGAACGGCATTCTCGACATGTCGAAGATGGAGTCCGGCAATTTCGAGCTGACGCCGGAGCCGTTCGCGCCACGCGCGGCGCTGATCAATTGCTGCAACCTGCTGGCGCTGCGGGCGCGCGAGAACGGTGTCGATCTGTCGGCCGACGTGCCGCAGGACCTGCCGATGGTCACCGGTGATCCGCGCGCCTTCAAGCAGATCGTGCTCAACCTCGTCTCCAATGCCATCAAGTTCACCGAGCGCGGCGGCCGTGTCACGGTCTCTGCCGGCGTCGACGGCGCGCGCCTGCTGCTGCGAATCACCGACACCGGCGTCGGCATCGCCGCCGATGATCTCAAGCGCATCGGCGATCCGTTCTTCCAGGCCGGCAAGACCTACCAGCGCCGTCACGAGGGAACCGGCCTCGGTCTGTCGATCGTCAAGAGCCTCGTGAACTTGCACGGCGGCGAAATGTCGATAGAAAGCAAGATCGACGAGGGGACCACGGTCACGATCGCGCTGCCGATCAACTTCGTGGCCGAGGCGGCCGCGGGCGCCACCATCACGCCGCTGTCGCCCTCGCGCTCCGCCCTGCCAGGGCAGGTCATGCAGGTGAAGAAGAGTGCCTAGACGAGCTGCAGAGGATGATCCGGCGCCGCCGCGCCGTCGCAAGCGCGCCGCCGCGGCTGCGGCCGTCGTCGCGGACGAGCGCGGCTGGCTGCTGCGGGCCATGCTCTACAGCCCCAAGGATCTGTTTGCGGGCCTGCTGGCCTGCGCGGCCGGCAGCGCCATCATCGTCAATGCCGTGTTCCTGCAATCCGGACCGCATCCAGCGCCGATGTTCGGGTCCATCGTGACCATTCCGCCCAATCTGACGAGCTCCAATCCGCTGCCGCGGCCCCGGCCGATGGACATCTCGCCGTTGGATCCGAAGGTGATCGAGACGCGGCCCGCTGAAACCAGGGCTGCAGAGCAGAGGGCGGTTGAGCAGCGCGCCACCGAGGCGCGTCCGGATCAGAAATATGCCGATCCTCTGGCGGATCTCGTCCGCTCGGTCAGCGGCGGTCAGGGCAACGTGCCGCGTCCGCAGCCGACGCAGCAGGGCGGCAATGTCCGCCGTGTCGCCGCGGTCCAGCGTGCGCTGACCGAATACGGCTATGGCCAGTTGAAGCCGACGGGGATGGTCGGCTCCGACACCCAGGCCGCGATCCAGAAGTTCGAGCGCGAGCGCAAGCTGCCGGTGACGGGCCAGGTGTCGGACCGCCTGGTGCGCGAGCTTGCGATTGTCATCGGTCATCCGATCGAATAGAGCAGGGGCGGCTGCGACTTGCAGCGCGCTTGCACCTGCATCGAACCATCATGCGATTGAAGAGCAGCATCTGGGTGAGCGCCTATCTGCGGCGTTGCCAGTCGGCCGGCGCGTTCAGCGCGATCCGCCACCGTGGCGCCGAGGAAGCCGGCGCGGTGTTCGTCAAGGTCGCGCTGATGGACGGCACGGCCCAGCTCTATGTTCCCGCGCCGCAGACCGTCTATGACGACAGCCGGCCGATCGACCGCTTCTTCGTACCGATATCGCCGCAGCCGATCGAGGAAGCGCAGATCGAGGAACGCCTGGTCAAGGAGCTGCGCTTCGATCCCGACGCCTGGATCATCGAGACCGAGGACAGGCAGGGCCGTCATTTTCTCGATCTCGTGCGCGAGCGTCCCTGATCATCGCCAAGATTCGGGGCAGCGATCGCGCGTCATCGCTTGAAGCCGTCGGTCCCCGTGCGCACGATCGGCCTCGTCGCGGTGCCGGCCCGCGCCGTGCTGCCACGGACGTGCTGACGTTCGTCGTCATAGAGCGCCGTGCGATGCTTGGCCCTGATCGCGGCCATCCCGGAGCCGCGCCAGGCCGCCAGCATGATCAGCGCCGCGCGCTCGCTGAGGCGCTCGTAGAAACGTGACAGCCGAAACACGGTCTGGACGGACTGGCCCATCTCCGGCTTGAGGAACAGCAGCACGCGCTCGAACACCGGCGCCGGCATGCCGAGCGCCTTTGCGGCGCAGGCCAGCGGCTCGCCGTTCGGGTCGTTGACGACCTCGTGGGTCATGCGTGAGGGCAGGATCAGGCTCTCGCCGAGCTCGATCGTGAACGTCTCGACGTCGGCGTTGAAGGCGGCCATCTCCAGCGCCTCGATCGCATGCACCGCGCGGTGCAACGGCGTCGGCGCGGCGGGTCTCAGCGGCGTGGTGGCGAGGTTCTGCAGGATGGCGATGCGTTCGTGCGAGGCGGCGCGCATGAACATCTCGCTGAGCTCGGCGGCATCCTTCGGCTGCATCGACAGTCCGGACGCCGCGTCGTCGCGCGGCGGGATCGGAGACGACGCGCGAAGCGATGCGGGAATGGGGCCGGCGAGCGGCGGCGTCGGCTCGCTCTGCGCCGGGCGCAAGCCCAGCTTGTTCAAAATCTCGATCGGCGTCGCCGGATAGATCGCCAGCCGCGCTCGCACCGCCGCACGGGTCGCATCATCGACGTCGTCGACCAGACGGGAGGCCAATTCGACGAACTGCCGCTCCTCGTCGGCGGAATGCGCGCTCGCCTGGACATAGAGGTCGGTCAGGACGCGCAGCAGAGTGGGCTTGATGTCCACGCCCTCGCGGCGCGAGAGCGTGAGCAACCCGTCGAAGCCGGGGAACAGCGATGATCTTGTCATGTCGGGGTACGCAACTTCGGCAATCGTTGCGCCGATTAGAGCGGAGTTGTTTTAATGCGGCGTTAAGGAAAACAATCGGTGAAGATGGGCCGAAATGACCCGGTGAGACAAAGGCGCAACGCTGGCTTGCCTTCTCTCCCGCCGGTACACGCGATCCGTGTCGGGCGGCCCGCGCATTAATATCCTCTTAACCACGTCCTGATCTTAATCGATCCGTTCGATGATCTCGCCTTGGCCGCGTCACGCGGCCAGCCTGATCTTCGCCGCGCCGAATGCCAAAGTGCAGCTTCATGCGCCGGCATTCGTGATCGTCAGTTCTGCGTGCCCTCTTGCCTGCGAAGTTCGGGCGACGGGGAGTTTTCAGGGGGTCAGAACTTCGGGCACGAAAGAGAGTCAACATGGCGACCATCATTGAATTCCCGGCGGGCGTTGCGCGTCGCGCGCGGCCTGCCGTGACCGGCGCGCCGCAGGAGGGCATGGGAACGATCCTGATTCTTCCCGTCGTTCGGATCGAGCGCGAGACCCCGACCGACGACCGCGGGCCCCGCGAGGGCACAGCGCCAAGCCGCCGCCGCCGTCGCCGCTGACAGGTCGGGGGAAACGGGAATGCCGGCCATCGTGAATCCGGCCCGGCGCGCGCTGCCGGTCCTCGCACTCGTTCTCGTCGGCGGACTGCTCGGCGCCTGCAGCGGCGGCGATTTCGGTCGCACCCGCGCCGACATGCGCAATGACGACATGCACAAATGGATCGGGGCGGAAGCCACCGCCAGCGTCGGCGTCAACCCATCGCAATTCCAACTGACCGACAACGAGCGCCAGCTGCGCGATCTCGCTTATCCGCTGATCGAGCCGCCGCATTCGCGCCCTGCCTGGAAGAGCGTGTTCGGCGACTATCAGCCGTCGGCCTCGCCCTGGCGCCAGAAGGTCGTGTTCGACCGCACCGCCTATGGCCGCGCCCTGATCGACGAGCCGCACCGCTCGCACGCCTCGCGCTACGCCCAGTTGATCGACGACGTGCGCGACGACATCACCCGCTTCGAGCCGTTCTTCGCATCGGCCATCCGCGTCATCGATCTCGACCGCAAGCGCGATGCCAGCATGAGATACATGACCGAGCTCTCGCCGCGCGAGAAGGCCGATGCGGTCGCGCGCATGCAGGAGAACTCGCTGATCGTGCAATGGGTGCAGATCAGCCTGGAGCAGCGCGTCTCGTCCTACCGCTGGGCCTTGGAGCGCCTGGTGCTCCAGGCTCCCGACGGATTGGCCGCCGACGCCGATCGCCTGATCCATGAACTGGCGGCTCAGACCGCCAATCCGCCGGTCGCGGCGCGGCCCCTGATCGAACGGCCGCTGACGACGCGGGGCTAGCCCGGCACGACCTTGCTCCGGCGCCGGCCTCGCTTGGCCGGTGCTCCCTTTTGCCGCCCTGCTGTCGCACGGAGCTTCTGCGGCGCTGCCGCGCGCAGCGTTGCGATCAGGATCTTCAGCGCCTCGGATGGGGCGCGCGAGGCGGAGTAGGCGAGGCCGACCTGGCGCTTCAACGTCATCTCGATCTCGCGGACCGCAACGTCGCTTCGGCCGTGCACGACGCCTTCGGGAACGATCGCGACGCCGACGCCGGCGGCGACCAGCGCCAGGGCCCAATCCTCGGTTTCAGCAATGGCGGCGATCTCGCGCGGTCCGCCGCTGCGTCGCGCCAGCGCGCTGTGCTCGCAATGGCAGCGGTCGATCATCGCCACGTCGGCGAGGTCGGCCGCGCGCAAGCGCGGCTTTAGCGTGAGCGGATGCGCGAGCGGGAGCGCCGCGACATAGCGCTCACTCCACAGCGGCAGGAAATGCTCGCCGTCGCCGGCCAGGCTTTTTGAGACGATGCGTCCGTCGGCCCGCTCGGTCGGACCGACGATGTGAAGCCTGAGATCCTCGCGCGCCGTGAGCGGCTTGAGCAGCGCGGTCACGCGGCGTCCGTCAAGGGTGCGCATGAGCCCGAGCTTGAGCGCCTGCTTCGGCGCGCCGTGCCGGAACAGGTTGCGGGCGGCATCGGCCTCGCCGACGATCCGGCGGGCGATCGGCTGCAGGCGTTCGGCCGCCTCCAGCGGCACGACACCCTTGCGGTGGCGCAGGAACAGTTCGGTGCCGAGCTCGGCCTCGAGATTGGCGATCGCCAGCGAAATCGATGGCTGCGAGACGAAGCAGCGCGCCGCGGCCCTGGTCAGGCTGCGTTCCTCGAACACGGCAGAGAAGTAGCGGAGCTCGCGGATATCCATAGGAGTAGCCTATGACATGTATCACTGATCAATATTTTACTTATCTCAGGCCGGCACGCAAGGATGCGCCCGATGTCGGCAATGAAGGAGAAGATCGATGCGCGTCCACCACCTCAACACCGGCACGATGTGTCCACGCGGCGGTCGGCTGGTGAGCGGCAGCGGCGGCCTGTTCGCGCGCGCCCGCCTCGTCTGCCACTGCCTGCTGATCGAAAGCGATGACGGCCTGGTCCTCGTCGACACCGGCATCGGCACTGGCGACATCGCCGCGCCCGCACGATTGGGGGCACGCTGGGTGAGGCAGGCCGCGCCGCTTCTCGATGCGTCGGAGACGGCGCTGCAACAGGTGCGGGCATTGGGCTTCTCGCCCGATGACGTCAGGCACATCCTGCTCACTCATCTCGACCGTGACCACGCCGGTGGCATCGGCGATTTCCCGAAGGCCAAGGTGCACGTTCATCGCGCGGAGCATGCGATGGCCGTCGAGGGGGCTCCGGCGCCGCCGCGCGGCCGCTACGTCGCCGGCCAATGGCGGCATCGTCCCGACTGGCAGTTCTACGGCGATGACGGCGAGGACTGGTTCGGCTTTCGCGGTGTCCGCGCTGCCGTCGATCGCAGCGGCGACATTCTGATCATTCCTCTGCCGGGCCATACGCGCGGGCATTGCGGCGTCGCCGTGCGTCGCGGCGACAAATGGCTGCTGCACGCTGGCGATGCCTATTTCTTCCACGGCCAGCTCGATCCGCGGCCACGCATGCCGCTGCTGCTCGGGCTATTCCAGCGCAAGGGCGATCAGGATCGCACGGTGCGGATCGCCAACCAGGAGCGGCTGCGGCGCCTGAAATGCGACCATGGCGACCGGGTCACGATCGTGAACAGCCACGATCCCGTTGCCTACGAGACGTGCCGCTGCGGTGATCGGGCCGCAGCGCTCATTCCGGCCTGAGCAGGCGGAACGCCTCCTCGAGCAGATGCGGCGTGTGCTTGCCGGTCGAATCACGGCAGGCGCGTTCGAAATAGTCCGCCAGCGCCGGCCGGAATTTGGGATGCGCCGCCTGGTCGATGATGGCGCGGGCCCGCTGTTTCGGCGACAGGCCGCGCAGATCGGCGAGGCCGCGCTCGGTCACGAGAACCTGTACGTCGTGCTCGGTGTGGTCGACATGGGTGACCATCGGCACGATGCAGGAGATCGTCCCATTCTTTGCCGTCGAGGGCGTCATGAAGATCGACAGATAGGCGTTGCGGGCGAAGTCCCCGGAGCCGCCGATGCCGTTCATGATGCTGCTGCCGCGGACATGGGTCGAATTGACGTTGCCGTAGATGTCGGCCTCGATCATGCCGTTCATGGCGATGACGCCGAGCCGGCGGATCACCTCCGGGTGGTTGGAGATCTCCTGTGGCCGCAGCACGATGCGGTCGCGCAGGAACTCGATCTCGCGGTTGAATTCGATCGCAGCTTCCGAGCTCAGCGACAATGCGGTCGCGGAAGCGAGATCCATCCGGCCCGAGCGGATCAAATTCAGCATGCCGTCCTGCAGCACCTCGGTGTAGGCGGTGAGATGCGGGAACGGCCCGTCGTCGAGCCCGGCCATGACGGCGTTCGCGACATTGCCGACGCCGGATTGCAGCGGCAGCAGATTGCGCGGGAGGCGGCCCTGCTTCACCTCGTGTGCGAAGAACTCCAGGATGTGCCCGGCGATCGCGCCGGAGACATCGTCGGGCGCGGCGAAGCTCGTGTTGCGGTCCGCCGCATGGGTCTCGACGACCGCGATGACCTTGTCCGGATTGCAGCGATAGGTGGTCTCGCCGATGCGGTCGCCGGGCGCCACGATCGGGATCGGTTTGCGATGTGGCGGAAGGCGCGTGCCGTAATAGATGTCGTGCATGCCGAGCAGCGCCGGGTTCATCCACGAATTGACTTCGATGATGACGCGGTCCGCCAGATCGAGCCAGGTCTTGTTGTTGCCGATCGAGGTCGATGGGATCAGCCGCCCGTCGGGCAGGATGCCGGCGCATTCGATCACGGCGACGTCGAGATGGCCGAGAAAGCCAAACCACACGAACTGTGCGACATGGCTGAGATGCAGATCGATATAGTCGATGCTGCCGGCGTTGATGCGCTGTCGTGTTGCCGGATCGGACTGATAGGGCAGGCGCAGGTCGATGCCATCAGCCCGGGCGAGCGCGCCGTCGAGCTCGGGCGCGGTGCTTGCCCCGGTCCACACGCCGATGCGGAACGGTTCGCCGCGCGCATGTGCGGCTTCGATCCGGCGCGCCAGCGCGAGCGGCACCGCTTTCGGGTAGCCCGACCCGGTGAAGCCGCTCATGCCGACATGGTTGCCGGGCTCGACCAGCGCGGCAGCCTCGTCCGCCGACATGATCTTGGCGCGCAGCGCCTGTGACATCACCTGCGATGAACTCATCGTGCAAACTCCATGCGCGATCGTCCAGACCGCCAAGTCCGCGCTGTTTAAGGTGGGCCCTCGACGGGTGATTTGACAGGGGTCAAGCCGCAACGGCCCGTGCGTGCATCACAGCCCTGCAAGGCGCGCGCGTCGCAGCTCCCGGACCTTCGCGGCGCGCGAGCGCTCCGTCAGCATGTTGGCCTTGCTGTAGCGCGGGTCGCCGGTGACCTCGTCTCCGACCCAGTCCGGCAGGGTCACGACGGTCGTTTCGGTCGGCAGCTCGATCTCGGCGATCACGACGCCCTCGAGCGCGTCGTGGTAGACGTCGACCTCCCAGACGCCGCTTTCCGCGGGCACGTAGTGACGCGTCTTTTCGAGGATGCGCCCATTGCAATGCGCGAACAGTACCGCGGCGTGGTCCGCGGGGATGTCGTATTCGAATTCATCTCGGGTCAGGCCGCGGCGGCCGCTCTTCACGCACAGCGTCGTCCGGTTGCCATAGCAGCGAACGCGAACCTTGAGGCCGTCCTGACGTGCGACGAGCCCGTCGCGCAGGCGTTCACTGTGCGTCGCCTGATCCCGCCAAGCATCGGACTTGACGAGAAACTTCCGTTCGATTTCGAGAGCCATGACCTGATGTTGAGCGAAGCGCCGCCGTCCTGATCCATCATAGCAGCGGCGCGCGACAACGACTATGCCACCAAGGATGAAGAGAGTGTTGTCGAATTCATCCAGGACGTCGTATTGACTTATCGTTTGCCGCGCGGCTTCTCGGCCTTGGCCGGTGCCTCGGTCTGTACGCCGCAGCTTGCCGCTGCAAGGGAGGCCTGCGCCTGCGGCATGAGACCCGGCTCGGCGGCAAGGGCCTTCAGCACGATCAACCCGGTCGTCGTCGGCGAATCGATGATCAGCCGGTCGGCGGCCGTGATCTCCTCGTCCTCGGGCAGGTCTTCATGCTGCGCCTCGGTCATCAGGTTGAGCTCGATCACGCGCTTGCCGGCGGAGCGATCGTTGATGGCGTAGTAGGCGATCTCGTTGCGCGTATAGAACGACACCGACGTATAGGCCTGGCTCACCGGAACCGTGAGCTTCAGTGGTCCGTCGGACAGATCGTAGCGGCAGATCGCCATGGCGAAAGCCGGGTCCATGAACGGCATCGGCGAATTGCCGGGATCGGCGAGCGGCAAGGGCGTCACGGCGTTCAGCTTGGTCATCGGCGTCAGCCGGGAATAGGCGTCCTGGGTCGAGATCCGAGGCAACGCCAGCACGCTGACGAGATGGACCACGCCGCCGAGCAGCACGCCGACGACGACCGTGAACAGCAGCCGGATCATGATGGGCAGCCCACTGTCGTGATCGACGGCATCGGCGCGTCGCGCTGCGTGCGGGTTGCGACACCGACCGGCGTGTCGTAGAGCCGCAGCATCAGCGCGTAGCGCTCGATGCCGCCGGTCGGCAGCCAGTTGCCGGAGCGCGAGCGCGCGGCGACGCGAATCTCGAAGGAGCCATCGGCACCTCGCACCAGCTCCTGGCTGGTGAAGCCGTAGCGCTGCAGCGTGTTGGCGACGAGGTGGCCCTTGCGGTCGTAGAGCGTGAGCGTCCAGAAGCGGGCGGGGGGCGTGACGCCGCTGACGAGGATGTCGCAGCGACCGTCGAGCGGCTTCTTCTTGTCGTCTCTGGTGGCGGTGAAGGCCACGCCGTCGCCGGTGCCGATCGGCAGCTCGCCGTTGCGGGTGATGGTCGCGCGGGCATAGGGGTCGACGTCGGCCGTGCCCGTCTTCGGACGCGCCGTCCACGCGCCGATCGTCAAGGTGCCGAATTCGGTGCCGCGGGTCGTCGTCATCCAGGTCGCGCCGATGCCGACGCCGGTGGCGATCAGGAGCGTAAGCAGGGTGATGAAGAGCAGCCGCACGGGGATCGCTGACGTCAGTTCTTGCGCAGGGCAGGAGTGGTCACGCCGTCGGCCGTTGCCGCGACGTAGTTTTCAGGAAAGGCCAGCGCGCTCGACGACACCGGCTTGGCGGGTTTGCGCGGATCGACGGGCGCCGCCTTCTCGGCCACGCGCGCGGCGTCGTCGAGCATCTTCTCGACCTGGACCAGGACGTCGGCGCCGCGACGGGTCAGGACCGGCGGTGGGCCGGGCTTGATCTCCAGCGTTTTCGGCTGGCCGGCCTGCGCCATCGCGGCGGACGCGGGCTGCGGTGGCAGCTTCTCGCCCATGCCGACTCCGGGCAGCTCCTTGACCTCGATGCCCTGATGCGCGGCGACCATGATGTCGTGCCACGTCTGTGCCGGCAGCGAGCCGCCGGTCATACGGTTGGTCGGCGAATAGTCGTCATTGCCGTACCAGACCGCGCAGGTGAAGTTGCCGGTGTAGCCGACGAACCAGGCGTCCCGATAGGCATTGGTGGTGCCGGTCTTGCCGGCGGTCGGAATGCCGTCGAGTGCGGCGCGGCGTGCGGTGCCTTCGCTGACGACGTGGCTCATCATGCCCGCCATGTCGGCAGCAACCGAGGCCGGGATCGCCTGCTTCGGCTTCGGGCCGTCGCGGTCCCAGCGCCAGACCAGGTCGCCGCCGCCGGTGCGGACCTCGAGCACGGAATGCGGCGTCACCGCCTTGCCCTTGTTCGGGAAGGTCGCATAGGCGACCGCGTGCTCGAGCACCGTGACCTCGTCGGAGCCGATCGGCATCGACGGCGTGTCGGGCAGCGGTGCCTTGAGGCCGAAGCGCCGGGCGACCTCGATGATCTTGGCGCGGCCGGCCTTTGGTCCCTCCCTGCCGCCAAGCGCGATCGACAGCTTCACAGGCACGACGTTGATCGAGCGCGTGATCGCCTGCGTCAGCGTCACCGAGCCGGAATAGGAATGGCCATAATTCTGCGGGCACCAATTGCCGATGCAGACCGGACCGTCGACCACAATCGACGTCGGCTTGAAGCCGTTCAGCAGCGCGGTGGTGTAGACATACGGCTTGAACGACGATCCCGGCTGCCGGTAGGCGTCCACGGCGCGGTTGAACTGGCTGGCGCCATAGTCGCGGCCGCCGACCATGGCGCGGATGCCGCCGTCGAGGTCGGAGACGACAGTCGCCGCCTGGGTCGCATGATAGTCGCGGCCGAACTGGCGCAACTGGTTCTCGATCGCCTCGTCGGCCGCATGCTGCACGGTCATGTCGATCGAGGTCCGCACCACGAAGACGCGCTCGGTGTAGGATTTCGGGAACGTGTCGACCAGCTTGCGCATCTCGTCGAAGGCGTAGTCGAGGAAGTAGTTCGGCGAGCTTTCATCGCGGCGGTCGACCGCGAAGGCCGGGTTGCGGCGGGCGCCGAACACCTGGCCTTCGGTCATGAACCCGGCGTCGACCAGATTGTCGAGCACGACGTTGGCGCGGGCGCGGGCGGCGGGCAGGTTGATGTGGGGGGCGAACTTGGTCGGCGCCTTGAACAGGCCGGCCAGCATCGCGGCTTCGGCGAGGTTGATGTCGCGCACCGACTTGTTGAAATAGAAGTGTGCCGCGCCGTCGACGCCGAAGGTGCCGCCGCCCATATAGGCGCGGTCGAGATAGAGCTTGAGGATCTCGTTCTTGGTCAGCCGGGTTTCCAGCCAGATCGCCAGGAACGCCTCGTTGACCTTGCGCTCGATGGTGCGCTCGTTGGACAGGAACAGGTTCTTGGCGAGCTGCTGGCTGATCGAGGAGCCGCCCTGGCGGACGCCGCCGGCCTGGGCGTTGGTGACGAGGGCGCGCGCCGTGCCGGCGATGTCGATGCCGAAATGATCGTAGAAGCGGCGGTCCTCGGTGGCGAGCGTCGCCTTGATCAGATTGTCCGGAAAGTCCTCCAGCGGGATCGAGTCGTTGTGCTTGATGCCGCGGCTGCCGATCGGGTTGCCGTAGCGGTCGAGGAAGGTGACGGCGAGGTCGGACTTCTTCAGCCAGTCCTCGTCGGCTGTTTCCCGGAAGGCGGGGATCGCGAGCGCCAGCATCAGCACCAGGCCGCCCAGCCCGATGGTGGCAGCCTCTGAGAACGGCTCGACGAACACCCAGCGCTTCCAGCCGCCGACATAGAAGCGGTCCATGAACGCCGAATAGCGTTCATACAGCTCGCGGGTGCCGCGCAGGGAGGAGAACAGCGCCGAATCGAAGCGGGCGTCGAGATCCAGGCGGAAATTGTTGATCCGCTTCTTCCAATCGTCTGGAATGATCTGCCGCACGGGAACCCTGGTCGTTTCGAAAGCGTGTCAGCTGGCTTCGAAAGCACTCAGCAAGTGGGGCTGGGGGCCATCGAAGGGTCTTGCGCGATTGTTGCGGCAAACCCATGGCACTGCACAGTCAGCCGCCCGAACCCGAGCACCTGACCCCAAGCCGCGTTGCCGGCGCCGCGCCGGAGTGACTCAACCATCTATCTAGCCGAGCGGAGGTCACAAACCAATGGTTCCGCTCACAATTTGATGCACAAAGCTAACGTGCCGCCGTAATCGGCAAAGCCCCTTGCGCGGCTCGGGGCCGGGCACCTAGATGGCGGCCACGCCATGCCCTCCTTGAGAATCGCCCGATGACCGCACCGCTCAAACGTCCCTCGGGCCAGGAGGGAATGTTCTGGAAAACCAAGATCTTGGAAGAGATGTCCGAGGCAGAATGGGAAAGCCTGTGCGATGGCTGCGGGCGATGCTGCCTGGAGAAGCTGGAAGACGAGGATACCGGCGACATCTACTTCACCCACATCTCGTGCAAGCTCTTGGATGCCGGGCTATGTGCCTGCAAGGACTACCCGAATCGTTCCGAGCAAGTGTCGGATTGCGTTCGCCTGACGCCTGAGAACGTCCGCACCCTGACGTGGCTGCCGCCGAGCTGCGGCTACCGCCTCGTGGCTGAGGGGCGCGATCTCTACTGGTGGCATCCCTTGATCTCGGGCGATCCTCAGACGGTGCATGAAGCCGGCGTCTCGGTGCGCGGCCGGGTCGAAGGGACCGAGGACGACGTTCCGGACGACCAGCTCGAGGACCACATCGTGCAATGGCCGGTGCTGCTGCCGAAGCGGGCCAAGCTGAAGCGACGGCCGAAATAGGCTCGATCACCTCGCGTTCGCAGCAAATCACGATGATGCGACCGTTCTCGTGCTGTCGGGATGCACCCATGCGTCCGGCCGGCTGCCGCGGGGGAAATTTATGCCTTAAGTAGTTCGCCAGTCAGCGAATCCGCGCGGCGTTGGTCGCGCCCGGCATAGCATTCATCCCATGAACAAGTTCGATCGGCAGAGCCATTGTCCTGCCGCGTCCCCATCCCTGCCCGAAGAGATCGCCGCCGAGCTGCCGGCCATTCCGCCGCAGGTGCAGGCGATCGAGGATGCGCCGCCGCTCGCGCCGCCCGTGCCGCTGACCCAGGGCGAGGTGCGGACCATCCTGATGAGCCTGCTGCTGACGATGTTCCTGGCCGCGCTCGACCAGACCATCGTGGCGACCGCGCTGCCGACCATCGGCCGCGAGTTCCAGGACGTCACCAATCTCTCCTGGGTGATCACTGCCTACCTGCTGGCGTCGACCGCGGTGGCGCCGGTGTTCGGAACGCTCTGCGACATCTATGGCCGGCGCTCGATGATCATCACCGCGCTCAGCCTGTTCGTGGTCGGCTCGGTGGTCTGCGCGCTGGCGCCGAACATGCCGGTGCTGATCCTCGCCCGCGGCCTGCAGGGGCTGGGCGGTGGCGGCATCATGCCGGTGGTGCAGACCGTGATCTCCGACGTCGTCAGCCCGCGCGAGCGCGGCCAGTACCAGGCCTATTTCAGCGGCGTCTGGCTGTTGGCCGGCCTGCTCGGGCCGGTGATCGGCGGCTTCTTCGCCGACCATCTGCACTGGTCGATGATCTTCTGGATCAACGTCCCGCTCGCGATCGCCGCTCTCGCCTTGCTGCTGCCCAAGATGGGCCGGCTGCCGGTCTATCACCGGCTGCGCAAGGTCGACTGGGCCGGCGGCCTGCTGCTGATGGCCTCGGCCGTCGTGTTCATGCTGGTGCTGACCTGGGGTGGCCACAAGCTGGCCTGGCTGTCGCCGACCTTGCTGGCGATGATCGGCAGCGCGGTGGCGCTGGGCTTGGCCTTCGTCTGGCACGCCAAACGGGCCGATGAGCCGTTCCTGCCGCTGTCGCTGATGGGCGGCACGGTGGTGCCCTACGGCATGCTGGCAAGCGGCTGCGCACTCGGCGCGCTGATCGGGCTCACGGTCCATCTGCCGCTCTATTACGAGCTGGTCTATCATTTGACGCCGAGCGAGGCCGGCCTCGGCCTGATTCCGATCGCGGCGATCTCGACCTTCGGCGCCGCGATCGCTGGCCGCACCATGGCCCGGGTCAGGCATTACAAGCGCGTTGCCATCGTGGGCACGATCATCGGCACCATCGCCGCCGCGGTCATGACGGTGACGACGCCCTCGCTCTGGGTGCTGATGGCGCTGCTGTCGATCTACGGCATCGGGCTCGGAACAGCGTTCCCGATCTCAGTGGTGTCGTTGCAGAACGCGGTGGACCGCTCCCAGATCGGCACCATCACCGGCGCGATGAACTTCTTCCGCTCGATGATGTCCTCGTTCACGGTTGCGGCCTTCAGCGCCATCCTGCTGATGGCGCTGGGCGCCGACATTTCGCTGGCGGAGGGCGCCCATGGCGCGGTCAGCGGCATCGCGGAAGCCGACATGATCCATGCCTTCCGCTTCGTCTATGCCGCGGCCACCGCGATGCTGGCCTGCGCCTCGGTCTGCATGATGCTGATGGAGGAGCGGCCGCTGGCCGGCCCGTCGCGCACCGAGCCGGTGGAGATGGCGGAATAGGAAAGACAGGTAGGGTGGGCAAAGGCGCCCGGCACAGCCGTTGTTCCAAGGCACCCTGTCGCGCACCGTGCCCACCGTCGTCAAGCACAGCCCGCGGCGAGATGGTGGGCACGGCGCCACCGCGATGGGACGCGAGGAGAGAGCACAGCAGCGTCTTTGCCCACCCTACGGTTCGTCAGTTGGGGCCGCTACTCGCGCGGCTGAAGGATCTCGATGTTGTCCTGCCCGCGCGAGCCGTCGTCGAGCGATGACTTCACCAGACCAGCCTCGACGCGTTTCGCAAATTCGGTCGATCGGCCGTTCGCCAGCTCCCTGGCTTGGCTGATCCATCGCTCGCGCTCGATCCGTCCTGCGAACGCCAGATACGAGCCGACCCATTTGGCGTGCTCGGCGGTCCAGGCTGCGATCTGCTCGAAATGCCAGATGCCGAGGCCGTGCAGCCGGGCCTCGTTCTGCTTGCCGATGCCCTTGATGAGCTTGAGATCGTCGGCTTGCCCGCCGCGCGGCGCCGCCAGCCCGAGCGGCCGGCTGCCGCCATGGGCGTCCTCGTTCTCGACGGGCGGCATCAGCGCCGGCAGGTGGGCCAGGAGGTAGCTGGCCTCGTCCTCGCTCAGCGGCGCGTCGGCCTGATCATCGATCATGATCGCGCCGGACTTCACCGCAGTCGAATGCGCGGTGTCGAGGCCCGCGGCGAGCAGCTTGGCCTGCGCGATCCAATGCTCGCGCTCGATGCGGCCAGGGAAGGCCATGTGATGGCCGACCCAGCTCGCATGGTCAGGCGACCACGCCGCGATCTGGCTGAAATGGTGGATGCCGATGTCGTTGAGGACGCGCTCGTTCTTGGGTCCGATGCCCTTGATCAGCTTGAGATCATCGGCGGCACCGTTGGGTGCGGGCAGGGCCGGCGGCTGTGGCTGGGATCTCCGGCGCCGATGATGCGGCAACCTCGGCTGCAAGCCGTTCCGCTTCGGCGTCTGCGGCGAGGTCATCGGCTTCCGCCCTTGCGGCCGCTTCGGCGGCGAGGCGATCGGCCTCGGCCTTTTCGGCCGCTTCTGCCGCAACACGATCGGCCTCTGCTTTCGCGGCTGCTTCCGCAGCGAGGCGGTCCGCTTCGGCTTTCGCGGCGGCCTCCGCAGCAAGGCGCTCGGACTCGGCGTTCGCCGCCGCCTCGGCAGCGAGACGTTCGGCTTCGGCCTTCGCTGCGGCTTCAGCCGCCAGACGATCAGCTTCGGCCCTTGCCGTGGCTTCCGCGGCGAGCCGCTCAGCCTCGGTCTTTGCGGCCGTTTCGGCGGCTAGACGCTCGGCCTCCGCCCTTGCAGCGGCTTCGGCCGCAACACGTTCGGCTTCAGCTTTCGCGGCGGCTTCAGTGGCGAGGCGATCGGCCTCGACGCTGGCTGCGGCTTGCGCAGCCGGGGATGGGCTGTCCGCCCAAGGACTTGCCGCCGCCGTTGCGCCGGCGAACGCGACGCTGTGTCCAGGACCGCCCGGCGACATCGCACTGGTGTCACCCAGCCCGACATAGTCCTTGAGCTGTCCGCCGATCAGGCAGCCGAGCACATAGGCGCCGACCATCAGCAGGCCGACCTCGAGCCACAGGCCGGCACGTCCGGGCAGCACGCTCAGCAGCGCCATCACGATCCCGATGACGAGGGCGAGCGTCGCCGGCAGCAGCCAGCTTCTCAGCCAGTCCGGCCGCGGCTCGTCCGACCAGGTGCGCCAGCCGACAAAGCCGCCGATGCCGACGGCGAGGATGATCCAGAACGGAAATGTCGCAAGGTCGTACATCATGATGTCAGCGCCTCACTTGACGACGAATTCGATGCGGCGGTTCTGCGCGCGGCCTTCGGCCGTGTCGTTGGAGGCGACCGGCTTGGTCTGGCCGTAGCCTTCCGAGGTCATGCGCGAGGTGTCGATGCCGGCGTCGCCGATATAGCCGACCACCGCGGCCGCCCGGCGCTTGGAGAGGTCCATGTTGTTATCTTCGTCGCCGACATTGTCGGTGTGGCCTTCGATCGCGATCTCGGCGTCCTTGCAGCGCTGCGCAACCTCGATCAGGTGATCGAGCAGCGCCAGCGACTCGCGGCTGAGCTCGGCGCTGCCGGTGCTGAAGCGGACGCGGCCCTTGGCGAGCAGCCCGTTGAACGCCGGCTGGCACTCCGCGACCGCGAGTGGCGGGCTTTCCGGCTTGAGGCCGATCTTGACGTCGTCGAGCTTGAAGCCGCTGCCGACCGCATCGGCGAGCTCCTTGCGGACCTGCTCTGCCGACTTGTCGTAGATGGCGAGCCCGTCGACCGTGATCGCCGCGTCCTTCGCCGTCAGCGCACCCGACCACAGCCGCGCCAGCGCCGGGAACGTCGCCTTCAGCGACTGCACGTAATCCTTTGGTGCGCCGTCGCCGATCTTCAGGCCGTCCTCGACCGTCTCGGTGATGAACGTCGACGTGGCGGCGTCGACGAGATCGCGGCGGGCGGCATCATCAGGCACGTAGCCGCTCAGCATGACACGGCCGTCCTGCTTCTGCAGTCCGAACGCGTAAGGCGAGACCGGGCCGTCGCGGACGTCGATGGACGCGAGCGCAAACGGCGCGGGCAGGGCGCCGGCCAGTTGCTCGCGCACGGCTGCGCCGGTGACGTTGGCGAGTCCGACGCCCCTGAGCGAGACCTGGGTGTCGTTGATCTCGGCGCGCCCCTGCGAAAGCCGGGCGAGCTGCTGCAGCAGGCTCGCGCTCGCTTTGGCAAGGTCGCCATCCGGGGCGCCGCGGGCGATGCCGATCTGGCTCTTGATCGGCTTGCCGTCGAACTGTCCGCTGGCGGAGCCCAGCATCGCATCGCGGGTCGCTCCGCTCGGCGCGAGACCTGTGAGGCTCAAGCCGGTGCCGTCGAACTCCGCCGACCAGCGATAGGGCTTGATCTCCGGCGGCAGAATGTCGGCCTTCGCCAAGGTCAGCCCGGTCGGCAGCTTGCCGACACCGGCCATCGTTTCGTCATAGGCGGCGGTCGAGGGCGCCTCGCCCGAAATCGTGTAGGTGGCGTCGGAGATGACGACGCGGCCCGTGCTCAGCCTGGTGAGCTCCGTCAGCGCATAGGACGTGTAGGCACCAAAATCGCCAGCAGGCGCGCCACGCGCGATCTGCATGTGATGCATCACCGACGCGCCGGGCCAGGCCTTGATCGCGGCGGCCTCGAGCGCGCGCCTGATGTCGTCATTCGGAACGACGCCGGACATCACCAGCGTGTTGCCCTCGCGAACCGCGCTCCAGATGAACGGTTTTGCCTCCGGCGGCAGGATCGCGACCTTGTCGAGCACGGCGCCGCCCGGCAACTGCCGCGTCGCGGCGATGGCGGCCTCATAGGCGTCCGACGATGCGGCGGCACCTGCGATCGAATAGGCCTTGTCCGCGAGCGCGAACGCGCCGCCGTTGAGCTTGGCGGCCTGGACCGATCCGTGGCTCGCGATGGCCGCGAAGTCGGCCGGAGCTCCCAGCGCATAGCCGAGGCGATCGACCACCTCACCGCCGGACGAACGGACGGCATTGAGCACGGCATTCCGAACGGCGGGCGTCGGCACCGCGCCTTCGAGCACGAGCTGGCCGCCGTTTCGCGTGGCGCGGAAGGCATACGGCTTCGGTGTCGGCAGCTTGTCGTAGGTGCCGTCGACGAGCCGAACGCCGTTGACCGACGCGGCGTCCTCCAGTTTCGTCGACTGATTGGGACTGAACTCCGGCCCTTCGATGCGAACGTCACGCCCCGCGACAGAGACCTTGAGAGCCGCGGCTGTGTCGGGGACGGCGGCGGCAACGGCGGCACGTGCCCGCGGTGCGATATCGTCCTCGACCCCCGCCGTCTTGAAGCTCATGGCCGCGAGCCACAGCACGGCAACAGCGATCAGCCCCGCCCACCATTTCGATGGTTGATGCATGTGAGAGCCCCTCGTTTCCCCACCTGCGCCCGGTTCACCCGGATCGTTCCGTTGTCATGAACCACGTGTCGAGCCTATCAGAACAGCTCTCGGAGACCAGCCGTCGGCACGTTGTGTGTTTCAATATGCACAAGCTGTGAGAGCGTCGCCGTCTGCGAGCTTCGCACCGCACACGATCGTCCTCAAGGTGCGATCAAAGTGTGACCGTTCGACGACGAACATCGCAGGCGCGCAGCCTTCGCGGCTACGCCGCTCGCATCACTCCTCCAGCGCCCGGCGCAGGCGGCGGATGATGACGCCGCGGGCGCGATCGTCGGCGGCCTGCTCGATCCGCTCGTGGATGTCGAGCAGCAGACCCGACATGTCGTTGTGCCAGTCCAGCCGGGTGACCGCCTCCGGCGCCAGCCGCCGTCGGCGCGCGACGTCGAGCGGCGTCGGCACTGCGCTCGTCAGCTCATAGACGTCGTCGAGCAGGGGCGAGAACACTTTCGCCGCCGGCACGATCCGCTCGGCGACGCGCGTCGCCAGCGCCGCGATCGCAGCGTCCTCGCCGTGGGACAGGAAGAGGCCGCGCGCGATCGGGCGGCGGGCCGCGATCCAGCGCGCGATCTCGGCGCCGTCGGCGTGGCCGGAATAGTCGTCGATCATGCGGATGCGCGCCGCGACCTTGATCTCCTCGCCCTGGATGCGCACCGCCTTGACGCCGTCCTGCAGGAAGCGCCCAAGCGTGCCGTTGGCCTGGTAGCCGACCAGCAGCACGGTGGCGCGGCTGTTCCACAGCCAGCGCTTGAGATGATGGCGGATGCGACCGGCATCGCACATGCCGCTGGCGGCGATGATGATGTGGAAGCCGGTCAGCTTGGCGATCGCCTTGCTTTCATCGACGGTCTCGGTGAAGCGCAGATGCGACGACGACAACAGACGGCCGACATCGCTGCCGCCGTCGAGGCTCTCGGTGTGCGCGCGAAACACCTCGGTGGCGTGGATCGCCAGCGGCGAATCCAGGAACATCGGCGCGGCCGGAATCTCGCCACGCTCCATCAGGCCGACCAGATCGACGATCAGCTCCTGCGTCCGTTCCACCGCGAAGGCCGGGATCAATAGCGCGCCCTGGGCCGCCGCCGCGTCGCGCACCTCGCCGGCCAGACGGCCGCGGCGCAGCTCCGGCGTGGTCGGCTCACGGATGCGGTCGCCATAGGTCGCCTCCGAGATCACGTAGTCGAAGCCCTCGGGCGCTTTCGGATCCGGCTGCAGCAGCTTGGCGTCGGGCCCGACATCGCCGGAGGCGAGCAGCCGCAGCGGCGCGCCGTCGGCGCCTTGTCCTGCGAATTCGATCTCGATCGAGGCCGAGCCCAGCAGATGCCCGGCATTCCAGTAGCGGGCGCGGACGCCGGGAATGATATCGGTCCAGGTCTCGTAGGGGACGGCTTGGAAGTATTGCAGCGCGGCGATGGCGTCGTCCTGGGTGTAGATCGGGCTGACCTCGCCGCGGCCGCGCGCGGTGTTGCGGCGGTTCAGCGCCAGCACCTCCTGCTCCTGGATGTTGCCGGCATCGGGCAGCATCCAGGAGCAGAGATCGATGGTGCCGCGCGTCGCGAAGATCTTGCCGTCGAAGCCCATGCGCACCAGTTTCGGCAGCAGGCCGCTATGGTCGATATGCGCATGCGTCAGCAGCACGGCGTCGATCTCGGCGGGACGGAATGGGAAGTCGCCGTAATTGAGCTCCTTCAGCGTCTTCTGACCCTGGAACAGGCCGCAGTCGATCAGCATCTGTCCGTTGTCGGTCCGGACCAGATAGCAGGACCCGGTGACGGTGTGCGCGGCACCGCAGAATCGAACGGTCACACTCATGCGGCGGTCTCCCGAGGACGATGGATCGATGCTCGACGACGGTTCATCACGAACGACCGTTCGCGCCGTCGGCGAAGCTATAGCCGTGGTTGGCGGCGGCCGCGGCTGCGGCCAGATCATGCTCCGACGGATCGCAGGTGAACACGCGATAGAGTGGCTCACCCCGGTCGACACGATCGCCGATCTTCCTGAACAGCATGATCCCGGAGCCCTTGTTCACGGGCGCGCCGGCGGTGCGCGCCAGGCGATTGAGCCGCAGGCAATCGATCGCGGAGACGATACCGTCGTGTTCGGCCTTGACGTCGAAGGCGAGATCGCCGAGCTCGCTGCGGCATTCCGGTGGGCCCTGCGCATCGATGATCTTCAGCATCTGCTTGAGCGCCGCGCCGCTGTCGAGCAGCTCGCGCGCCCTGTTATAGCCGGCGCCGCCGCGCAGCTTCGGATCATATTCGAGCAGATGCGCCGCCAGCCGCAGTGATTTCTCGCGCAGGTCAGCCGGGGCCGACGGCTCGTTGCCCAGCACCGCCATCACGTCGCGCGCCTCCAGCACCGGCCCGATGCCGTTGCCGATCGGCTGGCGGCCGTCGGTGGTGATCACCTCGACCTTGAGACCGAACCTGTCGCCGACGAACTCGAACAGCTTGCGCAGGCGCATCGCCTCCGCGCCGCTGGTCAGCTTGGCGGTCGGGCCGACCGGCAGGTCGAGCAGCAGATGCGTCGAGCCGGCAGCGAGCTTCTTCGACATGATCGAGGCGACCATCTGCTCGCGGGTATCGAGGCTGAGCGGGCGCTCGACCGAGATCAGGATGTCATCGGCCGGCGACAGGTTGACGTGGCCGCCCCAGATCACGCAGCCATTGCAGGCGGCGACGATCGATTTCATCTCCTCCGCGCCGACATTGACCCGCGCCAGCACCTCCATCGTGTCGGCGGTGCCGGCCGGCGAGGTGATCGCACGCGAGGAGGTCTTCGGGATGGTCAGGCCGTGGGCGGCGACGATCGGCACCACCACCATCGAGGTGCGGTTGCCGGGGATGCCGCCGATGCAATGCTTGTCGACCACGACCGGGTCCGGCCATTTGAGCTGAGTGCCTGCATTGGCCATGGCGCGCGTCAGCGCCAGCAGCTCACCCGAGGTCATGAAGCTGGCCGACCCGATCAGGAAGGCTGCGATCTCCATGTCCGAATAGCGGTAGTGGGTGAGGTCCTCGATCACGGCAACGATCGCCTGGTCGCTCAAGGTCTCGCCCCGGATCTTGGCCCGGACCGCCTCCATGCTGTCGGGCGGCGTCGCGGGCGACACGGTCGCGAGCGTGCCGGCCGGCTCGGCAAAGCGCCGCAGCGCCGGCTCCGACAGGCCGATCTCGTCGGGCCCGATCAGTGCGTCGTCGTCGGTGATCAGGAGTGTGGCCAGCAGCGTCCGCGAGTTGCAGCGCAGCTCGACGCGGCTGAAGCCGCGGAAGACCTCGGGCCGCAGCGCCTTCGAGCGGCGGGAGATCACGACAACGTTCTCGCGGCCGGTGTCGAGCGCGACGCTGCGGATCTTGAGCTGGGGGCGGGCGGAATCTGTTGTGCTCATGGCGACCAGGATAACCTTTAAGGCGGTCCACGCCATCGCCGTTGACCCAGATCATGACGTGGCATCCGGCGGATAAGCCGAATTTTTTCTGAATGTGTCGGACGAGGATTCAGCGGCTCGGCTCTGCCGCCAACCGGCCGGGGGCCGCGGACTGAGAATAAAGCGAAGCAAGTTCAGTTGCTTGCACTCCGGTTCGGATCTCGGAGGTCGGGCGAGGGCGGGCCTGCGATGGAATGCCGGCTCCGAATCTGGGCCGCGCAGGTACCTCATCGGGTTAACCGATTGTTCAAGCCGATGACGGAGGGTTTCCGGCGGGGCGTCCATCCCGGCCTCGGCGCGCCCTTCCGGCGCGTCAGATGATCGAGCCCGACCGGAGAGGTAGATGCGGCAGTTGATTGCGAGCTTCCTGAAGAATCAGGCTGGCGCGACCTCGATCGAATACGCCATCATTGCCGGCGGATTGAGCATCGTGATCCTGGCGGCCGTCAATGGCCTGGGCTCGGGGCTGAGCAGCAAGTTCACCGCGATCAACACCTCGATCAAGTAGCCCGCCGGTCAAATTGCCGCGTGATCAACTCATTGGCCGAATCAACTCATTGGCCGATCAAGTCACAGGCGTCGTGATTGTGCACGACGCCTGCTGCATTGTGCCCCATCCCATTCTGTTGCATGCGACGCGCCGCCAGTCTCCACGAACGAAGCTTCCGGCGGGGGCATCGCCGGAAGCTCGTCGAGCAGTCAGAGGTTCAACAGCCCAGCTTCAAAAGTTGCGCTGGGCGCGCAGCAGCATGCTCACCGTGTCCTGGTCCTTGAGCTGGTAGATCGCGGCCGGCTTCGCCGTGCTCGTGACGGCCGGAGCAATCGCCGTGCCCGAATATTTCTGGTCGAGGTGGCTGTAGGTCACGTCGGCCGAGAAGGTCAGGCCCTTGACCGGCGTCCATCGGGTGATGAGGCCGATCTGTCCGAGATTGAAGTCGGGGTTGCAGGTCGAGCCCGCCGTCAGCATCGCGGTGGCGGCAATGCCGGCACAGATGAGGCTCGATCCCGTCTGGCCATAGCGCACCTGGGCATAGGCGCCGTACAGCGCCGTATTCCAGCGCGGATCCCAATTGTGGGTGAAGGCGCCGCGCATGCCCCAGGTCTGCACGGTCGACAGGCCCGTGCCGGTGCCGAACACCGCGTCGGCGACGCCGGCGAAGCCGATGCTCTGATAGGCGCCGGCTACGTTGGTGCCGCCGTACATCGCGTAGGTCGTGTTGGCGAGGCTCTGGAAGTTGTAGCGGCTCGCGCCGTCGGTGTAGACCGCCTGCAGGTTGACGACGTCGCCCGGACCGGTCGGGATGTTCTTGATCGACAGCGCCAGTTGCGCGGCCCAGCCCCACTTGTCGGAGGGATGACCCGAGGTCTCGGTCGCGCCGTAATAGGCGGCATGATTGTCATGCGCGGCGAACGACGCCTGGAAGATGCCCCACGCCTGGTCGACGCGCACCATGCCGATGATGTCGGGGGACACGTTCCCGCCGATGCTGCTGGTGCCGTAGGCGCCGCCGAGCACGCCCGCCGCGGTGATGCCCGAGGTGTTCCAGATGTTGGTGGTGAAGAACTGCGTCTGGTCTTCCAGCGAGACCGCGGCGGTGATGCCCTGGCCGAAATCGGCGGTGTAGGTGAACTGGTTGACGCCGTTGTTGGAGCCGCTGCCGCCGACCAGGCCGTCGAAATTGTTGCCGGGATAGTTGGTCCAGGGCGCGTCGAAGGTCGACACAGCCTTGCCCATCGTGAAGCCGGCGAACTGGATGAAGGCGTAGTAGACGCCGACGATGCCGCCCGAGATGGCATCGCCAGTGTAGGAGGTGGCGCCGGCGCCCGCGCCGCCATAGGAGCCCGAAGTCCAGTTCAGCACGGTCTCGAAGTAGGTGCGCACCACGCCATATTCGGTCGCGGTGCGCGTATCGATGTTCAGATCCTGGCGCGAACGGGTCTGATAGCGGTTGCTCAGGCGGTTGTCTGCGCCGGCCTGGCCTGAATAGGCGCCACCGTAGTTGCTGTTGGTCCACAGCGCGGTCTCGGCGCGCAGATAGCCGCCGAGCTTGATGCAGGTGTCGGTGCCGGGAATGTAGTAGAAGCCGGTGCCATACAGCGAGCACACCTTCACATATTCGACGGCCTTGGCCTTCAGCGGAAGATCCGCGGCCTGAGCCGCTGCGGCGGACAGTATCACTGCTCCCGTCCCGAGTAGCAGGCCCCTCAACGTCTTCATTTCCGTTTCTCCGGTTGACGGCGATGCACACGGCCCCCCGCGTGTCGCCTCTGGCTTCGCCAGATTGCTGCTCTCACACATTTGATTCCGTCGACGGCTTGATCGGCGCGACTGGCGGAATGGTTGAATGCAGTGTGCATGAGCCAATTTCGATTTGATGAATGTGCTCTGCTTGTTCGAGGCACACTCGATCGTCGTTAACACGCTGCTCGCACGCACCAGCGTCGACGCGGTCACGCCGCGGTTTTGGCCTCGCTGTGTCGATTTGTTAATGGTGATAATCGTGAATAGGTTAGATGGGAATCCCGAACAATCCCGCTGCACATCGCAAACTGCGCGCATCATGGCGTTTCGCAGCGTCGCTGCCGACGCGCGAATGATCTCTCCGGCCTCGCACGTGATCTCAGCGGCGGTTGGGCTCGACGTGCATCGACGTTCGATGTGACGTCGCTGCTACCAACCCGTGTGCGCCGTAATCCGCCGCGCGCGACATCGCGTCCAGGGTGACGCCGCTGCGCCAGCGCTTGACGAAGTCGAGAAAGACCTGCAGCGGCATCGGCGGTTGCCGGCGGCTCGGATGGTACAGGAACAGTCCGGGCGTCGCGTAGCTCCAGCCGGGCAGCAGCCGCATTAGCCGTCCTTCGGCCAGATGCGGCTCGATCATCGGCTCGACGAGATAAGCAACGCCGATGCCGTCGAGCGCGGCATTCAGCGCAAGATCGAAGTCGTTGACGATGAGGGAGCCGTCCACTGCAATCTCGGTGCGCTCGCCGCCCTTTTCGAAGATCCAGGGCTGCAGCGTATCGTCGGCAGGGACCCGATGCCGGATGCAATTATGGGCCTGGAGATCCTCGGGAACGGCCGGCGCGGGATGCGCCGCGAGATAGCCGGGGGCGGCAACCGCAACGAAGCTGCACTCGTCGAAGACGCGGATGACCTTCATGTCGCGCTCCACCCGGTGTCCGGATCTGATGCCGGCATCAAAGCGATTGCGCACGATGTCACTGTTGGTGTCGTCGACAGCCAGTTCGATATGGATGTCCGGGTATTCGGCCAGGAATGACCTGATCAGGGGGCCGAGCCCCCTTACGGCGAACACGCGGGATACGGTCAGGCGCAGGGTGCCCATCGGCTTGTCGCGGAACGCGTTGATGCTCTCGATGGCCTGGTCGACCCGTTCGAGAATCGGCTGGATCTCCGCCAGCAGGCGCTCGCCGGCCTCCGTGAGGGCCACGCTGCGTGTCGTCCGGTTGAACAGCCTGACGTCCAGCCGCTCCTCGAGGCTCTTGATGGTCTGGCTGATGGTGGGCAAGGAGCAGCCGAGATAAGCGGCGGCCTTGGTGAAGCTCAACGAATCCGCGACGGCTGCGAAAGCGGAGAGCTCGGACAGCTGAACCCGTGCCATCGCTAGGCGTACTGCGCCCGGCGTTGGTCCGCATCGTGCTGAAACATCCATATCCCCCTGATACGCCGCGTCGTGCGGCTGGGACGACTTCGCCAGCGTCGTCCCGACCGACCAGGCACATCAATCTTCCATCAGGAAGCTGTACGCCCGGATCACCATCCCGCGCCGCAGAGCTAGGCGCGACGTGATCATTCCGCAAGCATCGGAGCGATGTCGACACGATCACAAATCCGCGCCTGATCGCTGGATCACCGTCGCAGGATCAACTTACCTGACCAAGGCAGATGTTTCCGCCGTGAATGGGACGGCAGCGATCGATGCGGTGTCCTTGGTGGATGACAGACCCGTGGCGCCACGCGCGGTGTGGCGTGCCCGCTGCAACACCTGGAACTCGCGGCAGTCGCGGCCGAGCGACCGTTATGCAGAGGACCCGTACGACGTGCAGAGATCCGGAGGTCGCTCGCCGTATCGAAGCGTCAACTCGCCTTGCGTGAGCGTGCGGTGGTTCGCACCGGCTTCTCCGACTTCTTCGGCTCCTCGGCCTTCTTCGTCTCGTCCTTGGCCTTCTTGCCGCTGATCGGCAGCAGCATCTCGCGCTGGCCTTCGACGCGCTTCTTCGGCTTCTTGGCCTTGGCTTTCGGCGCGGGGGCGGCCGCGGCAGGCGCCTTGTCACCCTCGTTGGCAAGGCTGCGCTTCAGGGCGTCCATCAGGTTGATGACGTTGCCGCTCGACTTCGGCGCGGCCTTGGCGGCGATCGTCACGCCGCTGCGCTTCTTGTTGATGAGCTCGATCAGCGCGGCCTCGTAGTGATCCTCGAAGTTCTCCGGCTGGAAGTCGGCCGATTTCTTCTCGACGATGTGCTTGGCGAGATCCAGCATGTCGCTGGTGATCTTCACATCCTGGATGTCGTCGAAATATTCTTCCTCGTTGCGCACTTCGTAGGGGTAGCGCAGCAGCGTTCCCATCAGGCCCTTGCCGAGCGGCTCCAGCGCGATGATGTGCTCGCGGTTCGTGAGCACGACACGGCCGATCGCGACCTTGTCCATGCTGCGGATGGTCTCGCGAATGACCGCGAAGGCGTCATGGCCGACCTTGCCGTCAGGGACGAGGTAATAGGGGCGGATCAGATAGCGGCTGTCGATGTCGGTGCGCGGCACGAACTCGTCGATCTCGATGGTGTGCGTCGATTCCAACGCGATGTCCTCGAGCTCGTCCTTGGTGACCTCGATGTAGGTGTCGGTGTCGACCTTGTAGCCCTTGACGATGTCGTCATTGGCGACTTCCTCGCCGGTCTCGGCATCGACCCTGCTGTATTTGATGCGGTGGCCGGTCTTGCGGTTGATCTGGTTGAAGGAGACCTTCTCGGACTCCGACGTCGCCGGATAGAGCGCGACCGGACAGGTCACGAGCGACAGGCGCAGAAAACCCTTCCAATTGGCGCGCGGGGCCATGACCTACTCCACTTAACTCCGAACTAACGGCTTGCTCCGAACCGGGCTGCTGCGGATGTCGTTCTCGCGGCAGCCGCGAGGATAACACCCGAGGCTGCGGATTCAACAAGCTGGCCGGCAGATTCTCGGATCGGCGTTAACCCGTCGCAGGGGGGCGCCGTACCGGAACATCACCTGGCTGCCGACGTTGCCAACGAGAGTGCGTGACAGAGCGCTTTACCGCTCGAACGCGGATAACAGTCAGCTGAGGGCACCATGGCAGCCAGACGACCGACGCAGATCGTCGAGACCCCCACCGAAGCGCGGCAGGGTGAGCCTGGACCGTCGGTCCTGGCGATCCTGGCCATCTCCACCGGACTGGCGCTGCTGGTCCTCGGCCTGGTCTGGTTCGTGTTCTTCCGCACCTGACACGAGGACCGTTCGACCCGCTCCGTTGCGTGGCTGGGGAGGGGACCGGGGGAGCAACGTCCGTCCGCGTCCCCGCAGGTCCGCGTTCGAGCCCCGCCATCGGTGCGGCGGGTCTTCACATGCCCATCCTCCAGAGCTTATATCCGCCCCAATTCTGTCGGCCCTTGCCGGCGGTCCCGATCGAGATGACCAAAAAGTAACTTGGTCGCTCGGGTTCCGTTCATGCACGGTTCACGGCCTTCCGGTTCATCTTGAGGGCGGAAATCGTGCAGTTCAGCTTTGGAGGCAAGCGTGCGTCTGCTCGTTGTCGAGGACGATCCGGATCTCAACCGTCAGCTCACCACGGCCCTGAGCGACGCCGGCTACGTTGTGGACCGTGCGTTCGATGGTGAGGAAGGGCACTATCTGGGAGACAGCGAGCCCTACGACGCTGTCGTGCTGGACATCGGCCTGCCCAAGATGGACGGCATCTCGGTGCTGGAAGCCTGGCGGCGCAATGGCCGGGCGATGCCCGTGCTGATCCTGACCGCGCGCGACCGCTGGAGCGACAAGGTCCAGGGCTTCGACGCCGGTGCCGACGACTATGTCGCCAAGCCGTTCCATCTCGAGGAAGTCCTGGCGCGCATCCGCGCGCTGCTGCGCCGCTCGGCCGGCCATGCCCAGAGCGAGCTGACCTGCGGGCCGGTCACCCTCGACACCCGCACCGGCAAGGTCAGCGTGTCAGGCAACCCCGTCAAGATGACCTCACACGAATACCGCCTGCTGTCCTATCTGATGCATCATTCCGGTCGCGTCGTCTCGCGCAGCGAGCTGGTCGAGCATCTCTACGACCAGGACTTCGACCGCGATTCGAACACGATCGAGGTGTTCGTCGGCCGCATCAGGAAGAAGCTCGACTGCGACGTCATCCAGACCGTGCGCGGCCTCGGCTACCTGCTGACCCCGCCGCCGGCCGCAGGCGCCTGATCCGTTTCCGGAGCATGCCATTCGAGGTGGCCGGGCGCCGGCCGTTTCGCTAGTTTGCGGTCATGCGCCAGAGTTCACTTGCCACCCGGTTGTTCCTGTCCGCGACCGCGTGGCTCGTGGTCATTCTCGCCATCACCGGCATCGTGCTGTCCTCGGTCTATCGCAACGCGACCGAGCGCGCCTTCGACCGACGGCTCAACCTCTATCTGCGTACCCTGATCGCCGAGGTCGCCACCCCCGACGATCCGCCGGACCGCCAATTCCAGTCATTGGGTGAGCCGCTGTTCGAGCTGCCGCTGTCCGGCTGGTACTGGCAGATCACCCGTACCGACGCCGAGAAGCCGGAGGTACGGGCCTCGCGCTCGCTGTGGGACAAGAAGCTGCCCAAGCTGGAGGAGCAGGGGGTCGAGCTCACGGCGGCCGGGATCCGGATCGGCTATGTCGAGGGGCCGGAGAACCAGGACCTGCGCATGGTCGAGCGCCCGGTGGATCTCGGCTCCGACGGCAAATTCCTGGTCAGCGTCGCCGGCGATGCCTCGGAGATCTTCGACGAGACCCGCAGCTTCGACTATTACCTCGGCGGCACCTTCACGGCGCTCGGGATCGTGCTGCTGCTCACGACCATCTTCCAGGTCCGCTATGGCCTCGCGCCGCTGAAACGGATCTCCGAATCGATCGCCGACATCCGGTCCGGGCGCGCCGAGCGGCTGGAAGGGGAGTTTCCGGTCGAGATCGCGCCGCTGGCCCGCGAAACCAATGCGCTGATCGATGCCAATCGCGAGATCGTCGAGCGGGCGCGCACGCATGTCGGCAATCTCGCCCATGCCATCAAGACGCCGCTCTCCGTCATCGTGAATGAAGCGGCGACCCATGCGGCGGACCCCTTCGCGGCCAAGGTCATGGAGCAGGCGGACGTCATGCGCGACCAGGTCGCCCACCACCTCGAGCGGGCGCGGATCGCCGCGCGCGTCACCATCGTATCCACCGTGACGGAGGTGGCGCCGGCCATCGAGGCGCTGCGGCGCACCATGGAAAAGATCTACCGCAACCGCAGCATCGTGGTCGAGGCGACCGCCGATCCCGCCGCGAGGTTTCGCGGTGAGCGCCAGGATCTGGAGGAGATGGTCGGCAATCTGGTCGACAATGCCTGCAAATGGGCGGCTTCGCGGGTTTCGGTCGAGCTCACGGTGGAGCCGCCGGCCCAGTCCGGGGCGTCGCCGATGCTGCGGATCGTGGTCGACGACGATGGCCGCGGCCTCTCGGCCGCCGAGCGCGCCCAGGTGCTGCGGCGCGGCCAGCGGCTGGACGAATCCAAGCCGGGATCGGGGCTCGGGCTGTCGATCGTCACCGATCTGGCCGCGCTCTATGGCGGCCGCCTGACCCTGGGCGATGCCCCGACCGGGGGGCTGCGGGCGGAGCTGAGATTGCCCGGCGTTTGACGGGGCGGCGAATTTCGCCATCCTAAAGGTGTTCTTAATACCGCGGACGCTATGGTTCGGGCAGGGGTGCGCGATGTGCGCTCTCGCCGTGGAAATTTGCACGCCGGCGCATGGGTCAGACAGCTCACGAGCGGTTAAGGGAATATCTCGGGCAGCTGCCGCCGAACGCGCAGTCGCTCCTGATGCGCGAATTCGAGCGCGCCATCGAGCGCGGCCAGGACGTCGCCGTGGCGACCCTGGTGCTCGAGCAGCTGCGCAAGGTGGTGCGTCCCGTCGCGCCGCCGGCTCCCGCTCCATCTGCCGACCCGGCGCGGCCCCAACCCGCCATCGAGATCGCCCGTCCGCAGGCCCGCGAGGAGCGCCGCCAGAGCGGCGATGGCCCGCGTCGGCTGTTCCGGCCGCTCGACCCGTTCCTCACCGATTCCACCGGTCCTCTCCGTCCCGGCCAGATCCGCCGTGCCTCGCTGCTGCCGGTCTGGCAGTGGCTCGGCCGCGAAGGCGCGCCGGAGCGCTACGCCGAATTCGAGGCCGCGATGGCGGTCTCCAGCGACAGTTCGCGCGAGGTCGAGATGGCCGCGCGCAAGCTGCAGCGCGCCGCCGCCGACGCGCTGATGAACCTCGTCGGCCCCAACGCGACCGGCGACCGCCAGCGCGCGCTGGCCCGCATCGGCGCCCCCAGCGTGATCGAGGATCTGCTGCCGATCGCGCTGGTGCTGCAGAATCGCGAGGCGCTCGACGGCCTCAACGGCCGGCTGCCCGGCATCATCCGCGTGCTCGGCGATTCGCAGATTGCCTCCGTCACCGAAGCCATCAACGTGCCGTCGCTGCAGACGCCCTCGATGCTGCCGTTCGCATTGTCGCTGGTGATGCAGCGGCTCGCCGCGCCCTGGCAGATCATCCGGCTCGCCACCAAGATCGCGGCATCGGACGACGAGATCCGCGTGGCGGCGACTCCGTTCGGCGTCGCCGTCACCATCGCGCTCAACGATCTCGCCGGGCTCGCCTCGGTGCTGCGCGCCGACATCCGGCGCGGTCATTTCTCCAATCTCGGCGATACGCTGAAGACGCTGCATGACGGCGTTCGCGGCCTGCGCACCGAGCTCGACCTGCGCTCGGAATCGAACTGGGGCAAGCAGCTCACCGCGATCCGCGCCGACATCTCCAATGCCCTGCAATCGGAGATCGACAGCGTGCCGGGCCGCGTCCGCCGCATCCTGCGCCAGCGCGCCGACAAGGACATTCCGGCCGGCGCCGGCGTCGACGGCAGCGAGGTCGAGGAGGTGGCGGCGCTGATCGAGTTCGTCGCCGTCTGCCGCAACTATGCCAGCGAGCTCGCGATCAACGAGGTGACGCTGCGGACCTATTCCGACCTGCAGCAATATGTCGAGAAGGCCACCGAAGCGCTGGTGCAGTCGCTGCGCTCGGGCGATGCGCGGGCGCGCGCCTATCGGCAGTCGCAGGTGTCGGCGGCGATCCGCTTCTGTCACGTCCTGTTCGGCAACGACTACGCCCAATTGATGAGCAGGGCGGCCGAGAACGCGATGAACGGCGAGCGAAAATCCTCGCGCGCCGGCTGAGATTTTCTGCTAATCTGTTTACGTTTTTGATTTTGCAATTTCAGGTTGACCCCGCCCCGGGGCCACGCATAGGTTCCCGCCAGGTTCCATCCGTTTTCATCAAGACCATGATTTCCGTCATCAACTTCGTCGAGGTCGAGAACCGCGTCGTTCGCGCGACCTATCGCAACCTCATGATCAAGGCGAAGGTCGTGCTCGTCGACAAGACGAGCGGGGCGCCACTCGCCGATCCCGTCACCACCATCGCGTCTCCGGTCCCGGTCGGGTCGCTGCGGATCAGGCTCACCGACCATGTCAGGCCGGGGACCTATTTCCTGGTGGCCCTGAACGGGCGCGGCAGCTATCTCGCCAAGAGCGCCGAGTTCGAGGTCCCCTAATTACGTAATCCTCCTGAGTTTTTTGGCGCGGACGGCTGGGCTACCACGGCGGCAAATGTGAATTGCCGCCGGGAACGGTGCTGGTTAAAAGCGGCGCGAGGCGCGCCTGCCGGTGGGCGCTGACTGGAACTCTGTCCGATGACTCTCTGGTTCGTGTTCGCCGTGATGACGGCCGCGGCGATCTTCGCCGTCCTGCTGCCGCTCGGCCTGGGCGCGCGGGCCTCGTCGGACGGTCGCGAGGTCGTCGTCTACAAGGACCAGCTGGCCGAGATCGAGCGCGACGTCGAAGCCGGGCTGATCGGCAAGGTCGAAGCGGAGGCCGCGCGGGTCGAGATCGGCCGCCGCCTTTTGGCCGCCGCGGACCAGGAGGGCGAGGCCGCGGTGAAGCCGAGCCTCGGCCTGCGCCGCGCGTCGGCCGTGCTGGCGCTGATCGGGGTGCCGATCGTGGCGCTCGCGGTCTACCTGCCGCTCGGCTCGCCGCAACTGCCGGATTTCCCGCTCACCGCACGCGCGGCGCCGCCCACCGGGACGCAGCCGCTGGAAACGCTGGTGGCGCAGGTCGAGCAGCATCTGCAGAAGAATCCGACCGACGGCCGCGGCTGGACCGTGCTCGCCCCGGTGCTGGCACGGCTCGGCCGCACCGATGACGCGATTCGGGCCTATCGCAACATGATCACCTATGCCGGCGACGGCGCGGCCAAGCGCGCCGATCTCGGCGAGGTGATCACGGCCGCCGCCGGCGGCGTCGTCACCGCCGAGGCGAAGGCGGAGTTCGAGCGGGCCCATGCGCTCGAGGCCGACGAGCCGAAGTCGAACTACTACCTCGGTCTCGCCGCCGAGCAGGACGGCCGCAAGGACGATGCGGGCGCGATCTGGCGGGCGATGCTGGGCAAGGCGCCGGCGGATGCGCCGTGGCGGCCGCTGGTGACGGCGGCGCTCGGCCGGGTCGGCGGCGGCGAGGTGCCGGCGCTGCCGAGCGAGGCGATGGCCGCGGCCAAGAGCATGAGCGACGGTGACCGCGAGACGATGATCCGCGGCATGGTCGACCGGCTGGCGGCGCGGCTGAAGCAGAATGGCGACGACGTCGAGGGCTGGCTGCGCCTGGTGCGCGCCTATGTCGTGATGGGCGATCTCGACAAGGCCAAGGGGGCGCTGTCGGATGCGCGGCAGGCGGTGTCCGGCGATGCCGAGCGGTTGCGGCAGCTCAACGAGGGCGTGAAGACTTTCGGCTTGGATGGATGAGCGGCGCTTCCGCCGCCAACGGGATGACGGGATGACACGCAAGCAGAGGCGTTTGACGATCATCGGCGGTGCGCTGTTCGTGCTCGCGGTCGCGGCAGGGCTGGTGCTCAACGCGCTGCGCGACTCCATCGTGTTCTTCTCGACCCCGACCATGGTGGCGGAGAAGCATATCGGCCCGGGCAAGCGCTTCCGGCTCGGTGGACTGGTGCAGCCGGGCTCGCTGAAGCGCGGCGACGATCTCGACATCAGCTTCGAGGTCGCCGACGGCGGCGCCAAGCTGGCGGTCGCCTACAAGGGCATCCTGCCGGATCTGTTCCGCGAAGGGCAGGGCGTCGTCGCCGAGGGCGCGCTCGATGCCAACGGCGTGTTCAAGGCCGACACCGTGCTCGCCAAGCACGACGAGACCTACATGCCCAAGGAAGTCGCCGACAGCCTGAAGAAGCAGGGCCATTGGAAGGACGATTACGGCAAGCCGCAAGCCGGCGCGAAGCCAGCCGGCGCAGCCACACCAAGCCCGGTGTCGATGCGCGAGGGGGCTGACAAGAGCGCGGCAGGAGCGACGCAGTGATTGCAGAGAGCGGACATTATGCCCTGGTGCTGGCACTCGCGCTGGCGCTGATCCAGTCGACCGTGCCGATGCTCGGCGCCGCCCAGCGCGACGTCGCGCTGATGAATGTCGGCCGCTCGGCGGCGCTGGCGCAATTGCTGTTCGCCGGTCTCTCCTTCATCGCGCTGATCACCCTGCACGTGACCTCGGACTTCTCCGTCGCCAACGTGTTCGAGAACTCGCACTCGATGAAGCCGCTGCTCTACAAGGTCACCGGCGTGTGGGGCAACCACGAAGGCTCGATGCTGCTGTGGGTGTCGATCCTGGCGCTGTTCGGCGCCATGGTCGCGGCCTTCGGCAACAATCTGCCGCTGTCGTTGCGCGCCCGCGTCCTCGCGGTGCAGGCCTGGGTCGCGACCGCGTTCTATCTGTTCATCCTCACCACATCGAACCCGTTCACGCGCCTCGCCACCCCGCCGATCGAGGGCCGCGACCTCAACCCCGTCTTGCAGGATATCGGGCTCGCCGTGCATCCGCCGATGCTCTATCTCGGCTATGTCGGCTTCTCGATCTCGTTCTCCTTCGCCATCGCCGCGCTGATCGAGGGCCGCATCGATGCCGCCTGGGCGCGCTGGGTGCGGCCGTGGACCCTGATGGCCTGGATCTTCCTGACGCTCGGCATCGCCATGGGCTCGTACTGGGCCTATTACGAGCTCGGCTGGGGCGGCTGGTGGTTCTGGGACCCGGTCGAGAACGCCTCGCTGATGCCCTGGCTCGCCGGCACCGCGCTGCTGCACTCCGCCGTCGTCATGGAGAAGCGCAACGCGCTCAAGGTCTGGACCATCCTGCTGTCGATCCTGACCTTCTCGCTGTCCCTGCTCGGCACCTTCCTGGTGCGCTCCGGCGTCATCACCTCGGTGCACGCCTTCGCCAGCGATCCCACGCGCGGCGTCTTCATCCTCGGCATCCTCGTGCTGTTCATCGGCGGCAGCCTGACGCTGTTCGCCGGCCGCGCCACCGCGCTGAAGCAGGGCGGCCTGTTCGCGCCGATCTCGCGCGAGGGCGCGCTGGTCTTGAACAATCTGCTGCTCACCGTGTCCTGTGCCACCGTGCTGTTCGGCACGCTCTATCCGGTGATCATGGAGGCGCTCGACTTCAAGCTCTCGGTCGGCGCGCCCTTCTACAACATCACCTTCGGCCCCTTGTTCGCGCTGCTCTTGCTGACGGTGCCGTTCGGCCCGATGCTGGCGTGGAAGCGCGGCGATCTCGTCGCCGCGATGCAGCGGCTGCTCGCGGCCGGCGTCACCGCGCTGGTGGCGATCGCGATCGTCTGGGCGTGGGCGCGCGGCGGCAGCGCGCTGGCGCCTGTTGGCATCGGCCTCGGCGTGTTCGTGATCACCGGCTCCGTCGTTGATCTGGTCGAGCGCAGCGGCGTGGCCCGCGTGCCGTTCAGGACCGCGCTGCACCGGACCCGCGGCCTGCCGCGCTCGGTGTGGGGCACGGCGTTCGCGCATGCCGGCCTCGGCGTCGCGCTGCTCGGCATCGTCTGCGAGACCACCTGGAACAGCGAGCTGATCAGCACGCTCCGTCCCGGCGACGTCCGCAATCTCGCCGGCTACCAGATCAAGTTCGACGGCATGACCCAGCGCCAGGGCCCGAACTTCAGCGAGGTCGTCAGCACCTTCGTCATCAGCGAGGACGGCAGGCAGCTCAGCGTCCTGACGCCGAGCAAGCGCAGCTTCGCCACCCGCGGCATGTCGACGACGGAAGCCGCGCTGATGACCCGCGGTGTCAGCCAGCTCTACGTCTCGCTCGGCGACGCCACCGCCGACGGCGGCCTCGCCGTGCGCATCTATCACAAGCCGCTGGTGCTGCTGATCTGGTTCGGTCCGGTGCTGATGGCGTTCGGCGGCCTGCTGTCGCTGTCCGATCGTCGTCTCCGTGTCGGTGCGCCGCGGCCGGCGCGTGCCGCGCACGCGCTGCAGCCGGCGGAGTAGGGCGGATGCGACGCATTCTCGGTCTCGCGGCGCTCGCGCTGCTGCTGCTCGCGGCGCCGATGGCGCATGCGGTGCAGCCCGACGAGGTCATGGCCGACACGGCCAAGGAGCAGCGCGCCCGCGCGCTGTCGCGCGAGCTGCGCTGCATGGTCTGCCAGAACCAGTCGATCGACGATTCCGATGCGCCGCTGGCGCGCGACCTGCGCCTCCTGGTGCGCGAGCGTCTCGCCGCCGGTGATAGTGACAATCAAGTGCTCGACTTCCTGGTCGCGCGCTACGGCCAGTTCGTGCTGCTGAAGCCGCGCTTCGAGCGTCAGACCCTGTTGCTGTGGCTGCTGCCGCCGGTGCTGTTGCTCGGCGGCGGGCTTGCGCTGTGGCTGCAGGTGCGCCGCCGCGGCCAGCGCGGCCCGGAGGCCACGCCGAAGCTGACGGCGGAGGAGGAGGCGCGGCTCGCCGCGCTGATGGCCGCCGAGCAGCCGCCGCCGGCGACATGAAGTGCGCGACTTATGGTCGATGCGCCGCGCCGGTTTCGGAGCTCACCCTCATGGTGAGGAGGCGCGCAGCGCCGTCTCGAACCATGAGGCCACAGCGCGGGCCTCGCCCTTCGAGACGCCCGCCTGCGGCGGGCTCCTCAGGGTGAGGAGCGGAAGGCAGAACGTGGCCGGAATGGTCAGCGTCCAGCACGCCTTCGATGCTCCATCTTGCTTCGGCCGGTAGCCCGCAAAACCCCGTGCTCGCCCCGCCCCCGTGCTTTCATCTTATTTTACCTTTGTCTGGAAGTGTGCGTTGACATTCCGTCTGACGTACCCGGGCAAAGCCGATGTTCTCCAACAGTAATCTGACGATCCGCTTCCTCGTGGGGGGCGTCGTGGCCTCTCTCCTCATGCTGTTGGCGATCGGCGGCGGCACCGGCTTCATCGCGGTGCTCTATCTCAACAACCAGATCACCAGCCTGTCGTCGGATTTCGCCAGTCTCAGCGGCCCGGCGCGTGATCATGCGATGCTGACCTATCAGCAGGCGCATTCGGCGTTCTCCTACTTCCTCATGGCCTGCGTCGCCATTGCCGTGTTCGCCAGCGCCGTCTGCCTGATGACCTACGCCGCCGTGCAGAACGGCATCCTGCGCCCGCTCGCCGCGATGGTCAGCGCCATGCGCGACGTCGCCGACCAGAAATTCGACACGCGCATTCCCGGCCTCGGCCTCGGCAACGAGATCGGCCAGCTCGCCGGCGCGCTGGAGGTGTTCAAGACCAACGGCATCGAGCGCCAGCGCCTCACGGAGCGCGAGCTGCAGGAGGCCCAGCGCCAGGGCGAGCGCTCGCGCTTTCTCGACGGCCGCATCCACTCCTTCAACGAGCTCGTCGCCAGCGTCGTCGGCAGCGTGGCGTCCTCGGCGGTCCGGCTGAAGAGCAATGCCGAGACGCTGTCGCGCGCCGCCAACGACACCTCTGCCAAAGCCAATGCGGTCGAGGCCGCCGCCAACCACGCCAATCGCAGCGTCCAGACGGTGGCCGGCTCGGCCGAGGAGATGTCGAGCTCGATCGGCACCATCAGCCGCCGCGTCTCCGACGCCACCCAGCGCGCCGAGGGCGCGGCGTCGCAGGCCGAGAAGAGCAAGAACACCATCCATTCGCTGTCGGACGCCGCCGAGAAGATCGGCGCCGTCGTGCAGCTCGTACAGGCGATCGCCTCGCAGACCAATTTGCTGGCGCTGAACGCCACCATCGAGGCCGCCCGCGCCGGCGAGGCCGGCAGGGGCTTCTCGGTCGTGGCGTCGGAGGTGAAGAACCTCGCCAACCAGACCAGCAAGGCAACCGACGAGATCTCCGCCCACGTCGCCAGCATCCAGGGCATCACCGCCGAGACTCGCGGAGCCATCGACGGCATCTCGACCACGCTCTCCGAGATCAGCGCCATCATGTCCGGCATCGAGGTCGACACCTCGCAGCAGCGCAACGCCACCCAGGACATCTCCAAGAGCGTCCAGGAGGCCGCCCGCGGCACCCTCGACGTCTCCAACCACATCGCCCAGATCACCTCCACCTCGGCCGAAACCGGCCGCCTCGCCACCGACGCCCGCGACGCCGCCGGCGAGCTGTCGCAACAGGCCGAGACGCTGAAGCGCGAGGTGGATGCGTTCATCGTGAGCGTGAAGGCGAGCTAGTAGTTGCGGGCATTTCGCCCGTAGCCCGGATGAGCGCAGCGACATCCGGGGTCTCACGCGCCGCCGAGGCGAATCCGGACATCGCTGCGCTCATCCGGGCGACGCGTTCGGTCGAGTAGGGCGGATTAGCGCAGCGTAATCCGCCACTGCAGACCGAGCTCGGATCGCGGCGGCTTACGCCTGCGGCTAAGCCGCCCTACGCACCACCGATGGGGCGGTCCGTCCCGTAGCCCGCATGAGTGCAGGACATCCGGGATTGCACCAGCTCTAGAGATGACTCCGGATATCGCTGCGCCCATCCGAGCTACGCTTGCTACTCACCATGAGGATTAAGAGTTCGCGGCGTTTTGAACCTCTTCTTGAGGAGCCCGCCGCGGGTGGGCGTCTCGACGGATGGGCCACGAGCGCTGTACCTGCGAGTTTAGATTCATTTACGATGAGTTCAGCGCACTAGTTTGGACGAGTAATGCCGACATCCGCGTTCGTACACGCTAGCCGTGTTGACCCCGGATATCGCCACGCGGATGGGGCCACGCTCGCTGTTCTTTTGGTGAAATCGTGCGTACATTCATGCCGCCCATTCGTGGGTTCAAACGAAGCCGTGGAGGAGATAATGAGCGCGCTGACCTATATTTCCGTTTGGAAATGTATATCCGCTCGTATTCATGGTCTTGAGCGAGCGGCTGCAACACACGCGCGGTTCCTCGCAGCAAATAACAAATCGTCGTATGGCGCAGAGAAGGAGTTGCAACGTCAGTGTGCTGACATTCTTGTTTCAATCGAAAGCTTTCAGCAAGATTACGAGAGCTTGCTACCTGTGACCGCGACTCTCGCCATAGACGCATTTAAGGATGACGCTGGTCGTCAGATTAAAGAGAACTCTGTAGCTGATGCTTTGCTCGTTCGCACTATCATCGTGAAACTCATCGCCTTCGAGGCGGAGTTGACGTATTTGCTGAGCAATCACACTGAGCAACTCCGATCTGCGTCTGAGCTGGCGTTTTTGCACCTACAACGCCAAATCGTTGCTGACGAGGACTATCGGTCAAAGTGGCAAAAGGCGCATTCGCACCATGAAACCGCGTGCGAGAAGCTCGGTTCGGTCCATCTCCTTTGGCATGGCATTTGGGCTTTTAAGGTGAGTGCCACGGCAGGAGGGCAAACTGACCTTGTTTATCAAGAGCCTTTGCGGATTGACGCAGCACCTCTCTCACTCGGGTTTGTATTGACCGAATGGAAGCGAGTGACCGCTGGCAATGCAGATAGCGCCTACCGTGAAGCGAAGGCTCAAGCGGAAATCTATAGAGGCGGGATACTCGGCGGATTGGAGCTGACCAGCCATCGCTATTTGGTGGTTGTAACCAAAGAGCAAATTAACGTCCCGGAAGACATCAGGGAGAGCAACATCGTGTATCGTCACATCAACATCGCGGTGGACCCTCAACTGCCATCTGCGGCGTCGAAGAAATTATCCAAGTAAAGGGTGTGCTGTTCTGGCGCATGTGATCCGTGGCTTAGGTACATTCCAGCTCTCCTGTCGTGGCCGGCTAAAACCACTCGCCTTCCGAAAACCCGCCTACGAATTCCGAAAATCAAAAATACTCTTGCGCTCCACCCCAAATCACCCTTATCCTCCGCGCGTTCCGTTCCGCTGAGGGAGCGTATCGCGATCGTCACGGACGCGGGTTTCGGAATGCGATGGACGCGGGCTGCCGCAGCGGGGTTTGGCCTCGCCGACGAACGGCGGAACGCGGACGGGAAATCGTGTGGTCCTGGTCGCCCGATGCTGCGGCCAAGCCGGTGGTGATGATCCGCCGGTGACGGGGGCAAGACAGCCGGTCCCCGGGGAGATCACGTATAATCGTTAACACCATCGCACAGGGAGGGCCGGGCGTGTTCGGCCAGACCTGTGGTACCTGCCGCCTGCATTTTTTCCGCAGGCGGGCCACGGGCGCGGCCAGCGCCCGGCCTTCCCTGTGCCCTCGACGTGAGGGTGCGAGTTTGAAGGGCATAGCTCGGGCGCGGGATGCGTCGCGAGGATGTGGAGGCTCGACTCGCGGCTAGTTTTCTCCAAATGCTGTTTGATAGTGTGGATCAGGATAGTTGCTCCGGGCGTCATTGCGAGCGCACCGGACGGGTAGGGCGGATTAGCGAAAGCGCAGTCCGCCGGGGGCTGGCTCCGGTGCGGGCGGATGTGCGGCGGCTGGATCGGGGGCTGTTGGAAAGGCGGCGGGTTACGCCTGCGGCTAACCCGCCCTACGGGGGTTACGACTTTGGTCGGACCGGCCAAAATGATGGCCGCTACGGGGCGGCCGGGACGTGGGCAAGCGCCTGGTCTCGCAAGGCTTTTCCGTCGCGCTCCACCATCTGCGCCATTCCGCCGCAGTGTTCGTGTCCGTCCATTACAGAAGTTTAACGCCGCAGCCAGCACGCCGTAAGGCGGCGGCCCCCATCTTCACTGGCGAACGGGGCGCACAGCCCGGGACCCCAGTTTAGACCTTGACCAAAATCGCTTGCGGAGAAAACCGTATGACTGACCGTCCGACCGACCTGTCCTCGCTTCCGTCCTATCGCCAGCCCCGGCGCGGGCTGTTCTCGGCGCGCAAGTTCGCGCTGATGGCCTCCGTGGTCGCGGGCCTCGGCGTCGCCGCCTATGGCCTGTCGCCGCAGGGGGCGCCGGTCGATCTGTTCTCGACCTCGGCGCACGCGCAGGTCGCCAACGAGGTCAGCAAGGTCGCGCGCCCCGTCGGCTTTGCCGACATCGTGGAGCGGGTCAAGCCGTCGGTGATTTCGGTCAAGGTCAACATCGCGGAGAAGGTCGCCAAGGACGACAGCGACGACGATACGCCGTTCCAGCCGGGCTCGCCGATGGAGCGCTTCTTCCGCCGCTTCGGCGGTGAGAACGGCATTCCCGGCATGCCGGGTCGCGGCGGCCGCGGTGGTGGTCGCGCCGTGACCGGGCAGGGCTCCGGCTTCTTCATCTCCGCCGACGGCTATGCCGTGACCAACAACCACGTGGTCGACGGCGCCAACAAGGTCGAGGTGACGACCGACGACGGCAAGACCTACAGCGCCAAGGTGATCGGCACCGACCAGCGTACGGATCTGGCGCTGATCAAGGTCGAGGGCAGCACCAACTTCCCGTTCGCCAAGCTCGCCGACGGCAAGCCGCGCATCGGCGACTGGGTGTTGGCGGTCGGCAATCCGTTCGGCCTCGGCGGCACGGTGACGGCCGGCATCGTCTCGGCCGTGGGCCGCGACATCGGCAACGGCCCCTATGACGATTTCATCCAGATCGACGCCCCCGTGAACAAGGGCAACTCCGGCGGTCCGGCGTTCGATGTCGACGGCAATGTCGTCGGCGTCAACACCGCGATCTATTCGCCGTCCGGCGGCAGCGTCGGCATCGCGTTCTCGATTCCCGCCTCCACGGTCAAGAGCGTGATCGCGCAGCTCAAGGACAGCGGCTCGGTCAGCCGCGGCTGGATCGGCGTGCAGATCCAGCCGGTGACGCAGGACATCGCCGACAGCCTCGGCATGAAGAAGGCCGAGGGCGCGCTGGTCGCCGAGCCCCAGGCCAACGGTCCGGCGGCGAAGGCCGGCATCCAGTCCGGCGACGTCATCACGGCGGTCAATGGCGAGCCGGTGAAGGACGCGCGTGAGCTCGCCCGCACCATCGGCGGCATTGCGCCGGGCGCCTCGGTCAAGCTCAACGTCCTGCAGAAGGGCCAGGAGAAGACCATCAACCTGACGCTCGGCAAGCTGCCGAACACGATCGAGGCCAAGGCCGACACCGGCGGCGACAATGCGAGCCCGACCCGCGGCGCCGACGTGCCGAAGCTCGGCATGACCGTCGCGCCCGCTTCGAGCGTCGCCGGCGCCGGCAAGGACGGCGTCGTCGTCACCGAGGTCGATCCGAAGAGCGCGGCCGCCGATCGCGGCTTCAAGGAAGGCGACGTCATCCTGGAGGTCGCGGGCAAGTCGGTGACCTCGGCCGGTGACGTCCGCGAGGCCATCAACGCCGCGAAGGCCGACAACAAGAACAGCGTGCTGATGCGTGTGAAGAGCGGCGGCCAGTCGCGCTTCGTCGCGGTGCCGCTGGCCAAGGGCTAAGAGCCCTTACGAGATGGGAGGCCGCCGGCAAGTGCCCCCGCGTCGGCGGCTCTTCCTGGGGCGGGCTTAAAGTTCCGCTCCCACAGACCTTCCGTTGGACAACGCCCCCCTCCGTCGGAAGGAACTCGGGCGGTGAGGTCCCCCAACCTCACCGCCCACTTTGCTGCCGATCAACCCCGGGCCCACGCCGCCTTGCACGGAAACCGCGGCCGGTCCATGTAGATGGACACCAACCGTGACCACCGCCCCCGTTTCCGCAATGCGCCTCCTGATCATCGAAGACGACCGCGAGTCCGCCGACTATCTGGTCAAGGCGTTCCGCGAGGTCGGACATGTCGCAGACCTCGCCAGCGACGGCGAGGAGGGGCTCGCCATGGCCGAAAGCGGGGATTACGACGTGCTGGTGGTCGACCGCATGCTGCCCAAGCGCGACGGCCTGTCGCTGATCGGCGCGCTGCGCGACGAGGGCAACCGGACGCCGGTGCTCATTCTGTCGGCGCTCGGCCAGGTCGATGACCGCATCAAGGGCCTGCGCGCCGGCGGCGACGACTATCTGCCGAAGCCCTACGCCTTTGCCGAGCTGCTCGCCCGCGTCGAGGTGCTGTCGCGCCGCCATGGCGGACCGGCCGAGGAGACCACCTACAAGGTCGGCGATCTCGAGCTCGACCGTCTTTCTCACAGGGTTGCGCGCGGCAAGGACGAGCTCACCCTGCAGCCGCGCGAGTTCCGCCTGCTCGAATATCTGATGAAGCACGCGGGGCAGGTGGTGACGCGCACGATGCTGCTCGAGAACGTCTGGGATTATCACTTCGATCCGCAGACCAACGTGATCGACGTCCACATCTCGCGGCTGCGCTCCAAGATCGACAAGGGGTTTGACCGTCCGCTGCTCCACACCATCCGCGGCGCGGGGTATATGATCCGTGACGGCCTTCGGTAAGCTGATCCGCACCACGGCGTTCCGGCTGACGCTGGTCTATCTGCTGTTGTTTGCGCTGTTCGCCGCCTCGCTGCTCGGCTATTTCGCCTGGAACACCCGCCGCCTCATCACCGAGCAGATCTCGACCACGGTCACCTCCGAAATCAGCGAGATGACCGACATCTTCGCCCGCTGGGGCCTGCGCGGAATCGTCGGCGCGATCGAGAGCCGCGCGCTGCGGCCCGGCGCCAATCTCTATCTCATCACCACGCCGACCGGGCAGGCGATCGCCGGCAATGTCGGCTCGCTGGCGCCGGGCGTGATGGGCTCGTCCGGCTGGTCGGAGACGTTCTACCGGCGGCTCGACGACAGCACCGAGCATAGCCACCGCGCGCTGGTCTATGTCACGCAGCTCTCCAGCGGTTTTCGGCTTTTGATCGGCCGCGATCTCGAGGAGCGCCGCCGCCTGTTCGGCATCGTCGCCAAGGCGGCGCAATGGTCGGTGCTGGTGGTGGTCGTGCTCGGCATCGGCGGCGGCATCTTCGTCGCGCGGCGCGTGCTGCACCGGATCGATGCCATGACCGGCACGACGCGGCGGATCATGGATGGCGATCTCTCCGGCCGTCTGCCGGTCGGGCGCAGCGGCGACGAGCTCGATCGCCTGGCCGAAAATCTCAACGCGATGCTGGAGCGCATCGAGGCGCTGATGACCGGCCTCAAGGAGGTCTCCGACAACATCGCGCATGACCTGAAGACGCCGCTGACGCGGCTGCGCAACCGCGCCGAGGAGGCGCTGGCGAAGTCGCGCTCCGAGGACGAATATCGCGCCGCGCTGGAACGCACGATCGAGGAATCCGACGGCCTGATCCGGACCTTCAACGCGCTCTTGATGATCGCGCGGGCGGAGTCGGGGCAGGCGCGCGGCGACATGGTCGAGTTCGACGCGGCCGAGGTTGCCGGCGGCATCCACGAATTGTACGAGCCGCTGGCCGAGGACAATGAGATGACCTTGCGGGTCAAGGCCGCGGCCGCGCCGGTGCATGGCAATCGCGAGCTGATCAGCCAGGCGCTCGCCAATCTCGTCGAGAACGCGATCAAATACGGCAAGCCGGCGGCGCTGCCGCTCGATGCCGCCGCCGCCGCTGATAGCCGCGAGATCCTGATCGAGGCGCGGCGCGAGGGCGGACAGGTGCTGCTCAGCGTCACCGATCATGGCGAGGGCATTCCCGAGGCCGAGCGCAAGCGCGCCGTCGAGCGTTTCGTCCGGCTGGAGGCGTCCCGCACCTTGCCGGGGTCCGGCCTCGGTCTCAGCTTGGCGTCCGCCGTCGCGACCCTGCATGGCGGCGAGCTCCGGCTCGCCGATGCCAGGCCGGGGCTGATCGCGACGCTGGTGCTGCCGGCCGGTGCCGGCGTGCCCGCGAAGCTTGCGGCGCCGGCGCAGGATGTGCCACAGAAGGCCGCATGACCTCATCCGCGCCGGGAAACGCGGACGGGCAGACGCTGGCCGAACGTTTCGTTGCCGGCCCGCATGTCCGTGCGCCCGACAAAGCCGAACACCGCCTCCACGAGTGGCTCGCCGAGCTTGAGCCGTCCTTGGCCGTCTCGCTCCGCGCGCTGCTCGCCGGCGGCTGGCCGCGAACCATCCTGCTCGGGATTGCCGAGTGCTCGCCCTATCTGTTCGATCTCGTCCGCGCCGATGGCCATCGCCTGGACCGTCTTTTGCGCTGCGACCCGCAGGCGCACCTTTCCGAGCTGATCGCCCGCACCGGCCGCGAGGTGTTCGCCGCCTCCAGCGAAACCGAGGTGATGAGCCTGCTGCGGCGGCTGAAATCCGAGGCGGCGCTGCTGATCGCGCTGTGCGACATCGGCGGCGTATGGCCGGTGATGCAGGTGACGGCGGCGCTGACCGACGTCGCGGTGTCCTCGGTGCAGATGGCGCTGCGGTATCTGCTGCGCCTGGAGACGGTGCGCGGCCGGCTTGCGCCCGTTGATGCCGACGATCCGGAGCAGGGCAGCGGCCTGTTCGTGCTCGCGATGGGCAAGATGGGCGCGGGCGAGCTCAACTATTCGAGCGACATCGACCTGATCGTGTTCTTCGACCCCGAGGTCAATTCGCTGGCGCGCGACATCGAGCCGCAGCCGTTCTTCGTCCGCGTGACGCAAGCGATGGCGCGGCTGCTGCAGAGCCGCACCGCGGACGGCTATGTGTTCCGAGTCGATCTCCGGCTGCGGCCGGATCCGGCCTCGACGCAGGTGGCGATGTCGACCGAGGCGGCGCTGCATTACTACGAGCGCGAGGGCCGCACCTGGGAACGCGCCGCGATGATCAAGGCGCGGGTCTGCGCCGGCGACGTGGTCGCGGGCGAGGCGATGCTGGCCGAGCTGTCGCCCTTCGTGTGGCGCAAGCATCTCGACTTCCAGGCGCTGACCGACGTCCACGACATGAAGCGGCAGATGCAGGTCTATCGCGGCCACAGCGAGATCGCGGTCGAGGGCCACAACGTCAAGGTCGGGCGCGGCGGCATCCGCGAGATCGAGTTCTTCGCCCAGACCCAGCAACTGATCGCCGGTGGAAGACACCCCGAGCTGCGGGTGCGTCCGACCCTGCAGGCGCTCGACGTGCTCACCGCCAGCAAGTGGATCACGGAGCAGGCGCGTGACGAGCTCACCACGGCCTATGAGTTCCTGCGCCGGGTCGAGCACCGGCTGCAGATGATGGCGGACGAGCAGATCCACAGCCTGCCCGACGATATCGAGGGCGTGAGCCGCTTCGCATGCTTTTTCGGCTACGACAGCCGCGAGCGGTTCGCGACCGATCTGCTGTTCCATCTCGACGTCGTGCAGGGACACTACGCCCGGCTGTTCGAGGGCGATCCCACCGGCACCGTCAGCCTGCCGGCGGTGAACTACGGCGCCGGTCCCGACGAGCCGCGCCTGATGGAGCATCTTGCCGGATTGGGCTTCCGCGATCCGGTGATGGTCGCCAAGACCCTGCAGCAATGGCTCGCGGGCGAGTACCGCGTGTTCCGCACCGATGCGACGCGCACCGCGTTCACGGATTTCCTGCCCGCGCTGATCGATGGCCTCGCCCATGCCGACGAGCCGGATCGCGCGGTCGTCGCCTTCGACCGTTTCCTGCAGGCACTGCAGCTCGGCGGCCGCCTGATCACCCTGCTCGGGCAGAACCGCGATCTCGTGGCGCTCGTCGCGCTCGTGCTCGGGGCGGCGCCTCGGCTCGGCGACATGCTGGCGCGGCAGCCGCGGCTGATGGACGGTCTGATCGATCCGCGCTTCTTCGGCGCCATCCCGGACCGGCGTGAATTGTCGGAGCGGCTGGCGTCGACGCTGCAGGATGCCGGGACCTATGAGGAGTTTCTCGATCGTCTCAGGCTGTTCGGCCAGGAGAGCCTGTTCCTGATCGGCACGCGCATCCTCTCCGGGACGGTGTCGGCGCAGCAGGCCGGCACCGCGTTCGCCGATGTCGCCGAGGGCATCGTGCACACGGTGCATGATCTCGTGACCGACCGCTTTGCCGCCCAGCATGGCCGCATCGAGGGCCAGGAGACCGCGATCGTCGCGATGGGGCGGCTCGGCGCGCGCGAGATGACGGCCTCGTCCGATCTCGACCTGATTTTGCTGTATGATTTCGATGCCGACGCGCCGGATTCCGACGGCGAGCGCTCGCTGCAGGGCGCGCATTATTTTGCACGCTTCACCCAGCGGCTGATTTCGGCTTTCACGTCGCGCACCAATTACGGCGTGCTCTACGACATCGACATGCGGCTGCGGCCGTCGGGCCGCGCCGGTCCGCTGGCCTCGCACATCAATTCCTTCGCGCATTATCAGGAGCAGGAGGCGTGGACCTGGGAGCACATGGCGCTGACGCGCGCGCGGGTGATCTCGGCGTCGCCGGCGTTTCGGGCGCACATCGAGGAGATCATCCAGGCGGCGCTGCGCCGGCCGCGCGACAGGAGCGCGATCGCGCGCGACGTCGCCGACATGCGCCGCGCGATCGCCGCCGAGAAGGGCGAGGCCGATCTGTGGGATCTCAAGCACGCCGCCGGCGGCATGGTCGACATCGACTTCGTCGCGCAATATCTGCAGCTCGTCCATGCCGCGACGACGCCGGAGATTCTCGATGTCAGCACGCTTGCGGTGCTCGACAATGCCGAGCGGCTCGGCGTGCTGCCGCGTGCTGAAGCCGTGATCCTGCGTCAGGCCGCGCGGCTGTATCACGATCTGACGCAGATCGTGCGGCTGTGCGTCAGCGACAAGTTCAAGCCGGATCAGGCCGGCGAGGACCTGCTGCGGGTGATGACCCGGGCGGGCGACGCGCCGGATTTCTCGGCGCTCGAGGCGAGGCTGCGCGAAACGCAGACCGAGGTGCGGCGCGTGTTCACCGCACTCGTGGAGGGATGACCGGACCAGGCGCGCGGTAGGACAGCCGGCCGCCTATGCCTTTTCCTTGGCGACCGCCGCCTGCTTCAGCCGGCCGATCGCTTCCTTGACCGCCGGGTCGAGGCCGGCGCCGCCGGCGTCGTGATGCGCATAGATCGTCTTGAGCATCCGCGGGTCCCAGAACTTCTTGATGTGCTCGGCGACGCCGGCGACCTCCTTCTCCTGCCCCTGGCTCTGGAAGAACTTGCCGATCTGGTTGGCCATGTAGACGAGGCGCTCGGAGGGGTTATGCGACATGGGTGTTGTCCGTCTGTGTTGATCGCGCGCCGGTCTCGGCGCTCGCGACGATCCGGTCGGGATGGGTGAAGATTTCGAAGCCGTCGTTGCGGGCCACCGCAATCAGCGTGATCCCCGCGGACTCGGCCATGCGGATGGCGAGCGCGGTCGGTGCTGACACTGCGACCAGAACGGGGGCGCCCATAGCCGCGGCCTTCTGCACCAGCTCGACGGAGACGCGGCTCGTCATGAGCACGATGCCTTCGGTCGCAACGCTTCGCGCCTGCGCGAGGTGGCCGGCGAGCTTGTCGAGCGCATTGTGGCGGCCGACATCCTCGCGGAGCGCAACGATGCCGCGCGCCGGCGTCCAGAACGCCGCGGCGTGCACGGCGCGGGTCTCGCGATTGAGCTTCTGCAGCGGCTCGATCGCGGCGAGCGCGGTCATGACGTCGCGCGGCGCGAAGCGCCGGCCCGCGGGCACGCGCGCCACCGGCCGCACCGCTTCCGCGATGGAGTCGATGCCGCACAGTCCGCAGCCGGTGGGACCGGCGAGGCTGCGCCGGCGCTCTGCCATGCGCGCAGCAAGCTCCGGCGGCAGCCACATCCTGAGCTCGATGCCGTCGGTGAGCTCGACGACATCGAGCGAGATGATGTCGTCGCGGCTGGCGATGATGCCCTCGTTGAGGCTGAAGCCGATGGCGAAGTCGGTGAGATCCTGCGGGGTCGCCATCATGACGGCCTGGGTGCCGCCATTATAGGTCAGCGCGACCGCGGTCTCCTCCGGCACGCGGCGGTGGCCCTCGGTGAGGGTTCCGTCGCGCCAGATCAGACGATCCGCGATGCGCACTGCATCGGTCATGCTACTCCGCCGCCTCCACGATCGGGGCGATGCGACGCGAGTTGCGGGCCTGCTCGTCATAGGCCTTCTGCCAGTCCGACGGGCCGTTGGACTGCGACACCTGCACCGCCGTGACCTTGTACTCCGGACAGTTGGTCGCCCAGTCCGAATAGTCTGTCGTGATGACGTTGGCCTGGGTCAGCGGGTGGTGGAAGGTGGTGTAGACCACCCCCGGCGCCACGCGCTCGGAGATCAGCGCATGCAGCGTGGTCTCGCCGGCGCGGCTGGTCAGCCGCACCCAGTCGCCGTCGCGGATGCCGCGCTGCTCAGCGTCGTGCGGATGGATCTCCAGCACGTCCTCGCCATGCCACACCACGTTGTCGGTGCGCCTTGTCTGAGCGCCGACATTGTACTGCGACAGAATGCGGCCGGTGGTCAGCAGCAGCGGGAAGCGCGGGCCGGTGCGCTCGTCGGTCGCGACATACTCGGTGACCACGAACTTGCCCTTGCCGCGGACGAAGCCGTCGACATGCATGATCGGCGAGCCCTCGGGGAACTTCTCGTTGCAGGGCCACTGCACCGAGCCCATCTCCTCGAGCTTCTGGTAGGAAACGCCGGCAAAGGTCGGCGTCAACGCCGCGATCTCGTCCATGATCTCGGACGGATGGTTGTACTTCATCTCGAAGCCCATCGCCTTGGCGAGACCGATCGTGACCTCCCAATCGGCGAGGCCGTTGCGCGGGCTCATCACCTTGCGCACGCGCTGGATGCGGCGCTCGGCGTTGGTGAAGGTGCCGTCCTTCTCCAGGAAGGTCGAGCCGGGCAGGAACACGTGGGCGTAGTTGGCGGTCTCGTTCAGGAACAGGTCCTGGACGATGACGCATTCCATCGACGACAGCGCCTGCACCACATGCGTGGTGTTGGGATCCGACTGCAGGATGTCCTCGCCCTGCACGTAGAGGCCCATGAAGGTGCCTTCGATCGCGGAGTCGAACATGTTCGGGATGCGCAGGCCCGGCTCAGGGTTGAGCTTGACGTTCCACATCGCCTCGAACTGGTCGCGCACGGCGTCGCCCGAGATGTGCCGGTAGCCCGGCAGCTCGTGCGGGAACGAGCCCATGTCGCACGAGCCCTGCACGTTGTTCTGGCCACGCAGCGGGTTCACACCGACGCCGCGGCGGCCGATATTGCCGGTCGCCATCGCGAGGTTGGCGATCGCGATCACCGTGGTCGAGCCCTGGCTGTGCTCGGTCACGCCGAGGCCGTAATAGATCGCGCCGTTGCCGCCCTTGGCGTAGAGCCGGGCCGCGCCGCGGATGGTCTCGGCATCGACGCCGGTGATCCCGGCGACCGCCTCCGGGCTGTTCTTCTCCAGCGCGACGAACTCGGCCCAGTCCTGGAATTCGCTCCAGTCGCAGCGCTCGCGCACGAAGGTCTCGTTGACGAGGCCTTCGGTAACGATGACATGCGCCAGCGCGGTCAGGATGGCGACGTTGGTGCCGGGCAGCAGTGGCAGATGATAGTCCGCCTTGATGTGCGCCGACTTCACGAGGTCGATCTTGCGCGGATCGACGACGATCAGCTTGGCGCCCTCGCGCAGCCGCTTCTTCATGCGCGAGCCGAACACCGGATGCGCATCGGTCGGGTTGGCGCCGATCACCATGATGACGTCGCTGTCCTCGACCGAGTCGAAGTCCTGCGTGCCGGCGGAGGTGCCGAAGGTGGTGGCAAGGCCGTAGCCGGTCGGCGAGTGGCAGACGCGGGCGCAGGTGTCGACATTGTTGTTGCCGAAGCCGGCGCGGATCAGCTTTTGCACCAGATAGGTCTCTTCGTTGGTGCAGCGGGACGAGGTGATGCCGCCGATCGAGTCGCGGCCATGCTTTGCCTGGATGCCGCGCAGCTTGTCGGCTGCGAACTTGAAGGCCTCGTCATAGGAGACCTCGCGCCAGGGCTGGTCGATGGTCTCGCGGATCATCGGCTTGAGGATGCGCTCCTTGTGGGTCGCATAGCCATAGGCGAAGCGGCCCTTGACGCAGGAATGGCCGCGATTGGCCTTGCCGTCCTTGTAGGGCATCATGCGCACGACTTCTTCGCCGCGCATCTCGGCCTTGAAGGTGCAGCCGACGCCGCAATAGGCGCAGGTGGTGACGGCGGAATGCTCGGGCTGGCCGATCTCGATCACGCTCTTCTCGGTCAGGGTCGCGGTCGGGCAGGCCTGCACGCAGGCGCCGCAGGACACGCATTCCGAGCCGAGGAAGCTCTCGCTCATGCCCGGCGACACCCGGCTGTCGAAGCCGCGGCCGGAGATGGTCAGCGCGAACGTGCCCTGGACCTCCTCGCAGGCACGGACGCAGCGCGAGCAGACGATGCACTTGGATGGATCGTAGGTGAAATAGGGGTTCGATTCGTCCTTCGGCAGCCAGGCCGGATTGGCCTCGCCGCAGGCGTCGGCGAACACGTGGTTCTCACCCTGGTTGCCGTAGCGGACGTCGCGCAGGCCGACCGCGCCGGCCATGTCCTGCAGCTCGCAATCGCCATTCGCGGCGCAGGTCAGACAGTCGAGCGGATGGTCGGAGATGTAGAGCTCCATCACGCCCTTGCGCAGCTTCTTCAGCCGCTCGGTCTGGGTGTGGACGACGAGGCCCGCGGCCACCGGTGTGGTGCAGGAGGCCGGGGTGCCGGCACGGCCTTCGACCTCGACGAGGCAGAGGCGGCAGGAGCCGAACGCATCGACCATGTCGGTCGCGCACAGCTTCGGGATCTGCGTGCCGGCCTCCATGGCCGCGCGCATGATCGAGGTGCCTTCGGGAACGGTGATGCTCTGACCGTCGATGGTGAGCGTGACCATCGTCTCGGACTTGGAGCGGGGCGTGCCGTAATCGGTTTCGTGGATGAGCGACATGGTCGGTGTCCTTTCCCGATAGCCTATTCCGCGGCCTGCAGGCGCGGCTGCTGGGGTCCGAAATCTTCGCGGAAGTGCCTGAGCGCTGATAGCACAGGGTAGGGCGTGAAGCCGCCAAGTGCGCACAGCGAGCCGAGCTTCATAGTGCCGCAGAGGTCCTCGACCAGAGCGATATTCTCGGCGACGCGCTCGCCGCGGCGGATCTTGTCGATGGTCTCGGCGCCGCGGGTCGAGCCGATGCGGCACGGCGTGCACTTGCCGCAGGATTCGATGGCGCAGAACTCCATTGCGAAGCGTGCCTGCTTCGACATGTCGACGGTGTCGTCGAACACGACGATGCCGCCATGGCCGATCAGGCCGTCCTTGGCCGCGAACGCCTCGTAGTCGAACGGCGTGTCGAACAGCGCACGCGGGAAGTAGGCGCCGAGCGGCCCGCCGACCTGCACCGCGCGGACAGGGCGGCCAGTGAGGGTGCCGCCGCCGACGTCGTCGACGAGTTCGCCCAGCGTGATGCCGAACGCGGTCTCGAACAGCCCGCCGAACTTGACGTTGCCGGCGATCTGGATCGGCATCGTGCCGCGCGAGCGCCCCATGCCGAAATCGGCATAGGCCTTGGCGCCTTCATTGAGGATGAAGGGGATCGCGGCGAACGATAGCAGGTTGTTGACCACGGTCGGCTTGCCGAACAGCCCATGATGGGCGGGCAGCGGCGGCTTGGCGCGAACCAGTCCGCGCTTGCCTTCGAGGCTTTCCATCAGCGCGGTCTCTTCGCCGCAAACATAGGCGCCGGCGCCGGTGCGCACCTCGAGATCAAAGGTGTGGTTGGAGCCGGCGATCTTGTCGCCGAGCAGGCCGGCCTTCCGGGCGATGTCGATCGCCTTGGTCATGGTGGCGATCGCGTGCGGATATTCGGAGCGCGTGTAGATGTAGCCCTTGGTGGCGCCCACCGCGATGCCGCAGATGGTCATGCCTTCGATCAGCACGAAGGGATCGCCTTCCATCAGCATACGGTCGGCGAAGGTGCCGCTGTCGCCCTCGTCGGCATTGCAGATGACGTATTTGCGGTCGGCCGCCGTCTGCGCCACCGTCTTCCACTTGATGCCGGTCGGGAAGCCGGCGCCGCCGCGGCCGCGCAGGCCCGACGTCGTGACCTCGGCAATGACCGCATCCGGCGACAGCGTCAGCGCGCGCGTCAGGCCCTTGTAGCCGCCATGGGCGCGATAGTCCTCGAGTGACAGCGGATCGACGATGCCGCAGCGGGCGAAGGTGAGGCGGGTCTGCCGCTTCAGCCACGGGATCTCCTCGGTCAGGCCGAGCGAGAGCTTGTGCGACTTGTCGGCGATGATGGCGTCGAGCAGCGACGGCACGTCGTCGGCTGTCACCGGACCGAAGCCGAAGCGGCCCTGCGCCGTCTCCAGTTCGACCAGCGGCTCCAGCCAGTACAACCCACGCGAGCCGTTGCGGACGATTTCGATGTCGACATTGCGCTCCAGCGCCGCCTTGTGCAGCGCCTGCGCGACCTCATCGGCGCCGACAGCGAGCGCGCCGGCATCACACGGGACAAAAAGACGCACGCTCATCGCTGGGCCTCCGAGACGAGAGCATCGATCCGGGCTTCGTCGAGCCGGCCGACCAGGCGTCCATCGAGCATGGCCGACGGCGCGGTTGCGCACAGGCCGAGACAGTAGATCGGCTCGAGCGTGACGCGCTCGTCAGCCGTGGTGTTGCCGAGGGCGACGCCGAGCTTGGCCTCGGCGCGCGCCGCGAGCGCATCACCGCCGGCGGCCTGGCAGGCTTCGGCGCGGCACAGCTTCAGCACGTGACGACCGGCCTTCTTGGCGCGGAAATCATGGTAGAACGTGAACACGCCGTAAACCTCGGCGCGCGACAGGTTCAGGGCGGACGCGATCATCGGAATGGCATCCTCCGGCACGTAGCCGAACGTCTCCTGCAACGCATGGAGGATGGGCAAGGTTGCGCCCTCCATGCTGCTATGTTCGGCGATGATCTCGGCGCCGCGCGCCGCGTCCCAACTTTCGTACACCGGCGTCATCCTGATCCCGATTCTGCGTTGCAAGCGTTTCGCACATCCAAATTGGAATTGCTCGAGATATCAATAAAGCAGTCCCGTGCTGCGATAGCGAAACGCAATCGAGAGATAGCTAGAAGTTGACGAAAAACAGGCGTTCGCGCGACAGGGCTGCGGCGTGTTTTACCATGTCGGCGCCCCCCTCGTCGTGATAGGGTTTCACCATGGCTGGCAACGCCGAAAACGTGCGGAACCGGGCCGTTCAACCGCTGGAAGGCCGACCTCTTGATCGACAAGCTCGAACTGCTGCTGGCGTTGGCCAAGGAGCGTCATTTTGGCCGGGCGGCGGAGGCGTGCGGTGTCACCCAGCCGACCATGTCGACCAGCATCAAGCAGCTGGAGGAGATCCTCGGCGTCATGCTGGTGCAGCGGGGATCGCGGTTCCAGGGGTTCACGCCCGAAGGCGAGCGAACGCTGGATTGGGCGCGCCGGATCGTCGGCGACTTCCGGGCGATGCGCCAGGAGATCAACGGCCTCAAGGACAAGCTGTCGGGCGAGATCCGCATCGCGGCGGTGCCGACCGTGCTCGGCATGGTGGCCTCGCTGACGACGCCGTTCCGCGCCAAGCATCCGGAGGTCCGGTTCCGCATCATGTCGTGCACGTCGGCCGACGTGCTCGGCCTCTTGGAGAATCTCGAGGTCGATGCCGGCCTGACCTACATCGAGAACGAGCCGATCGGCCGTGTCCGCACCATCCCGCTCTACAACGAAAGCTACCGCCTGCTGACCGCGCCCGACGCGATGTTCGGCGATCGCGAGCAGGTGACTTGGCAGGAGGTCGGGCAGGTGCCGCTGTGCCTGCTGACGCCGGACATGCAGAACCGCCGCATCATCGATCGCGCGCTGCGCGCCGCCGGTAACGACGTCACGCCAACGCTCACCTCGAACTCGCTGCTCGTGCTCTACACCCATGTGAAGACCGGCCGCTGGGCCAGTGTCATGCCGGCCAAGCTTGCCGAGACGCTCGGCCTCGCCGACAAGGTGCGCTCGATCCCGATCATCGATCCCGTGATCAACTACCAGATCGGTCTCGTCATCCCGCAGCGTGACCCGATGACGCCGCTGATCGCAGCCCTGGTGCAGGTCGCGCGCGAGGTCGCACCGAGCCTGCAGGCGTGAGGCGCATGTCCGGCAGCTGAGTTGCCGCTGACGCCGTGTCTCACCACCGGCGGTGAACAATGGCCTGGATTGCGCTCACCATGACGGCGCAAATTGCCTCCTCTCGTCATTGCGAGCGCAACGAGGCAATCAGGTTGCTGCCGTGGCGACGGTCGGCGTCGTCACCGACCTCGCTGGCGTCATCGGCAGACTTCGGGCTCTTATGCGGTTGGGGAACCCTGACCTTGCGCGTGGCGCGTGGTCTTCAGCTCATAATGCGCGGCATGGCTGTCATAGCGGCTGAGCAGCTTCCGCGCCGCGGGCGGCACCACCGCCGTGTCATGCGCCGGACCCGCAAATCGAACCACCGCCGCCTGATCGACGAAGGTCATGATCGTCACGAATTCGACCTCGGCCTCCAGCGGTCTGCGCAGCAGCTCGATGCCTAGAAATCCTTCGATTGCCTGATCCACAATGGCCGGAAAGATTGTCGACCTCAGCAGCTCCTCATAGGCGTCGGCATCCGCCGCCCTGGTCCAGCCGCGCCATATACGCTTCAGCATCTGATCGTCCTCCGTCGTGACGATGTTCACCCGAGAACTCGCACAGGCCGGTGGCAGTGCACTTGGTCAAAATTGCGCTTTCTGCGACCGACGTGTCAGACAGCCACCATCATTCCGGGGCAAGACCTATAGGCCTTGAACCCGGAATCCGCCGTCCCGAACCATATGGAGATTCCAGCTTCCATCGTCAGCGAGGCCGCTTCGCGCCCTCCCATTGACGCCCGCCGAATTGAGGGTGATCGTGGCGTGGCAGGACTAATAGCCCGCAAACCTCTCCCGCATCACTTTCTCCTCCTGCCGGATGCGCAAGACGAGCGGCACGGCATAGATGGTCATGCCGACCACGAGCGTGACATAGGCGTGCAGCGTCAGGGCGTAGCCGATCAGCTCGGGCAGGATGTTGAGGAAGTAGTTGGGATGGCGGACCATCCGGAACAGCGGATGCGTCACCAGCGCATGATCCCGCGCGATCATCAGCTTGACGGTCCAAAACCGGCCGAGCAGCCGTGACACCACGAACAGCATCACCGCACCGAACAGATAGATCACGAACCCCGTGATGCTGACGGCGTCGACCGGGGCGTCGCGGACAAGGCCCTCGGTCGTCGCGGCGAGGTAGAAGGCGACATGGGCGATCGCAAGCCAGCGCGAAACCGATTCTCCGTATTCGGTCGCGCCGTTGGCGCGCAGCCGCTTCTCGTTGCGGATCGAGACGGCGAGCATGGCGAAACGATAGGCAAAGGCGGCGACAATGAAGGCGATGATCACGCTCGGCACTCCAGATTTCGGAGCGATTGCCTTAGTTGCCGATGCGCAGGTGCGTCAATACCACATTCTGCTAATGTTGCTTACTAAGTGCGAGGCCGATGTCAGCGCACGCGGCGAAAAGGGCAGCTGATTGCAGACCTTGGGCGTCATGTACCGCGAGAGGTTGCTGGGACGACAGCGGTCTTTGTCGATGCAGCCGTGCACGACGACGTTTTTGTAGCTGGCGTAGGGTGGGCAAAGAGCCGCCCGCAGGGCGGCGCGTGCCCACCGTCTGCGTCGCGAACATCGGTGGGCACGGCGCGCGAGAGAGCACAGCTCAACGCGCGTCTCGCGGGCGCGCCTTTGCCCACCCTACGGCACCACGCACGCAACTCATGCCGCGACGGAGATGCTCGCTGTTGCCTTATGGGCGTCGCGGGGCAGGGTGACGCGGACCACGGTGCCGAACTCCAGCCGCGAGCGCAGCCGCATCGAGCCGCCGTGCAGCTGGGCCAGCGAGCGGGCGATCGCGAGCCCCAGGCCGGAGCCGTGATAGGTCTTGGTCATCTGGCTCTCGACCTGCTCGAACGGTCGGCCAAGCCGCGCCAGCGACTGGGCGGGGATGCCGATGCCGGTGTCGGCGATGATGAGCACGACCTTGTCCTCGAACACGCGGCTGCGCATCGTGACCCGGCCGCCTTCGGGGGTGAACTTCACCGCGTTGGACAGCAGGTTGACCATGATCTGCTTGGTGGCGCGGCGGTCGGCGACGACGGGGATGCTGCCTCCGATGTCGGCGTCGAGCACGAGGCTCTTGTCCTGGGCGCGGCCGGAGACGACGCGCAGGGATTCGGCCAGCGTCTTGGCGAGGTCCAGCGGCTCCATGTCGAGCTTCATGCGGCCGGCCTCGATCTTCGACATGTCGAGGATGTCGTTGATTACTTCGAGCAGATACTGACCAGAGGTCAGGATGTCGTGGCAGTACTCCTGATACTTCTCTGAGCCGAGCGAGCCGAACATGCCGCTGCCCATGATCTCGGAGAAGCCGATGATGGCGTTGAGCGGCGTGCGCAGCTCGTGGCTCATGTTGGCGAGGAATTTCGACTTGGTCTGGTTGGCTTCCTCGGCGCGGGTCTTTTCCTGCGAGTACTTCTCGGCGAGGTCGGCGAGCTCGATCGCCTGGCGCTCCAGCGCGCTCTGCGAGCGCTGCAGGTCGATCACGGTGGCGCGCAGCCGCAGGTCGTTGTCGACGAGCTTCTGCTCGTGCTCCTTGATGCGGGTGATGTCGGTGCCGACCGAGACGTAGCCGCCGTCCTTGGTGCGGCGCTCGGAGATGTGCAGCCAACTGCCGTCGTCGAGCTGGGCCTCGAAGGTGCGCCCGCCCGGCGCCTGCTGGCTGTGGTCGTGCAGCCGGGTGCGGATCTCCGGCATCTTGCCGACCTCGATGACGGTCTCGTAGGAGGTGCCGGGGATCACGGCGGAGTCCGGCAGCTTGTGCAGCTTCTGGAAATGCGAGTTGCACAGCACGAGCCGGTTGTTGGCGTCCCACAGCACGAAGGCTTCCGAGATCGTCTCGATCGCGTCCCGCAGGCGGAGGTCGGCCTCGACGGTCTTCTCGACCAGGCTCTTCTGTTCGGTGACGTCGACCGCGATGCCGATCAGGTGCAGGCCGGAGTCGGAGGTGCCCTGGCTGAGCTCGCAACGGACCCGGAGCCAGATCCAGTGGCCCTCGGTGTGGCGCATCCGGAAGCTCTGGTCGATCTGGTGGATGCCGCCGGCGACGAGCTGGTCGGCGATCGCGAACAGGTCGATGTCGTCCGAGTTCACCAGCGCGTTGACCTCGCCGAAGGTGAGGAGGTCGGTGCGATTTTCGAGGCCGAGCATCGCGAACATCGAGTTCGACCAGAAGATGCGCCCGCGCGACAGGTCCCAGTCCCACAGCCCGCAGCGGCCGCGGTTGAGCGCGGTGTCGATGCGGCCACGCACCGCGTCGTTGATCAGGTCGCCTTCGCGGGCGCGGGTCGACTGCCAGTGGAAGGCGAAGCCCAGGATCAGAACGACAAAGCCCGTCGTCGCCGACAAGGTCACCGAGAGCGCGGCGTCCGAGCCCCAGATCGGCTCGAGCTTCTCCTGGATCACGACGACGCGGCCGGGCAGCGCCTTGATCAACTGTGACACCGCGAAGGCCGGACGGCCGTTCGGCAAGGTGATCTCGGTGACCGCGCCCTGCAGGCCGGGCGTGGCCAAGAGCTGCGCGGTCGAGATCAGATCGAGGATGCGGTCGTTCTCGCCGAGCGCTGCGTCGACCGGAACCCGGGCCAGGATGCGGTGGTCGGCGCCGGTGACGATCACGTGGCGTCCGGCCGCCGCTCCCCAGGCGGGGATCAGGTCGGGCAGCAGGCTCTGCAGATGCTCGATGTGGGCGATGCGATCCGGGCGCGTCGCCAGATGACCGATGCGGTCGGCGAGCAGGTCGGAGATCGCGGCCAGGTCGCGCTTGGTCGCGCCGCGCTTCTGACGGCTCTGGTCGAGCACCTGGACGAAGGCGCCGAGACAGATGGTGACGAGAAAGGCGATGATCAAAGTAGGGACAGCACGACGCAATACCGGCTCAGCAGTCAGCAGCCTTTGATAGGCCGGTTTCGCGATCGATTGCGCCAACCCTTTGATGGAATCAGAAGATTGGACGCACGCGTTCGCGGCATGCGCACGCGCCATGCTGAAGACCCCCGAAACTTCTTGGATACCCGAATTTCGAAAGAGCCCCAGCCGCTTCCGAATCAAGTTGATTTGAATCCAGATTTGTCGGGCTGTCGAGAGTCAACGATTTGGCAAAAGCTAATAAATCTTATCCAATGCGGAATTGCCATGGCGAAAAGCCGGCAGAGTGAGTCCGAAGCGGGAACGCAGCATGACGTTCATGCTTCAGCCGTGCGGCGGCTCGGCGTGACTGATGACGCGCTTGACGCTCGGGAAGGCGCGACGCACCCCGCGCTCGATGTGGTCGACATTGTCGTGCACCTTCAGCACGCTCATCGACGGTGCGGCGCGGCAGTGGAAGTTGACGATCTCGCCGGCCTCGGTGTTGCGGACGCGGACATTGTGCACGTCGTACATGTCGGTCTCGGCGGCGAGGCGCTGCAGGGCCTCGGCGATCTCGCCGATCCGCTGCGCCGGCGCATCGACGCCGAATGGCAGCTCGGGCTCGAGCGGCTCGATATGGGTGTCGACCTCGACGTCGGCGCCGAATTCGGCGCGGATGCTGCGCTCCAGCTCGTGCGCGATGGCATGCGCTCCGAACAGGCTCATGTCGCCGTCGACCTCGAGGTCGATCGCGACGATCAGGCGGCCACCGACGTCATGGACGGTGACGTGATGGATCGCGAGGCCGGAATTGCGCGCGATCACCATGATGCGCTCGCGCACGCTCTCGTTGCTGAGCGCGACCGGCACCGTCGTGAAGGTGACGTCGGCGCCGGACAGGCTGGCATCGACTGCGGCCTGCGCATCGCGCTTGATCTCGTGCACGCGGTCGATCGGGTAGGTGCGCGGCACCTGCACCGTGGCGTCGACGAAATGCGTCGCGCCGACGAGCCGGACCCGTAGCCGCTCGACATCGACGACGCCATTGATCGAACGGATCGCGGCGCGCGCCTTCTCGGCCGCACCCTCTGGCGCGCGGTCGAGCAGTGTTTCTACGGTGGAGCGCGCCAGCCGCAGGCCGAGCACGGAGATCATCAGGGCGACCGCGACCGCGGCGGCGGAATCCCCCCACCAGAACCCGAGCGCGGTGAGGACGAGGCCGGCGATGACGGCGATCGAGCCGAGCACGTCGGAGGCGAAATGCAGCGCGTCGGCGGCGAGCGCCTGGCTGTGGGTCTCGTGCGCGGCGCGGTGCAGCGCGCGGGCGCGCCAGAAGTTGACGGCGATGTCGACCAGCAGCACCACGAACGGAATCGCCGACAGCGACGGCGGCGCCGCCGCCTCGCGCAGCCGGCTGACGGATTCCACCAGCACGCCGCCGGCCAGCACGTAGAGCAGGGCGATGACGCCCAGCGCCGACAGGCTCTCCAGCTTGCCGTGGCCGTAATGATGCTCGTCGTCGGCCGGCCGGTCCGATACCCGAACCACCATCCAGGTGATCACCGTGGCGACGACGTCGACGGCGCTGTGCAGCGCCTCGGAGACGAGCGCGAGACTGCCGATCAGGATGCCGACGACGAACTTCGCCGCGGCCATGCTGGCGCTCGCCGCGATCGAGATCGCGGCGACACGGGTTTTCCCGGAATCGACATGGGGGGCGGCGTCTCTCATGGCGGCGGATGTAGCAGCCGAGGCCGCACCATGAAAGCCGGGATCGCGCGGTCAATGGGCGTGGAGCGCGCGCTGTTTCGAGTGCTTCTAAATCTCAGAAGGTTGCGTTCACAAGGTCACCACGATCTTGCCGAGATGCTTGTTCGCCTCCATGTGCGCGAACGCCGCGCCAATGTCGTCGAAGGCGAAGACGCGGTCGATCGGCAGCCGCAGCGTGCGCTGCTCGACCGCACTCCAGATGTCCTTTTTCACCTCGTCGAAGATCGTACGGATCTCCTCGATCGAACGGGTGCGGAAGGTGACGCCGACATAGGTGATGCGGCGCGCCGCGTGGAGGTCGAAGTTGAAGTCGCCATGGGTGCCGCCGAGCCGGCCGACATTGACGATGCGGCCGAGGACCTTGGTCGCGGCGAGGTTCTGATTGGCGACCTTGCCCGACACCTGGTCGACGATCAGATCGACGCCCTCGCCGTTGGTCGCCTGGAGCACCTGATCGATCCAGGCGGGATCGCTGGAGTCGATGGCGAGATCGGCGCCGAACTCGTTGAGCCGTTGGCGGCGCATCGCATCGGTCGAGGAGCCCACCACCAGCGAGGCGCCCTTGAGCTTTGCGATCTGCATCGCCATCAGGCCGACGCCGGAGCTCGCGCCCTGCACCAGCACGCGCTGGCCCGGCTTCAAAGCGCCGTTGCTGACGACGGCGTTGTGCATCGTGGTCAGCGCGATCGGGAACGTGGCGGCCTCGTCGAAGTTCATGTTCGACGGCGCGTGGAACAGGCGGCCATGGTCGGCAAGGGTGTATTCGGCGAACGCCGCGCTGCCCGAGCCCATGACCTTGTCGCCGATCTTGACGCCCCTGGCGTCGGGACCGAGCTCGGCGACCTCGCCGGCCCATTCCATGCCGAGCACGGTGCCGACGCCGCCGGCGGCACCATGCACATGCCCCTTTGTCATGCCGAGGTCGGCGCGATTGAGGCCGCAGGCGCGCACGCGCACCAGGACCTGCGTGCCCTTCGGCGCGGGCTTGGCGATATCGGTGATCGCGGCGCCCTGGGCGCCGTAGACATAGGCTTTCATCGCGAGGAATCCTGTCGGGTCGGCAAGAGCGGCGACCTTAATGTGCCGCTCCTCTCTGCGCACCGCCTAACAGGCGGCGCGCTGCTCCGACAAGACTCTCTTAGTCATGAACCGGTTCCGCTGACCGGGCTGGACGCGTCAGGCGGCGACCGGAGCTTCCGCTTCGTCGAAGGCGCTGGAGACATCGCGCATGCTGATGACGCCGGCGAGCGCGAAGTCGACGATGACGGGGAGGTGGCGGATGTGGTGCACGTTCATCAGGTGCCGCACGTGCTCGAGCGTATCCTCGGTGCTGCAGGAGATCAGCCGCTGCGGCGAGATCAACTGCGAGACCTTCAGGTTGACGCCGGCGGCGCCATGCTCGGCGATGGCGCGTACGACGTCGCGTTCGGTGAACATGCCGGCCGCGGTGTTGCCTTCGGTGCGGACGACGTCCTTGACGACGAGGGCGCTGACATTGCTGGCGCGCATCAGCTGCGCCGCGACGCCGACGGTCTCGTTCATTCGCACCGTGATCACGCGCGCCGTCTTGTTGCGCAGGATGTCTCCGACTTTCATGGCACCCTCCCGTTTGTTGATAGTGAACGGAGGGAAGTCTGGTATACGTTATGCCAGAAGTCAATCGGGTTTGACGGCTTTTCGTGCGCTCGGCCACCGAAAAAACACGTCAGCGACACTGCCGGAGCTGCCGGATATGACGCGCCAGCGTCCTGCCCCGGCGCAAAAAAAAGAGGCGCACCGTGGTGCGCCTCCTGAAGTCGCGGGAAGAAACAGTGGCGTCACGCCATCCGGGCGTCCTGCGTCACCGGCTCGGTAACCGGCTCCTTGCCGAGGATGAAGGCGCGGCGCAGCGGCTTGATCACGAACAGCGCCATCAATGCGGCCGTCGCGTTCAGCCCGACGCCGATCACGAACACGGCCTGCCAGCCATATTTTGCGGAGACGAGGCTCGCGAGCGGGACCAGCAGCGAGGCGGTGCCCTTCGCGGTGTAGAGCATGCCGTTGTTGGTCGCGGCGTATTTGCTGCCGAACGTATCGCCCGAGGTCGCCGGAAACAGGCTGTAGATTTCGCCGAACACGCCGAAATAGACGGCGGTCGCGAGCACGAACACGATCGGGTTGTGCCCGTAGCTCGACAACGTCAGCAGCATCAAAGCGGCCGTGCCGAAGGCAATGAACATGGTGTGCTCGCGACCGATCGTGTCGGAGATCCAGCCGAACACAGGGCGGCCGAAGCCGTCGAAGATTCGATCGAGCGAGATCGCAAACGTCAGCGCCGCCATCTGGAAGCCGGCGAGCGTCACCGGCTCGTTGGCGATCTTGAAGTCGTGGGCGATCGGGGCGATCTGGGCGGCGGTCATCAGGCCGCCGGAGGCCACCATGACGAACACCAGATACATGATCCAGAAGATCGGCGTGCGCAGCACCTGCGGCGGCGTGTAGTCGATCTTGCTCTGCGGCAGATTGAGCTGCTTCTTGCGGGTCGGCGCCGCAACCGTCGGCGGCCGCAGGAAGATCGCGAGCACGAACACGACCAGCCCCTGGCCGATGCCGAAGGTGAAGAAGGCGCTCTGATAGCCGCTCGAGGCGATCATGCTGGCGATCGGCACCACGGTCAGCGCGGCGCCGGCGCCGAAGCCCGCGGCGGTGGCGCCAGCGGCGAGGCCGCGGCGGTCGGGAAACCATTTCAACGCGTTGCCGACGCAGGTGCCGTACACCGCACCGGCGCCGATGCCGCCGATGACGGCGCCGGCGTAGAGCAGGGTGAGCGAGTCGGCGTAGGAGTTCAGCATCCAGGCTAGCGAGATCATGACGCCGCCGAACATGATGACGACGCGCGGACCGTATTTGTCGACGAACCAGGCCTCGACCGGCACGAGCCAGGTTTCGGTGACGACGAAGATCGTGAAGGCGAGCTGGATCGCCGTGCGACCCCAGTGAAACTTCGCGTCGATCGGATCGACGAACAGCGTCCAGCCATATTGCAGGTTGGCGATCATCGCCATGCAGACGATGCCCATTGCGAGCTGGATCCAGCGGAAGCCGCTGGACTGTGCCTGGACAGGCGGTGTTGCCTCTGTGCCGGAAACCATGTGTCCTCCCAAACGCGCTCTCTTGGAGGATGCCGCTGCAAGCGCGCTCCTCATCTGCGCACCGAACCATTCTGGTATAATATATTCCAGTCCGCAATATGGCCTGCGACACAGGGTGCGACATGTTGCTTTGCAGCGAGACCGAAATCGTCCGCCAAGCAAAAGAAAACGCTCGGCAAAATGCCGAGCGTCGTCAATCTGGAAGCGTTCTTTTTATTTTTGTTGCAGCGCGAAGGGATGCGTCAGAGCATCGATTTCTGCACCACGACCCTCCGCCAGGGCTTGAGCACCGCGATCGCGAGGATCGATGCCAGGATGTTGGCGCCGGCCGCGATGATGAAGACGCGATCCCAGTTGCCGCTCGATTGCTGCATGTAGTTCGCGATCGGCACCAGCAGCGCGGCCGTGCCCTTGGCGGTGTAGAGCAGGCCGGCATTGGTGGTGGCGAACTTGGTGCCGAACGTGTCGGTGCAGGTCGAGGGGAAGAGCGAATAGATCTCACCCCAGGCGAAGAACACGAAGCCGGAGAGGATCACGAACCACACCGGATCATGGCCCAGCATGTACAGCGCCCAGATGCCGATGCCTTCCATGCCGAACGCGATGAACATCGTGTTCTCGCGGCCGATGTTGTCGGAGATCCAGCCGAAGAACGGACGCGTCAGGCCGTTCAGCACGCGGTCGATGGTGGCTGCGAAAGTCACCGCCGTCATGGTCATGCCGATCAGCGTCACCGGAATGTTGTCGACCTTCCAGTCGCCGGCGATCGGCTTGAGGTTGGCCGTCACCATCAGGCCGCCGGCGCCGACGATCACGAACATGAAGTACATCAGCCAGAAAATCGGCTGACGGATCACTTCGGTCGGGTTGTAGTTGCGACGGCTCTGCACCAGGTTCGTGTTCTGAGCAACGGCCGGCACCTGGCCTTCTTTGGGCGCGAACAGGAAGAAGGCGAGGATGACGATGATGATGCCCTGGCCGAGACCGAAATACAGGAAGGTGGTCTGAAAGCCGGAGTCGCGGATCATAGCCTGGATCGGCGCGACTGTCAGCGCCGAGCCGGCGCCGAAGCCGGCTGCCGTGATGCCTGCCGCGAGGCCGCGCTTGTCCGGAAACCACTTCAGCGCGTTGCCGACGCAGGTGCCGTAGACGCCGCCGGCGCCGATGCCCGCGATGATCATGCCGAGATAGTAGCCGTTGAGCGAGGTGGCGTAGGCGTTGATCATCCAGCCGATCGCGCAGAGCACGCCGCCGACGAGCACGACGATGCGCGGGCCGTATTTGTCGACGAACCAGCCCTCGACCGGCACGAGCCAGGTTTCGAACAGCACGAACAGGGTGAAGGCCCACTGGATCGAGGCGCGATCCCAGCCGAACGTCTTGGCGATATCCGGGACGAAGAAGGTCCAGCCATATTGATAGTTGGCGATCATCACCATCGCCAGGACGCCAACCGCGAGCTGCGTCCAGCGATAGGCGTCGCTTACTCTTGCAGATGCGGGCGCCCCCGCGTGAGCCAAGTCCGTCATGTTTCCTCCAGGGCTGTCTATTTTTGTCCTAACAGCTATGCGGAGTTTGGTATATGATATGCCAATAGACAAGCGGATTCATCGACCCCGTGCTCGCTGGTAGCCCAGCGATCGACGAAAAAACCCTGTAGAAGCAAGGCAAATCGCTGCAGCGACAATACGACGCAGCAGAGGATATTTGTAGCTCAACTATCGGAGTAGGGGCGAGTTTATGCGGCGACGGCCCGCAACCGGTTGTAGCCCTGCTGGATCGCCGACCAGAACAGCGCGATCAACCCGAGCGCCATGATGGTGCCGACCAGTCCGTTGGAGAAGAATATCGCGAGCGATCCCTGGGATCCCAGCAGCGACTGCCGGAAGGCCTCCTCGGCCTTGTCGCCGAGCACGATGGCGAGCACCAGCGGCGCGAGCGGATAGCCGCACTTCTTGAACAGATAGCCGAGCACGCCGAACACCAGCATCAGCACGACGTCGAACGTGCTGCTGTGCACCGAATAGGCGCCGATCGCACAGAGCACCAGGATGAGCGGGGCGATGATGCTGAAGGGAATGCGCAGGATCGCCGCGAAGACCGGCACGCAGGTCAGCACGACGAGCAGGCCGGCGAGGTTGCCGAGATACATCGAGGCGATCAGGCCCCAGACGAATTCCTTCTGCTCGACGAACAGCATCGGGCCGGGCTGGAGGCCCCAGATCAAGAGGCCGCCGAGCAGCACCGCCGCCGTGGGGGAGCCGGGCACGCCGAGTGACAGCATCGGCAGCAGCGCCGCCGTGCCCGCCGCATGGGCCGCCGTCTCCGGCGCGACGACGCCCTCGATCTCGCCACGGCCGAAATTCTTGCCGCGCTTGGAGAGGCGCTTGGCGATGCCGTAGCTCATGAACGACGCCGGTGTCGCGCCGGCGGGGGTGATGCCCATCCAGCAGCCGATCACGCAGGAGCGCAGCGACGTCAGCCAATACGCCGGCATCTCCTTCCAGGTGTGCAGCACCACCCGCAGATTGATCTTGGCATTGCCGCCGCGGAAGCTCAGGCCTTCCTCCATCGTCAGCAGGATCTCGCCGATGCCGAACAGGCCGATCACGGCGATCAGGAAGTCGAAACCGTTGAGCAGCTCGGTGATGCCGAAGGTGAGCCGGAGCTGGCCGGTGATGGAATCCAGGCCGACGGCCGCGAGCGCGAAGCCGATCATCATCGCCGCGATCGTCTTGAACGGCGGCTCCTTGCTCAGGCCGACGAAGCTGCAGAAGGCGAGGAAGTAGACGGCGAATTTCTCGGCCGGGCCGAACTGAAGCGCGAAGCCGGCCACCAGCGGCGCGATCAGCGTGATCATGATGACCGCGAACAGCGCGCCGACGAAGGACGAGGTGAACGCTGCCGTGAGCGCCTCGCCGGCCTTGCCCTGCTGCGCCATCGGGTAGCCGTCGAACGTGGTCGCGACCGACCATGGTTCGCCGGGTATGTTGAACAGGATCGAGGTGATGGCGCCGCCGAACAAGGCACCCCAATAAATGCAGGACAGCATGATGATGGCCGAGGTCGGCGGCATGCTGAAGGTCAGCGGCAGCAGGATCGCGACGCCGTTGGCGCCGCCCAATCCCGGCAGCACGCCGATGATCACCCCGAGCACGATCCCGAGGATCATCACCATGATGTTGAAGGGCTGGAGCGCGACTGCGAAGCCGTGAAACAGATTGGCGAGTTCTTCCATGACAGCTTGGTCCTGCAACCCTCAGCGGATGAGTTTTCGTGTCAGAGTCCGAGCCAATCCTCGACCGGCCCCTTGGGCAGTGGGACCATGAACCAGCGCTCGAAGATCAGATAGGTCACCACCGGCATTCCGATCGCGACCGCCGCCACCGTGAGCCAGCCATATTTGCCAAGCCAACGCATGAACCAGGCGATGAAGATCATGGAGGCGACGTACAGACCGGTGAAGGGCAGGGCGCCGACATAGATCGCCGTCGGCACCACCACGCTCATGACCTGGCGGAGCTGACGCCATTCGGCGAAGACGCTGCCGTCAGCCTCGCGCAGCGTGTTGCGGACATTCATCGCGCTCGCCGCGATGATGAACAGGCCGACGTAGAACGGGAAGAATCCCGCGCGCGGCCCCTCGGCGCCCCAATTGATCCCCGCCTTCACGCTGCCGAGGATCACGATGATCCCGAACAGCGCGATCGCGAGCGTGACGCCGAGTTCGACCGCCTTGTGGCTGGGCCCGGCGGATCCTCCCTGGCTTCTCATGCGAGCCGCTCAGTTCGAGGCGAGGAAGCCGGCTTCCTTCATCAGGAGCTCGTGACGCTTCTCTTCGGTCTCAACCCACTTCGCGTAGTCCGCACCGGTCATGAAGGTGGTGTTGAAGGCGCCGGTCTTCATGAAGTCCTGCCATTCCGGGGTTTCCCGCACCTTCTTGAACAGGTCGACATAGTATTCGATCTGGTCCTTGGTGGCCCGCGGCGACATGAAGATGCCGCGCAGCATCAGGTATTCGATGTCGAGGCCCTGCGACTTGCAGGTCGGAATGTCCTTCCAGGCCTTGCCGTCGGTGATCTGCTCGCCGTAGCCCATCGGCTTGTCGTCGAACACGCAGAGCGGCCTGACCTTGCCGCCGCGCCATTGCGCCACCGCTTCGATGGGATTGTTGACGGTGGAGTCGATGTGGTTGCCGACCAGTTGCACGGCCACTTCGCCACCGCCCTTGTAGGGGATGTAGGTGAACTTGGCGCCGGTCGCCTTCTCCATGGCTACCGTGATGATCTGGTCTTCCTGCTTCGAGCCGGTGCCGCCCATCTTGAGGATGCCCGCGCCTTGCTTGACCGCGTCGATGTAGTCCTTGGCGGTTGTGTAGGGCTTGTCGGCGTTGACCCAGAGCACGAATTCGTCGAGCGCCAGCATGGCGACCGGTGTGAGGTCCTTCCAGCTGAACGGAATGCCGGTCGCGAGCGGCGTCGTGAACAGGTTCGACAGGGTGATGATGATCTTGTGGGGGTTGCCGGCTGACGCCTTGACGTCGAGGAAGCCTTCGCCACCGGCACCGCCGGACTTGTTGATGACGACCAGCGGCTGCTTCATCAGATTGTGCTTGGTGACGATGCCCTGAATCGTCCGAGCCATCTGGTCGGCACCGCCGCCGGTTCCGGCCGGAACGATGAACTCGACGGGCCGGACGGGCTCCCATCCCGCCAGAGCCGGGATATGCCCCACCATCAGGGCGACGCCGGCCACAACGGCCACGCGCATGGAACGCTTCATCGACGCTTTCTCCCCTTCATTCCCGGACCGCACGGCTTCTTCCGGCCGCTATGCCCAATCGAACCACTGACCCGTCGAGTCCGGCTGGTGTCATCCTCCACCGTGACGCGCTTCAGGTCGTCGCCGGCCTTGGACACTCTCGCAAGGCCCATGCAGCCAAAAGTTGTGGTGGCGGCCTGGGTCATGCAGCAAGACGTGCATCCGCAGCAAATCGACCGATTTGATTTTGGTATGAAGAGGTGACCGACCGCAATTGAGGAGATCGGTTGGGATGCTCACGGGGCCAATTTGTCGCAGGCCGCGGGGGTGTCGCAAAAGCAAAAGCCCCGGAGGTCCGGGGCTCTTGATTGGGCTTCGCTGCTGCTTGCGCGCGCGAAGCGCGCCGGCCTCAGAGGCCGAAATACGGCAGGTCGCCGTTGCGGTTGGCGGCGCGGGCGCTGGTCATCAGCACGCGGTCGAGGGCGGCCAGGAAGCGGCCGAACAGGGACACGGAGTTGACGAGGGGGAGGGCGACGGTCTTGGCCATGGTTTGTCTCCATCAGTTGGGCGGTAGGACGTTCTGACTGAGGAGAATTTACGTATACCAGATGCCAGATACAATGGATCATATTGCATGGCGGTATGAGGATTTTGCGCTGCAGCAGGAATGTTACAATTTGAATTCCCTATCGAAGGCGGCATTTTCATATGGAAAGAGCCGCCCAACCTGGGCACCGGATCGGCTCGATCCTGCTTGGCGGACCGAGCCGGCAAAAGTCGGGGTATCTCGGCGACTGCTGAGAGCTGCCATCCCATTCGTCGATGCCCCCGCGTGCAACGCGACGGAACAATCGGCCCGAGGTGAGGGAACTGTGCTGCCCGGGCCGCAGTTACTCTGCAATGAAGCGGAGTGGCGCCGCCGGATGTTGATCGTTCAGTCCGTCGCGCTGTATTCCTCGAAACGTATCATCAGCAGACCTGAGGGCGAAGGAAAGGCCATGCGCGCCTTGATCCTGGCACTGTCCATCCTGGCGATCGCCGGAAGCGCGCAGGTCGCTCACGCTGGTCTGAGCAGCACACCTCGTGAAGCGTCGGCACCCGCCGATACCGTGATCGCTGCCCAGGACGCCAATCAGCAGGCCGAGAATCAGATCGGCCTCACCAAGGCGAAGCGTCGCGCCGTGCAACGAGGGCTGACCCGGCTCGGGTTCGGCACCAAGATCAACGGGACGTTCGACGATTCGACCCGCGCGGCCCTCGTCCATTGGCAGGAGGAGCGCGGCTACCCCGCGACCGGCTTCCTCAATGCTGCCCAGCACAAGGCGCTGATGGACGCGGCCACCGAGGCTGCCAAATCCGACCGCCAGGCCCGTCGCAGCACGGGACGCGCGCGACATCAGCGGAATGTGGGAGGTCCGATCGGCGCGATCGGCGGCGCGATGCATCGCGTGGTGGGCGGAATATTCGGCAGGTGATGGGGCTGTCCGACAGCTTGACCGCTTTGCCGACCGACAGGCACTTGCGGCGCTCATGGATCGTAGATGATCTTCGCCGTGATGCCCAATCGGGCCGCGACCGCATCGACCTCTTCCTGACTTTGTGGATAGGCTTCAAAGACGATGTTTGCCTTAAAGAGACGCGGGTAATATCTCGGGTTGAGCGTCCATAGGATATCGTGATCCACCCCTGTCTCTGCGTAGAGGCTGGCCACTCTTCGTCTCACGTAGATGCTGTCGGGCGGCATCACAGACGAGGGATCGATGGCTCTCTCCCAAAGAAACCGAGCTTGGCGCGCCGATGAGTATTCGACGGTGTCGCTTCCCTCGCGACATGGTCCACGCCGCAAGCCCCTCGGACCGCCGCCGCGTGGTGTCTTGAGGAATGCACAATAGGGATGGGCCGGGTCGCTGCTTTGGGGATTATGCCAGAGAACGAGGGCGTCCTTGAGCACGTAAGTTTGGTCGGGAGCGGTGATGATGAATTCGGCGCAGGCCGAGAAGCAGTAGTCATAGACGACAACGGTCGCATGCCGCTCGCGAATGAGATCGGCGAGTTCGAGGGCTTTGTCTTCCCTCCCGCCGGTGCTGCGGATGACGAAGAGCCCACCAAGCTCGAGTGCTTTCGTCAGTGATACGTCGACTTCTGGAAGCATCGTCGTGTCGAAACACATGATGCGCTTGTCCGGGCTCAGCGTCATGGCTCTCGGCGGCCAGATCGATCGGCAATAGGAGACCGCACGGTCATAGCTCTCGCGGTCACTCGCGTCGTCCAGAGCACGTGCAACGCCGGTCGGCGCTGAAAGCACGGCGGACATCAGGGAAATGAGCAGCCAGCCTTTTTGAAACCAATGGGCCACTGGGAGGGCTCCTCAACGGACGTCTCGCTTTCATTTCGGAAGTCGATGGTTTCGCTAACAGTGCACCCGGTGTTCATTGGCCCCGAGATTCTACGATCGCCCGCGAAAGCTCAAGGATAGCGTTTGCACCTCGCTGGTAGGCCGAACCATCAACTGAATACATGGTCGTGCCGTCCCGGATCGTGATTCGGCTTACGACCGTTCGCCCAAGCGCGGTGGCTAAGTTCAATAGTGTTTGCTCAATTTTTTCCCTGGCCGGTAGGTCTCGGTTCTGTAGTGTAGAATGGATGTATTCTCTCTCTGACGGCTGGGCGTCCACGAGTTTCGCGCGCTGTTTCAGCCGCGCATTGTCGACATGTCGCATAATTCGCTTTTCGGCAAAGAAGGGGCAGAATTGCCCGACACGGCCAGTCTGCAAGCGTGCCCGAGGGTCTGGCAATGTGTTCGATCGCACGAGACTAACATGAAGTCGCGACCAAGGTCAGCTCTGGGTTATACGGTCGAAACGTCGGCGACATGCGTCATGTCCGCTTCACCCTGAGGCCGGCCGTGGCCCGTAATGGTGATCCGCAGCGCAGGCCGAGACCAAGGTCCCCGCCGGTGTCTGCGGAAGAGACATCAATCTTTCACCGCAAAAGTCAAAAAGCCGCCGGGCGATGCCGGCGGCTTTGAGTCGATGGAACGCATACGTGCGGCGTTCGCGCCGCGTCCGTCCTTTACTCCGCGGCTTCCTTGCGCGGCGGATCGACCGCGCCGGAGTCGTGGATTTCGGCGACCTGGTGGTCGCTGAAGCCCAGCACCTGGCGCAGGACCTCGTCGGTGTGCTCGCCGAGCAGCGGCGAGCGGGTGACGTCGGCCGGGCTGTCCGACAGCTTGATCGGGTTGCCGACCGAGAGATACTTGCCGCGGGTCGGATGGTCGACCTCGACCAGGGTGCCGGTCTTGCGCAGCGACTCGTCCTCGGCGATTTCCTTCATCGACAGGATCGGGCCGCAGGGGATGTCGAACTCGTTCAAGATGTCCATGGCCTCGAACTTGGTCTTGGTCATGGTCCACTGCTCGATCCGCCCGAAGATCTCGTTCAGGCGCGGCAGGCGGGCGGCGGGCTTGGCGTAGTTCGGATCGGTCTTCCAGGTCGGCTCGCCGATCACGTCGCAGATCTTCTCCCAGACCGGGGCCTGGGTGATGAAGTAGATGTAGGCGTTCGGGTCGGTCTCCCAGCCCTTGCACTTCAAGATGCGGCCCGGCTGGCCACCGCCGGAATCATTGCCGGCGCGCGGCACGGCATCGCCGAACGGCACGCCCTCGCCGAACTGGCTGTATTCCTTGAGCGGACCGTGGTCGAGGCGCTGCTGGTCGCGCAGCTTGACGCGGCAGAGGTTGAGCACGCCGTCCTGCATCGCGGCGGTGACGCGCTGGCCCTTGCCGGAGTGGGTGCGCTGATAGAGCGCGGTGACGATGCCGAGCGCGAGGTGCAGGCCGGTGCCGGAATCGCCGATCTGCGCGCCGGTGACCAGCGGCAGGCCGTCACGGAAGCCGGTGGTCGAGGCGGCGCCGCCGGTGCACTGCGCGACGTTCTCGTAGACTTTGCAGTCCTCGTAGGGGCCAGGGCCAAAACCCTTGATCGACGCCACGATCATCTTCGGGTTGATCGCCTGGATCTTCTCCCAGGGGAAGCCCATGCGATCGAGCACGCCGGGGCCGAAATTCTCGACCAGCACGTCGCACTTCTTGATCAGCTCGGTCAGAACCTCCTTGCCCTTGGGGTTCTTGGTGTCGAGCGTAATCGACCGCTTGTTGTGGTTCAGCATCGTGAAATAGAGGCTGTCCACGTTGGGGATGTCCTGGAGCTGGCCGCGGGTGATGTCACCCACGCCCGGCCGCTCGACCTTGATCACGTCGGCGCCGAACCAGGCCAGCAGCTGGGTGCAGGTCGGTCCGGACTGGACGTGGGTGAAGTCGAGAATGCGAACGCCCTCGAGCGCCTTGGTCATGTGTTGCTCTCCGTAACGAATGGTCATCCCGCAACTCGCGGGCAGGTGATGTCTTGCGGGTGGCCTTACTTCTTCTTCGTCAGCACGCTCTGCGGATTGAGGTTGCCGATGCGGCCGCTCTCGGATCCTGCAGCAGGATCGATCACGGCATTGATCAGGGTCGGCTTGCCGGAATCCATCGCTTCGTTGACGGCGCGCTTCAGCTCGTCCGGAGACGTGGCGTTGACGCCGACGCCGCCGAAGGCTTCCATCATCTTGTCGTAGCGTGCGCCCTTGACGAATACGGTGGTCGCCGGATCGTCGCCCGCCGAGTTCTGGTCGGTGCCGCGATAGATGCCGTCATTGTTGAAGATGACGACGCAGATCGGAAGATTGTAGCGGCAGATCGTCTCGACCTCCATGCCGGAGAAGCCGAAGGCGCTGTCGCCCTCGATCGCCAGCACCGGCTTACCGGTCTCGACCGCGGCGGCGATGGCCGAGCCCATGCCGATGCCCATGACGCCCCAGGTGCCGACGTCCAGGCGCTTGCGCGGCTGGTACATGTCGATCACGCCGCGGGCGAGGTCGAGCGTGTTGGCGCCCTCGTTGACCAGGATCGCGTCCGGACGCTCCTTGATGATGGTGCGGAGCACGCCGAGCGCGCCGTGATAGTCCATCGGCGAGTTGTTGTTCATCAGCCGCGGCGCCATCTTGGCGACGTTGTCCTCGCGCTTCTTCTGCACCGAAGAGGTCCACTCGACCGGTGCCTTGGCCCAGTTGCTGCCCATCGCCTCGGAGAAGGCCGTGACGACCGAGCCGATGTCGCCGACCACGGGGGCGGCGATCTCGACGTTGGAGTCCATCTCCTTCGGCTCGATGTCGACCTGGATGAACTTCTTAGGTAGCTCGCCCCAGCTCTTGCCCTTGCCGTGCGACAAGAGCCAGTTGAGGCGGGCGCCGATCAGCATGACGACGTCGGCGTCCTTCAGCACGGTGGAACGTGCGGCGCCGGCGCATTGCGGATGCAGGTCGGGCAGCAGGCCCTTGGCCATGCTCATCGGCAGGAACGGCGCGCCGCTCTTCTCGACGAAGGTCTTGATCGCCTCGTCGGCCTGGGCATAGGCAGCGCCCTTGCCGAGGATGATCAGCGGGCGCTTCGCGTTCTTCAACAGATCGAGCGCGCGCTTCACCGAGTCGGGGGAGGGGATCTGCGCCGGGGCCGGATCGATCACCTTGACCAGCGAGGCTGTGCCGGCCTGCGCATTCATCACCTGGCCGAACAGTTTTGCCGGCAGGTCGAGATAGACGCCGCCGGGGCGGCCCGAGACGGCGGCACGGATCGCGCGGGCGAAGCCGATGCCGATGTCCTGCGCGTGCAGCACGCGGAACGCCGCCTTGCACAGCGGCTTGGCGATCGCGAGCTGATCCATCTCTTCGTAGTCGCCCTGCTGCAGGTCGACGATCTCGCGCTCCGACGAGCCGGAGACCAGGATCATCGGGAAGCAGTTGGTGGTGGCGTGCGCCAGCGCCGTGAGGCCGTTGAGAAAGCCGGGAGCCGAGACCGTGAGGCACACGCCCGGCTTCTTGGTGAGGAAGCCGGCGATCGCGGCGGCATAGCCGGCGTTCTGTTCGTGACGGAAGGAGAGCACGCGAATGCCTTCAGCCTGCGCCATACGACCGAGGTCGGTGATCGGAATGCCCGGCACGTTGTAGATCGTGTCGATCCCGTTCAGCTTCATCGCGTCGATGACGAGATGAAAGCCGTCCGTGAGCTCCTCGTGCGTGTCCGGTGCCTCGGTCTTAACAGCAGTCTGCGCCATGCGCCTCTCTCCCTGGTCGTCTGTGAAGGCGCTTTGCGGCGTCTTCTTCTGTTTGAACCTGTCAGCTGAATAGTTCCTGGCCGTGCGTCTCGACATAGGTCGCGAGGCCCAGCGTATGATCACGGGCGCGCTTCTCGGCGAGCTCGGTGTTGCGTTCCTCCAGCGCCTCGATGATCGCCAGATGCTCGGGCAGGGACGCTGCGATTCGATCGGTGCGCCCGATCGTGAGCTGGCGATAGCCGCGCACGTGAAGGAGGATGTCGTTGGTCATGTCGACGAGCACGGGCGATTCCGACAGCGAGATCAGCGCCTGATGAAACGCGATGTTCGCCTTCGAATATTCCTCGATGTGCTCCTGCGGCGGGCGGTCCTTGCCGAAATCCTTGAAGTAGTCGCGCAGCGCGCTGATGTCCTTCTTGCGCGCGATCGTCGTGATCAGGCGGGCCGCCATGCTCTCCAGCGCCGCCCAGGCGCGGATCATGTCGACGATTTCGGTCTTGGTCCGGCGCACTACGACGATGCCACGACGCGGCACGGTCTTCACGAAGCCGTCCTGCTCCAGCATCGCGATCGCTTCGCGGATGGGCGTGCGGCTGACACCGAGGCGCTCGGACAGAGCGCGCTCGTCGAGCATCACCGGCTCGGGCGACGCGTAGATGTCCATCTTGAGAATGGCTTCTTTCAAGGCCTCGTAGGCCTTATTCTTGAAGCTCGTCTCCGGGGCGATGCGAGTGATCGCGATGTCGGCCTCGGCCATGATGGGCAATGCCTTGTTTGTTTTCTCTGTAGACAAGACCGATCTCCTCTCCTTGGGAGATGCCTGTGTACAGCATTTTGCGTCCAATATTTTTGGCATGCCAGATGCCAGACTGTCAAGGCGACCGATTTTTCCGCGTTTCCACATCTTCGATGCGCTTGACAAAGTTTGCTTCTGGCATACCAAATGCCATAAACGACGACCAATCCCCAGGAGGAAGCCCCCAATGTCTGACGCCATCCCGAACGCCAAGGCCACGATCCGCGAAGTGCTCGATCGGGTGAAGGCCGACAAGCGCACCAGCCTCACCGCCCCCGAAGGCAAGGTGGTCTGCGACGCCTATGGCATTCCGGTGCCGAAGGAGGGATTGGCCAAATCCGCCGCCGAGGCGGCCAAGCTGGCCGGCGACATGGGTTTCCCGGTCGTCATGAAGATCGTATCGCCCGACATTCTGCATAAGACTGAAGCCGGCGGCGTCATCGTCGGCGTCAAGACCGTTGACGACGCGCAGAAGGCGTATGAGACCATTCTCGCGAATGCGAAGAAGTACAAGGCCGACGCCAAGATCGAAGGCATCCAGGTACAGCAGATGCTGACCGGCGGGACCGAGGTGATCGTCGGTTCGATCACCGACGGATCGTTCGGCAAGCTGGTGGCCTTCGGCCTCGGCGGCGTGCTGGTCGAGGTGCTGAAGGATGTGACATTCCGCCTCGCCCCCGCCACCAAGGAAGACGCCCTGTCGATGCTCGACGGCATCCAGGCGCATGAGATGCTGAAGGGCGTGCGCGGTGGCGACGCGGTCAGCCGCGAGGCGCTGTCCGACGTCATCGTCAAGGTGTCGCAGCTGGTCAGCGATTTCCCGGAGATCGTCGAGCTCGACCTCAACCCCGTGTTCGCGACCAAGAACGGCGCGATCGCCGCCGACGTCCGCATCGTCGTCGATTTCGACTACAAGCCGCGTCCGGCGCCGCGCTCGAACGAGGAAATCGTGACCGCGATGAAGCGGATCATGATGCCGAAGGCCATCGCCGTGATCGGCGCCTCCGCCGAGGACGGCAAGATCGGCAACTCCGTGATGAAGAACCTGATCAACGGCGGCTACAAGGGCGAGATCTATCCGATCCATCCCAAGGCGTCCGAGATCCTCGGCTACAAGGCCTATAAGAGCGTCAAGGACGTCGCCGGCGTGATCGACACGGCGGTGTTCGCGATTCCCGCCAAGTTCGTCGCCGGCGCGTTGATCGAATGCGGCGAGAAGCAGATCCCCGGCGCGGTGCTGATTCCCTCGGGCTTTGCCGAAGCCAACGAGCCCGAGCTGCAGGCCGAGATCGTCGAGATCGGCAAGAAGTACAACGTCCGCCTGATGGGGCCGAACATCTACGGCTTCTACTACACGCCGGCCAATCTCTGCGCGACCTTCTGCACGGCCTACGACGTCAAGGGCCACGCGGCGCTGTCGTCGCAGTCGGGCGGCATCGGCATGGCGATCATCGGCTTCTCGCGCTCGGCCAAGATGGGCGTCTCGGCGATCGTCGGCCTCGGCAACAAGTCCGACATCGACGAGGACGATCTGCTTGCCTTCTTCGAGCAGGACCCCAACACCAACTTGATCGCGCAGCACTGCGAGGACCTCAAGGACGGCCGTGCCTTCGCCGAAGCCGCCAAGCGCGTCTCAAAGAAGAAGCCGGTCATCGTGCTCAAGGCCGGCCGCACCTCGGCCGGCGCCAAGGCGGCCTCGTCGCACACCGGCGCGCTTGCCGGCAACGACAAGATCTACGAGGACGTGCTCAAGCAGTCGGGCGTCATCCGCGCCCGCTCGCTGCGCCAGTTGCTCGAATTCGCCCGCGGCGTGCCGGTGCTGCCGACGCCGAAGGGTGAGAACGTCGTCATCATCACCGGCGCCGGCGGATCGGGCGTGCTGCTCTCCGACGCCGTCGTCGACAACGGCATGTCGCTGATGGCGATGCCCGCGGATCTCGATGCCGCGTTCCGCAAGTTCATCCCGCCGTTCGGTGCCGCCGGCAACCCGGTCGACATCACCGGTGGCGAGCCGCCGATCACCTATGTGAACACGGTCAAGCTCGGCCTGTCGGACGACCGCATCCACGCGCTGATCCTTGGCTACTGGCACACGATCGTGACCCCGCCGATGGTGTTCGCCCGCAACATGGTCGAGGTGAAGAAGGAGATGGAGGCCAAGGGCTTCGTCAAGCCGATCGTCGCCTCGCTCGCCGGCGACGTCGAGGTCGAGGAAGCCGCCGAATATCTCTACCAGAACGGCATCCCGGCCTATGCCTATTCGACCGAGCTGCCGGTCGAGGTGCTCGGCGCCAAGTACAAGTGGGCGCGCGGCGCCGGTCTGCTCTGATTGATCTGACGCGAATGCCGCTCCGGCCCCTCGCCGGAGCGGCACTTTCTTTGTAGGCATACCCAAGCAAGATCCGTCCGTCCTGCAACGGCGCCGCCTTCGATGACGGTGCAAAGAGGCGCCACGTGATCCGTCGCAAGACGATTGAGTCCCGCGCAGATGCCGCGGCCGAGCCCCGCGACGGCGGCGTGCAATCCGTCGGACGCGCCCTGCAGATCCTTGAGATTCTCGCCGAGGACGATGAAGGCTATCGCCTCAGCGATCTCGCCGTGCGTGCGGGCTTGTCGACCTCCACCGTCCATCGATTGCTGACGACGCTGGAAAAGCGCCGCTTCGTGCAGTTCGACCGCATGGAGTCGAAATGGCATGTCGGCGCGCAGAGCTTCGCCGTCGGCGCGACCTTCACCCGCCGGCGCAATTTCGTCGCGCTGGCGATTCCCTATCTGCGAAGGCTGCGCGACCAGTCGCGCGAGACCGCCAATCTCGCCGTCGTCGACGACGAATCGCTGATGGTGCTGATGCGGCTCGACAGCCGCGAAATCATGCGCTCGCTGACCAAGGTCGGCGGCCGCTTGGCAATGGTCGCCTCCGGCATGGGCAAGGCGGTGCTCGCGACCTATTCCGACGACGACGTCAACGGCATCATTCACCGCCAGGGCATGCCACGCCTGACCGAGAAGTCGATCATCCGCGCCAGCGACCTGTTCCGCGAGCTGGAGACCGTCAGGCGTCAGGGCTATGCCGTCGACGACGAGGAGGCGCGCATCGGCCTGCGCTGCATCGCCGCCGTCGTCCACGATTCCTGCCGCGAGCCGTTGGCGGCGATCTCGGTCTCGGGCTTGGCGAGCCGGCTGACCGATGAGCGGGTGGCTGTGATCGGAGCAATGGTGCGGGATGTCGCGGCCGAGCTCACGGCGGCGCTCGGCGGCGTGACGCCGCCGGCCGGAACGTTTCCGTAACAGGACGTTTCGGCAGGGTGCAACGTTTCGATGACAGCGCAACTGACTCCAACGCACGGGCGGAGGGGTGAGTGCACCATCACCGGAATGCTTCCCTCGTTCGTCGCTTGGGGCGGCTTCTGTCCCAAATTCAGCTCAACCCTTTCCTCGCGTGCCGTTGAGCGATTTCGCGCTTCTGCTCGTTGCCGATATGCAATCTCTATGATATTACGCTAATAAATGTAATTTAAAGTTGCCGTTGCACTTACTAGGCTAAGCGGCGTCGGTGCGACCGTCCCGCAAAGCTGGAGTGTCGGGCGATGACAAATGTTGTTCGCCCTGAAGCCGGCCAACGTTCTGAAGCCGCGGCCTGATTATGAAGGCCTTGCAAACGAAGGGAGCTTGATATGGCCACTCATGTGCGGACGAAATCGCGGTCAGCCAACCACGGCGACCACTTGACTGCGTGGCATCGGCGAAGGAGGGGCGGGAGCATTCCGATCATCGGTGCCTTGGCCCTCGGCCTGTTATTTGTCTCCGAATCGGCATTCGCCCAGGCCCCGGGCCCGGGGACTTGCACAGCCGTCAAGCGTGCCTCCCCGCGTGGACCTCATTGCGTCCTTACGCAAGACCATTGCACCAAAGGCAACAAGGCGCACATGACGCTCACGGCAGCCGGCTGCAACTGCGTCTGCGCGCCGTAGCAGCAGTGAGCATTGCCGCGTTGTGAAGGAGCGTCCGTAAGGACGCTTCGGCCCGGCCTGAGTTGCTGCCGAGCTCCCTGGCTCGTCGGCTCGAGCGTTGGGCAATCCGATGTTGCGGTCCGTCTCCGAGGACAATGGAGGCGCGGATATTTCGAGGGGAGGGAGGAGGGGGCTATTCACCCGCTGCTCAAGCCGTGGTCAGGGCTGCCGATCTATTTGGGCTTGCCGGGACGCGTGCATCGCGCAACCATCGCGGTGCATCGCCCAACACGTCCAGCGAGTTCGTGCCATGACCAAACTCACCCGCTTCTCGGTCGCCCCTCTGCACACGATGACGCGGCGCCTCGCCGATGTCGCTTCGGGCCGCGTTGCGCCCGATCTCGTGATCACCGGCGCGCGCGTGCTGTCGACCTATTCGGAGCGCATCCACCCCTCGCGCGAACTGTGGATCACCGGCGGGCGGGTCGCGGCGGTGAAGCCGGCTGGTGCCCACAAGGCGCTCGGCAGCGGTTTCGCGCTCCATGACGCGGCCGGCGGCATCATCGCGCCCGGGCTGGTCGATCCGCACATCCACATCGAGTCCTCGATGGTGACGGCCTGCGCCTATGCCGAGGCTGCGCTTCTGAACGGCACCACGACGATCTTCTGCGACAGCCACGAAATCGGCAACGTGATGGACGTCGCCGGTGTCGAGGCGATGCTGGAGGATGCGCGGCAGGCGCCGCTGTCGATCTTCCTCACCGTGCCCTCGACGGTGCCGGCGACATCGGCGGCGCTGGAGACCGCGGGCGGCGACCTCACGCCGGACAAGATCGCCGGCCTGTTCGATCGCTGGCCCGAGGCGGTCGCGCTCGGCGAGAAGATGGATTTCGTGCCGGTCTGCATGGGCGACGAGCGCAGCCATGCCATTCTCGCCGCGGCCCTGCAGCGGGGACGGCCGGTGTCAGGCCATGTCTATGGCCGCGAATTCGTCGCCGCCTATGCGGCGAGCGGTGTCACCGACACGCATGAGGCGATCGACCGCGACATCGCCGATGATCTCCTGGATGCCGGCGTCTGGATCTTCCTGCGCGGTGGTCCGCCCACGACCCCGTGGCACAGCCTGCCGCAGGCGATCCGCACCATCACCGAGCTCGGCGCCTCGCACAAGCGCACGGCTGTCTGCACCGACGATCGCGATGCCGACGATCTCATGCTGTTCGGACTCGACTGGGTGGTGCGCGAGGCCGTGAAGGCCGGCATGTCGCCGGAGCAGGCGTGGTCGATGGGCTCGCTGCACGGCGCGACGCGCTTTGCCATGGATGGCGAGATCGGCGGCCTCGGCGGCGGCCGCCGCGCCGATCTGGTTTTGCTCGACGACGGCCTCAAGCCGCAATCGACCTGGTATGGCGGCGAGCTCGTCGTCGACAAGGGCAGGATCACGCCGCGTCTCGATCAGGCGCTGTCGCAGCGCTATCAGTATCCGAAGGCCGCCTATGCCACGGTGAAGCTGCCGGCGCAGATGAAACTGACGCCGGAGCTGCCGACCAAGGCGTGCACCGTGAATGCGATCAAGACGGCGCTGCCGGGCATCACGCTGATCCATGACAAGGTCGCGATCGAGCCGGCGAACGATTGGGAAACGCTGTTCGCGCGCCATGGGCTCTGTTTCGTCGCGGTGATCGAGCGCCACGGCAAGTCGGCCGGCAATGTCGCGCATGGCCTCCTCAAGGATTTTGGCCTCAAGCGCGGCGCCGTCGCCTCCAGCGTCGGCCATGACAGCCACAACATCATCGTCGCCGGCACCAACGAGGCCGACATGCAGGCCGCCGTCGCCGCGATCGGCGCGCAGCAGGGCGGTGTCTGCGTCGTCGCCGACGGCAAGGTGCGGGCGATGGTTCCGTTGCCGATCGCCGGCCTGTTGTCGGACAAGCGTGTCACCGAGGTCGCCGAGGAGGTGAAGCTGCTCAAGACCGAGTGGGCCGAGGCCGGCTGCACCATTCCCTACATGGGCTTCAATTTGATTCCGCTATCGGTCATTCCGGAAATTCGTATCACCGACAAGGGCCTCGTGCTGGTGCCGCAGATGGAGCTTGCGCCGCTGTTCGAATAGCGTGCGCGAGGCCTCATCCTGTTAGGACATGTCAGCTGACTTCTGTCCTAACAAACTGAGGCCGCCGGTGTTTTGCCGAGCGTGCCGCATCGTGGGAAAAATCGACGAGTGAATTGAGATCGTAGCTGCCAGCAGCGAAGCTCGCGCATCAACCAGAGGGAGGTGCGAGATGGCGAAGATGCGGGCGATCGATGCTGCGGTGCGTATCTTGGAGAAGGAAGGCGTCACCTGCGCCTTCGGCGTTCCCGGAGCCGCAATCAACCCGCTCTATTCCGCGCTGCAGCGGCGCGGCTCGATCCGCCACATTCTCGCCCGCCACGTCGAGGGCGCCTCGCACATGGCCGAGGGCTACACCCGCGCCAAGGCCGGCAACATCGGCGTGTGCATCGGCACCTCGGGCCCGGCCGGCACCGACATGATCACCGGGCTCTATTCGGCGATCGCAGACTCCATTCCAATCCTCTGCATCACCGGCCAGGCGCCGCGGGCCCGGCTCCACAAGGAGGATTTCCAGGCCGTCGATATCGAGCAGATCGCCAAGCCCGTGACCAAATGGGCGGTCACGGTGCGCGAGCCTGGCCTCGTGCCGCGTGTGTTCAGCCAGGCTTTCCACATCATGCGCTCCGGCCGCCCGGGACCGGTGCTGATCGACCTGCCGCTGGACGTGCAACTCGCCGAGATCGAGTTCGACGACGAGACCTACACGCCGCTGCCGGTCTACAAGCCCGCGGCGAGCCGCAAGCAGATCGAGAAAGCGCTGGAGATGCTCAATGCCGCCGAGCGCCCGCTGATCGTCGCCGGCGGCGGCATCATCAACGCCGATGCCAGCGAACTCCTCGTGACGTTCGCCGAGACCGTCAACGTGCCTGTCGTGCCGACCCTGATGGGGTGGGGCGCCATTCCCGACGATCATGTGCTGATGGCCGGCATGGTCGGCCTGCAGACCAGCCATCGCTATGGCAACGCCAATTTCCTGGAGTCCGATTTCGTGCTCGGCATCGGCAACCGCTGGGCCAACCGCCACACCGGATCGATCGAGACCTACACCAAGGGTCGCAGCTTCGTGCATGTCGACATCGAGCCGACCCAGATCGGCCGCGTGTTCAATCCCGAGCTCGGCATCGTCTCGGATGCGAAGGCGGCGCTCGAGCTGTTCATCACCGTCGCGCGCGAGTGGCGCAAGGCTGGCAAGCTGCGCGAACGGCAGGCGTGGCCGGCGGCGTGCCAGGATCGCAAGCGCACGATGCTCCGGCGCAGCGATTTCGATCAGGTGCCGATCAAGCCGCAGCGCGTCTATCATGAGATGAACAAGGCGTTCGGCCGCGACACCTGCTATGTCAGCGTCATCGGCCTGTCGCAGATCGGCGGCGCGCAGTTCCTCAGCGTCAACCACCCGCGCCACTGGATCAATGCGGGGCAGGCGGGGCCGCTCGGCTGGACCCTGCCGGCCGCGCTCGGCGTCCGCGCCGCCGATCCCAGGCGCGAGATCGTCGCGCTCTCGGGGGACTACGACTTCCAGTTCCTGATCGAGGAGCTCGCGGTCGGCGCCCAGTTCAACCTGCCTTACATTCATGTCGTCGTGAACAACGCCTATCTCGGCCTGATCCGGCAGGCGCAGCGCGGCTTCTCGATGGACTACCAGGTCCAGCTGTCGTTCGAGAACATCAATGCGCCCGAGGTCGGTGGCTACGGCGTCGATCACATAGCCGTCGCCGAAGGCCTCGGCTGCAAGGCCATCCGCGTCACCGATCCCGACAAGGCGCAGGCGGCCTTCGCCACCGCGCGCGAATGGATGGCGGAGTACCAGGTGCCTGTCGTGGTCGAGTTCGTGCTCGAACGCGTCACCAACATCGCGATGGGCACCGAGATCGACAACGTCGTCGAATTCGAGGAGGTGCTCGACCTGCCGGTGGACGACACCCCGGCCGAGCCGCCGCGCACCTTGCTGCCGGCCTGATCGCAGCGACCGCTCTCATTCGAGGACCAATTCGAGGACCATGACATGCCGCGCTTTGCTGCGAATCTCACCATGCTCTTCAACGAGCTTCCGTTCGTCGAGCGCTTCGCCGCCGCCAAGGCGGCCGGCTTCAGCGGAGTCGAGTACCTGTTCCCGTACGATTTCGACAAGGCGGAGCTGCGCGAGCAGCTGGCGCGCCACGGGCTGACTCAGGTGCTGCACAATCTGCCCGCCGGCAATTGGGCCGCGGGCGAGCGCGGCATCGCGATCCTGCCGGATCGCGTCGACGAATTCCGCGACGGCGTTCGTCGCGCCATCGAATACGCGCGGGCGCTCGACTGCCGCCAGCTCAACTGCCTCGTCGGCATTGCACCGGCCGATTCCGATCCGCGTCAGCTCAATACGACGCTGGTTTACAACCTGCGCTTTGCCGCGACCGCGCTGAAAGCGCAGGGGATCAAGCTCTTGATCGAGCCGATCAACACGCTCGACATCCCCGGCTTCTTCCTCTCTCGCACCGCCCAGGCGCTGCAGCTGATCTCGGAGGTCGAGTCCGACAATCTGTTCGTCCAGTACGACATCTACCACATGCAGATCATGGAGGGCGATCTGGCCCGCACGATGCAGAAGCATCTCGCCCGCATCGCGCACATCCAGCTCGCCGACAATCCGGGCCGCCACGAGCCCGGCACCGGCGAGATCAACTACGCCTTCCTGTTCCGCCACCTCGATGCGATCGGCTATCCCGGCTGGATCGGCTGCGAATACAAGCCGCGGGCGACGACCGCGGAGGGACTTGGCTGGCTGACGGACCGGGCGATCGTTCCGGCCGGCTGAGCTTGATTCCTTGGTCCCTGCACCGGCCTTTTCCAGTTAATGTCTGCGAGCCGACGTCGCCGGCGTCGGCTGAAAAGTCCGCGTTGGGCCAATTGCAGAACTGCCCCGCTTGGTGCAACAGTAGAACAATCCTACATTGGAACGCTGTCGTGTCCTGCAATTCGCCCTCCGGCGCGCACCCGCCGACTACCCACCAAGTCATACGCAAACTCGCCTTGCAAGAAGGTGCGGCGGCACTAAAGGCACTGGCCAACGCAGCCGGACTCGAAGATCAATTTGAACGACGGGCGGCTATTGATGCAATCGGACGTCACCCACATGGGCGCGAGTTGCGCTCTATCATTTTGAGGGCTCTCCGTGATCCATCAGAATACGTTGTGCGCACAGCGTGTGAAGTCGTCGCACAATGGGAGTTGCAAGAGGCGCACGAGCTTGTGGTAGCTCTACTGGCAAATCCATCCAAAGCGACACGGCAAACCGCTATTCGCACGCTGGGTACAATCTGGGTCGATGCAGATTTTCCGACGGTGTTTCGCATCTACAACGACGCCTCGGAAAATGAAATTCGGCGCGAAGCTGCTTGGGTCCTGCGGCAGCGAGCCCACTCTGCCCATTGGCGAACGCTTTTCGATGCATTCCAAGTTGATGAGCTTGCCCGACACCGGCAATGGGCTTGCGAGTTAGCCGAGAAGTTTTCAGTCCCTGACATTCTACCAGTGTTGTCACAGCTGTCCTCGGACGTCGACGGTCACGTTCGAAAGGCAGCGTGGCGGGCTATCCAAACACTTTCGAGCCGCTGATCCCAGCTCGTTTCGTAGGCTTAGGATGCCCGCTGCGGGCCAAATGCAGCCATTGAGGGCCTTGGTCGCCTGCTTCTGCTTCAGACCTGAGAGCGGGCTGTGCTCCCACCTGTTTGGACGGTTTGGGATGGGCTAGCCGCCGACATCTTTAGTGCGTCTTTTCATCTTCGAGTCTGATCACGATGTGCTGCGCCAAGCCGGAGTTCGAGGAGCCGCTGAGAAAATCTCCGGCCGCATGTCGGGCTGACGAACGGAGGGCCGTCCTGGGAGCGGACAACGGAGGAGGTTGCGAACGATGATCACGGTGTTCGGAGAGGGCAGAGGCTTCCGTGTCGTATGGCTGCTGGAAGAGATGGAACTCCCATACCGGCTTCGGGACGTGGACCTCCTGGCCGGGGTCGAGAACGACGCCGAGTTCCTGGCGATCAATCCCGCCGGATTCATTCCGGCGATCCGCGATGGCGATGTCACGATGGTCGAGTCCGTTGCGATCATGGAGTACATCCTGGGGCGGTATGGGCCGACAGCGCTGGCGCCCGCGGCACATGATGTTGCTTTTCCTGCCTATCAGCAGTTTCTCCACCTCGGTGAGGCCGGCCTCGCAGCCTCGCTTTATTTCGTTTCGGGAGCCCGGCACCTTGCGCCTGAAAGCGAGCGCAACAACTGGAGCGCGCGTCAGGCGATGAACGTGTTCACGACCCGGTTGAGCCTAGTGACGCGGCAACTGGCGCACGCGCCCTACATGGCTGGCGACGCGTTCACCGCAGCGGACATTTCCGTGGGCTACGCGCTCGAAATGGCGCGGAAGAACGTCGGTGTCGTGTTCGATGATCGTGTGCAAGCCTACATGACGCGGCTGCGCGCCCGTGCCGGCTATCAGCGGGCCCTGGAGACGTGCCAGGCCACGCGGCGCTGGTGGACTAGCTAGGTGGCGGAACGAGAGAGGCGGGTAGCTCGCCGACAGAGTCTTCAACCGACGAAACGATCATTTGCATTCGACGCCGCGCCGCGACATATGACGGCCGCTGAAGACGCCATCCGAGGTCACCGATGTCATCTGTTGCGACCGTGTTTGCACAATCCTTCTTTCACGGCACGCGAGCCGATTTGCGGCCGGGCGACATGATCGCGGTCGGATATGCCTCCAATTTCACCGAGGCGGAGCCGCTGTCGTGGGTCTACTTCACGGCGACGTTGGATGCCGCGATCTGGGGCGCCGAGCTGGCTGCCGGTGACGGACGGGGACGGATCTACGTCGTCGAGCCCACCGGTCCGTTCGTCGACGACCCGAACCTGACGGACAAGAAGTTCCCGGGAAATCCGACGCGGTCTCATCGATCCCGCGCGCCGCTGCGCGTCATTGCCGAGGTCGTCCTGTGGCAGGGGCACGCGCCGGAGGTGGTGAAGCAGATGAAGGAGGGCGTTGCGCGCGCGATGACCGAAGGGCCGGGCATCATCGACTGAACGGCGCGGCGGCATCGCACTGGCGTCGATCCGTCGCGCCCGATGGCTGTTTGCGGACGCTGCTACGCGCGCGCCACGCGGCGTCCTCCGTCCAGAACATCGGAAAAGTCCGGTGGCAAGGTCCGTTCGAACTGGTGTCGACTCACGAAATCTCCTCCTCATGAGCCGAGCCTATCGCCGAGAGGCGAGGGTTGGACCTGTCGTCCATGATTGATCGGAGGCGCCGCTCTGCAGCGTCGCTCGCCTTTCGGCGACGGCATGGTTGAAGAGTTCGAGGACGAGGCCGAATGCCGCCAAGTCCTCCTGTTCGATGGCTCCATCGTCATAGCCCTTGAGGGTCTCGGCGATGATCCCGTCGACCTCCCGTTGCCAGGTCAGCAGATCGTGTTCCGAGCCGGCATTGCGCACCTCCGACACCGCCGCAAGAATGCGGTTGCGGCCGCTGGTGTTGTCCTCCAGTTCATCCCGGTTCAGATAGCGGCGCAGCCATTCGGCGGCCGAACCGATGCCGGAAAGAACGAGCAAGGCGAACCAGAAGTAGTCGCTGTACTTGTCCAGAAAGGTTCGCTCCGTGCCGTTGATCACCGCCGCGGCGCCTCGATGCACGGAAGGCTCGGTCTCCTTCTCCGTGTCGGGTTTCATGATGTGCGAAGCGCCGGCGAGGCCTTGCGTGATCGTGTCGCGGACCGCGAAAAGCTGCCGGTAGAAGGCCGCCGCCTTGGCTTCGGAGAGCCCCTTCTTGGCCAGGATCAGGTGATTGACGCTGATCGTGTCGACCTTGTCCTCCGGCCAGGCCGGTTTCGCGTTGAAGACGCTGGCTGGAATTTCCTCGGCCTCGTAGCGCGGATGCTTCAGGGCAACGGCCTCCGATGCTTCGATCGGAAGAAACGTGGGTGCTCCGCGTGCCCGGGAGGTCGCGGTGATCGCGTCCACCGTGATCTTGCTGTCGAGCGGACCGACGGCGAGATACGCATCGAGGGTGGGGTCTTGCGCAAGCTTCTCGATCTCGTCTGTCCCGAATTGAGCCGTGGCAACCTTATCGGGCTGCACGCCGGAGCCCTCCAGAATGGTCTGGAGCACTGCGACGTTTGCTCCGGTCCGCCCGATGATGCCGACCTTGTGACCTGCCAGATGGGCGATATCTGCGATCTTGCCGCTGGCCTTCTGCTTGGGCTCGTTGCCGCGTCGCCCGGAGGGCGACCACAGCACGACATAGTTCTTGCGCAGGACCGCCAGTGTTTGCGCATCGGGCGGCATGCCGAGGTCGCCGCGGCCGACCGCCAGATCGGTCTTGTCGGCGGCCAGCAGGGCCAGAGATTCGGCCGCTCCCCCGGTCGTGATCGGAGAGAGCCGGACGGTCCGGCTTTCCTCACCGAAGGCGTTGGCCATCGCCTGGACCACCTTGTGGTCGTCGCTCGCCGCCGGTCCGACGGCGATCCGGAGCGTCTCGGGCTGCAACACGTAGACCAGGCCGGCCGCAGCGGCGCCAAAGGCGACAAATCCCAGGGCTAGCACGATCAGCAACCGTCGTTGACGGCGATCGTGAGCACTCCTGACCACATCGGACGATGACATCAGCGGACCCTCTGAGAAAACGCGTGTTGGCTCCAAGCGCACTGGAACTTGGGCGAACCGGTGTCAACCCGGAATGTTCCGCCGCTTCTGGCGAGAGTTGACAGCCTTGCTGGATCGCTTTGGGTCAGGTGGTTGAGGTGGCGACGGTCGCAATCAGGATAGCTCCAGGTCTGCGCATCTGCCTCACCGTGACGTTTATAAGGCCTACACTCCTCGGACGCCAAGTCTCTTTGCAACAGATCGGTTCTATGACCCCTCTAACAAGTCGCGCAATTTTGCCTTCAATCCGCTCCCCCCTGGCCCATCGCCGATCTTTTCGAGCGCGAACCGTGCGAACCCTTGCGCCTCCGCGTTCTTGCCTGCGGCTTTTCTCATATGTCCGAGTGCCCAGGCCATCAGAACGCCCGTGTTGCCGAACCCCTTGAAGTCGCAGGTTTGCCCCGCAAAGGCTTCCGGCGTCACTGTGGTCAGTGGCGACGTGGGCTGCGCCATGAAATCTAGTTGAGCTCTGCCGACCTGCTCATACATTGCGCATGCGTCGCGTGCTGCGGCGTCCATACTCAACTGGTTTGGCTCGTAGTCCCACCATTGATCACCCGGCTGCCTCGCAAGTCTCCTACGAAACAGGCAGTCCATTTCGCGCATGCGCTTAGGCTCAGGTGCTTCTCCCGAGAGGAGTGGTATGGACATCGGCTGAATGCCCATATTGACGGCGAACTTTCCGCCATACCGGCTCCCCTGAACTTCAACTACCTGACATTGACCGCCAACCAGCCGCCAGTAGCGTTGGCTTGTGCCAGAGAACCCGTCCCGCCGGAGTGTTGGCGCGAACTGGCTCCGAATGGCTTTTGGCAGGGACGCTTTGAGATTGCTCACGAGCCAATCAAACGTTCGGTCGTAATCCCAGCTGCGCCGATGACTGGCATCTTTGGCTGCTGCGCGCACGCTTCAAGCCGCCAGCCAGCGGCCGCACCACCAGTAAGTCCGCGCCGCCGCATATGACCTCCAATCGAAGCGAGCTTGGTGGTCCGCAGGATACAGCATTGGCGGGGATCGGTCACCGGCTGCAGGAAAATTGCTTTGCAACCCGCCGAGACGAGAGGACCGCTTCGGGTCAGAAGCTGACATGTGGCGACATGCGCAAGAATGGTCACAAATCGCTCACAAGAAAGGGACGTAGCGTCAGACAGGATCAATTATCGAAAAAGTCTGGAGGTAGGATGCGTTCGAACTCGTGTCGACGCACGAAATCTCCTCCCGGACTGCGCGCCCACACTTCCACCAACTCCTGCAGGATCCACGTCATAGCCAAGCCGTCGCACTGCCCGGTCTGGTGATCGTGAAATGGCGGATCATCGGAGAGATTGTTCAGTACGCCCAAGTCGGTCGCTAACTCTTGGACGTCTTGAGACTTGGGAATAATACCGACGAGAAAGGGTCTATTGCACGCTTGGCAGGCGACGCGAGCGAGCACGGACACATCGTTATAGATTGAAAGTTTGCGAGGCCCAAAAGGCAGATAGCGAGGAACTCCATCATGAAACCATGCCGGCAGCTCCGCTATCTTGCTTTCTATGTCATAGTAAGAGATGCGCATCATCCAGCCCGAGTTCATAGGTTAAACGCCAATCCTAGCCACGACATTAGCGCTTGGCCAGCGCCCCCTTTATTCTTGACCGTAATAAGCCCGACCACCCAGAGCCAGCACGGCTCAGACGAAATTTGCCACGGTGCCGCTTCGGGTCAAAATGCGAAACACTCGACCTGCGCAATTCCAGTCGGCTGACCGCCCCAGAGCAGACATCAAAGTGGCGGCTCGCCACTTCGCTTATGGGCCAGAAGCTGACGTTTCTCACTCTGGGAGGCGGACGAACAAGTACAATACCGCACGCGACCACCGGCCATTTGCCGAACTTTCCGATAAACGGCGCTTGCTGCGACCCCACGCGCAAATTCCAATATCGCCGGTCGAAATAGAATGTGTGGCACGGCGGGGATTGAGTTGATTTCGCTACGAATGCTTGTTGGTCTGGCTCTAGTTGTGACCTTGCTCTTTGTCGCCGCAGGCGCGGCGACATCGCTCCTTGTAGCTCATGGCGCTGAAGAGATCGCTGGATCTGAGCCGTATTGCATCCAGATTTCTGACGGGGCCTCCGACTACCGGCCCGCACGCGTATGGTTCGACCTGTCGATCTTTAAAATGAGGGCCGAGCACGATGGTCCGCTCTACATGCAGCACCACGCGATCCTCGTTGTCGGCGAACCCACCAATGCGCGCCTATATCACTGGTCGTATCTCCACCGCGCCTTCGAGCCGGGCGTATTAAACGGGCAGATTGAGGGTCGGGGGCCGGCGATTACATGTCTGCAGGTGCGTGACTTCGTGGGTAAGCGGCTGGCACTGATCCCCATGTCGCCGGACAGCTATTACATCAGGTATTCTGGAGGTGAGACATATCTGATCCCAACCGTCTGGCAAGCAGAGTGGAGCGGCGGGTCAAGCCCGAGCTTGCTGCTTGCGACGACCGCTCCCGACTTCCAACCACTCAACCGCCGTCTGATGCCGGTGGAATTTGACAGCAACTCGGTCTTCGTCACGTGGGACCCCGAATGGATGCTAAGTCTAATGAAAGATCCGCCCGGCGGAGAAATTGTCGAGCAAAGTAGAGAGTTTGGTCTCGTGAAGACCAAAACCATCACGCATGGCAAGGACGGCAAGGAGTACGTCGGAAATGGCTATCTTGCTTATGATGACGGTCATGGCGTCAACACCACGATAATAGGCTGCGGCACGCCGTCCGAGGCTGTTCCGAAGTCCTGTCAGCACCGCTTCATCAACAAGGGCCGACACTTCTATTTCCGTCATCGGCCGGAGGACGTGCCCAATTGGCAGAGGATGCAGCAGCGTATCCTTGACTTGATGGCGTCGTTCGAGGTTCACCGCCGCTCGTAGCGAGATCAACCGAGCGGGTTGTCAGGGGAGTCCAAGTTGGTGTCGAGGTCAGCTTCGGGTCATGAGCGTCGATTTGGCCGCACGCCCGCCGGTTCCGATCTACCCCTCACAGCAGACGTGTAGGCGAACATCGGATTTCGTCGGTAAGGGCCAATAGGCGACATGCCGATTGCCAGCCTTTTTGGCTAGACGGACATTTGACCGGGAAAGTGGTCACATTCTACCCCAGCAAAGTACTTCAGCAACGAGATGCTTCTACTTCAATGCAATCTCGTTAGCGGTGCTTAAAGCCACACCAGCACCGAGGATGTGAGTCCCAACACCGCGAGCGGCACTGCGTACAGGTAGAGAACGTAGATGTGAGTCCGCTGTTGTCTCTCGAAGTAGAACAGAAGCTCCATTGTCCTATTGCTGCCTCGTGTCGCCCAGACGAGCGCCAAGAAGATCAGCATGATCAGAAATGGCAGGCCGAAAATAACCCCGGTTAACCAAGCATTGCGCCAAGGTGCGTCCTCACTCCCTATAGCAAGAGCCAACAACGGAGCGGCAAACCCCAAGCAGCCACTAGCCAACAGGCAACGATATAGCCGGCGGTTCCGCCGCTGGAGTGTTTCAGGCGGAATTTCGGCAAATTCGCCACCCTGTCGCGCAGGAGCAATCTTAGAAGCGACCTCTGCTGCGAGGCTTCCGAGAATGCCGCTCAGCAGTTCATGAGGCATGTGCGGTTACCAGGGTCATGCGGACAGTGATTAGTGTGCTAGAGTTGCTGCCCGATTAAGCGTTCGGTTCAATTCTGATCAAGTCGGCTGTGGGTCAAAAGCAGACATGGCAGCCTGACGAGGTGAGCCCGTAGTATCGCCGATAAAGCGCAAGCTGCCGTTGAGGCGTAAAGCCGTCAAAATCACCGGCGCGTTTACAGCGCTCTAGCAATTCTAGAGCGGCTCGGCTTCAGAGACTGCATTTGAACCAAACAACTCTCAAGTGGCCTCGAGCCCGGCCGCTGCGGGGTCACCTCGTCATGGTGACCCCGGCGCAACACCATCCGTTGGCCTTGGCTACCGTGGCTGGCCGCGTCCACCTTCGACATCGGTGGAGCAGGGCCGATATAGCGCCTGGAGTTGCCGGCCGCGAAGGTAGATCGTGCGCGCGGTCATGCCGCCGTGCCGCGTAATCCATTGCCTGACCGCGGCGGGGTAACGATCATAGAGCATCTGCGTGGCTTCAGGGTTGGGAATAGCCTTCCCATCGGGCCCAGGATTGTCCGCGACCCTGAAGCCGAATACGGCTCTCGGGGTCACGCAGATGCTGTCGTGGGGAATGTACGCCAGCACGAGCGTGCAGGCGCCGGCGCAGATGCCGTCGATGACGACGGACGCGCCGAAATCGCGCAAAAGTTTGAACCTGTCGATATAGGTTCCGATCCGTCCGCCCTGATCAAAAACAATGCGCACGGCAGCATGACTCGGTTGCATGCTCCCAAGCATGAACGCCGCGACCAGCGTCACCCTCACCAGCTTCATCTGTCCATCATCCGATCGATCGAACTCCATCGCCTTGCGCGATAACGGCTGCCGGTTCCGCTTTGGTCAAGAGCTGTCTGCCGGCCATTCCACGATTAGCTTCGATGTGGCCTCCAGCGCGGACATCGCCGGCATCGACCGGGAAGGTCGTGACGGGCCAGAAGCGATCCGAAGAACAAGGGTTGCGCGCTCGTCGGGCAAATCAGTCCGGCACTTTGTGCGCACGTGGTTGAAACGCGCGCCGCCAAGGCTACGACACGCCGCATCGGACGAATCGAATTTATCCACGAAATCAAGCTGATCTCGCGCACATCGCTGCGAAGCCAAGAAAGTTCTTTCCATTTTTCAGAAATCATGCATCATGTGCGCATCCTGCCTCGATGAGAGGGACGTTGCGCGCGATCGTCACGACACGTGGGGCAGGGATGCGGTGGCCGTGAGATGTCGCAGCATGTGCTTGCGCATGCAGACGAACGACACATCACGGACGCGAAGTCGTGTGGTCCTGGCCTCCCGGTGCCGAGGTCAAGCGCGCGGCGAGGGCTCATGCCCTCGCGCGAGCGACGGGGTCAATCAGCCGGTCCCCGAGGAGAGCGCGAAAGAAGCGTTAAGACCGCCGCGCAGGGAATGCCGGTTGATCGGCTTTGCCTGTGGTACCTGCCGCCTGCATTTTTTTCAGCAGGCGGGCCATGGGTGAGGCCTTCACCCGGCATTCCCTGCGCCCTCTCGATTCATCGAAGGGCCGTCGATCGCGGGACTCGGGCGTGATCCGCCGCGAGAGTGCGAACCTGCGCGTGGTTGTTTGAAACGTGGATAGCGACTGAGCAATCTCTCCATCATCTCCGACGATGGTGAAGAGTTCGAGGTTTGGTTCCGGTGGCATGATGAAGTTTCGGCCATTTGGAACCGGAACTGCAGGCGATCCCTTGGTGTTGATCGGCATCTCGAAAGCACTGGAGGAGAGACAATGATGAGAACCCGTCTTGCCGTTTCGCTGATCGCCACCTCGCTGCTGGCGTCGACCGCTGCGTTCGCACAGTCCACGACCGTCGAAGGTGCCGCCAATGGCGCTGCGGCCGGCGGCGCCGTTGCCGGTCCGGTCGGCGCCATGGTGGGTGGAACGGTCGGTGCCGCCGTCGGTGCGGGCCTGGAAATTCCGAACGCGGTGATCAACTCGATCGAGGCCGAGCGCGCGCCGTCGGTGGTCGTCCATGAGCGCGTCGTGGTCGGCGAGCCGCTGCCCGCCACCGTCGAGCTGCGTCCGGTGCCGCGCTACACCGAGTATCGCTACGCCGTCGTGAACGATCGCCGCGTGATCGTCGATCCGCGCACGCGCCGCGTCATCAAGATCATCGAGTGATCTGACGTTCTGACGGACAGGGGCCTCGTCGCATCAGCGGCGGGGCCTCTCGTCATGCGGTCTGCGTGCGGATCTGTCGGATGAGCCAGTCGATGGCCGCGGACAGGCCAAATCCGAGGCAGGCGGCCGCGGCGTCGACGATGAAGTCTTCCAGCCGCGCGTGACGTCCCGGCGCCAGGAACTGCGAGAGTTCGAGTGCACCGATCAGGATCACCGCAATCCCGGTGGTCAGCAGCCGATGACTGCGATAGGCGAGGCCGAAGGCAAGGCCGATCAGGATGAAGGCGAGGGCGTGTTCGCCGTCCTGTCCCAGGTGCGAATGTGGCCTATAGTTGGGCGGGCCCAGCGTTGCGAAGGCAACGGCTGCCGCGAGCAGCCAGGCCGAGAGGCGAATGACGATCATCATGGACGCTGCTTAGCACGTTCCGGGCCACGAACCGGGGTCACGGTCGCTTGAGGCACCGGTTTAGTTAACGCGGCTCGGAAGCCGGAACATGGCCTTCTCATCGTACCGCGAACAGCTTTCGTCCGGCGCCTCAGATCGGCTGCCGGACTCCCAGACCCTGCATGAAGCGCTCGCGGATCTGTGCCGGATCGCGCCTGGTGGCGCCCATACCGGGCCTATTGTCGATCTTCGCCGCAATCAGCACCGGGCCGGGCGCCTCGAGCGCAAGATCGATCAAGCGTTCGAAATCTTCCTCGTCTGCGGCCCAATGGCTGGCGCCAATGCCGCAGCCGGCGGCAATGGCGACGATGTCGGCGTTCCGGGCCGGCGTCGGCTGGCTGCCGGTGATCTGGTAGACGCCATTGTCCATGACGATGATGGCCAAATTCTTCGGCGCCAGCGTGGCAATCGTGGTCAGGCAGCCCAGTTGCATCAGCAGCGAGCCGTCGCCCTCGAGCGCGAACACCCGGCGTTGCGGCTGCGCCAGCGCGACGCCGAGCGCGATCGGGCAGGCCAGCCCCATGCTGCCGAGCATGTAGAAATTCTGCGGCCGCGGGCCCGCCGCCCACAGATCGAAATTGGTGTTGCCGATGCCGCCGATCACCGCTTCCTCGTGCGTCAGCCGCGCGACCAGCCGGCAGGTGAGGTCGTAGCGGTTCATGATCTTGGTGTTGCTGTGAGGGGCGCTCATGCGAACACCTTTCCGCCGGTGAGCAAAGGCGACAGGATGAGCGCCACCGGTGCCTGGGTCGCCACCGCCTGCTTGATCGAGCGGTCGACGACGAATTCGAGCTCGTCGAGCCGCGTCATGGTGTGGTGCTCCATGGCCAGTGCATCGAGCACTGGCCGCATGGTTCGGCACACCAGCGACTGGCCGACATTGAACTCGCCCAGCGTGCCGCGCTCGGACACGATCATGATCAGCGGGATTTGGCAGGGCACGATCAGCGAGGCCAGCACGTTGGCGAGCGTGGCGAAGCCCGAGGTCTGCATCAACAGCGCGCCGCGTCGGCCGCCCATCCAGGCCCCAGTGAGAATGCCGACCGCTTCCTCCTCGCGCGCCGTCGCAAAGGTCGTGAAGAACGGATCGTCGTGCAGGTTCTGGATCAGCGGCGTCAGCACCCGGTCGGGTACGTAGGGGATGAGGTCGACGGCGTTGTGCTTGAACGTCTGCAGCACGATCTCGTGCCAATTCGGCACAGCGGTTGCTGATCGCGCCGCATCGGCATCGGCGGCCATTGCTGTTCCTCCGGTCGTTCCTGATGGGGGCCCGGCGCGCGGGGTTTGGCGCTGAGCTTGACGGCACCGGAACGATTGTCAACATGCCGGCCCGGCCGGTCAGGCATCCGCCTTTCAAGTCCGAAATCAAGAACCAAGAAACCAGGAGGTCGGCTGTTCATGGCCGCGAATTCCAAGCGCGTCTTCTACGTCAAATACCTGGCCCACCCGATCTTCAGCGAGCTGCTCGCCGCGCGCCCCGACGTCCGGCTCGACCGGCTGGAGAACGAGAGCTCCGAGGCCGAGACGGCGCCGATCCTCGCGGCGGCTCACGCCTACCAGATCGGGGCGGCCCGCGACGAGCTCGCGCCGCGCTTCCACGTCGATGCAGACCTGCTGCGCCGCGCCCCAAACCTCCTCGTCGTGTCCAGCAACGGGGCCGGATACGACCCGGTCGACGTCGACGCCTGCACCGAGGCCGGCGTCCTCGTCGTGAACCAGTCCGGCGGCAACGCCCATTCGGTGGCGGAGCACACACTCGGCATGATGCTGACCCTGTCGAAGCGCATCATCCAGTCCGACCGCCGGCTGCGCCGGGAGCGCGACGTCAACCGCAACGATTTGATCGGCAACGAGGTGCAGGGACGGACGATCGGCATCGTCGGGCTTGGCAATGTCGGCCGCCGGGTTGCCGAGCTGTGCCGCGGCATCCTCGGCATGACGGTGCTGGCCTATGACCCATATCTGTCGTCCGATGAGATCGCCGCACGCGGCGCGGAGAAGGTGGAACTCGAGGACCTGATGCGGCGCTCGGATTTCGTCTCGATCAACTGCCCGCTGACGAAGGAAAGCCGCGGCATGATCGGTGCCCGCGAGTTCGCGCTGATGCAGCCTAGCGCCTATTTCGTCACCACCGCCCGCGGCTTCATCCATGACGAGGAGGCGCTGTTCGCCGCGCTCAGCGAAAAGCGCATCGCCGGCGCCGGGCTCGACGTCTGGGCCAAGGAGCCGCCGCCGCCGGACCATCCGCTGCTGCAGCTCGACAACGTGCTGGCGAGCCCGCACACCGCCGGCGTGACGCGGGAGGCGCGACAGAACATGGGTCGGATCGCAGCCGAGCAGCTGCTCGACGCGCTTGACGGCGGGCGTCCGCCGCGCCTGATCAACCCCGAGGCCTGGCCGCGCTACAGCGCTCGTTTCCGCGAGGCGTTCGGAGTGACGCCCTCGTAGCCAGAAGAGAAGAGATTGCGGGGAGAAGATTTCATGCGTCGCAAGCTGCGACGCAGCAATAAATCTTCTCTCCAGGGCGGCTTCGGCGAAGCGGACATTGCTATTTTCGGAGCCGTCTCGACAGCCCAGTGGTGGCTGATCATTTTTCCAGGGGCGCCATGAGCTTAGGCCACGTTTTTCGCTCGGCGCGGAAGGGAAATTGGTCCGATGCGCCGGTTGAACGCCATCCTGAAGTCGACCCACGGCCGCGTCCGTCGCGCCGTCTCGGAGTTCGTCGCGATCGCCGCCGCGAGCCTGCCTTCGGTGGGCGCCTGAGCGCCGGTTCCACCGCTGCGTCAAATATTTGCATCGGCCGCTTGATATCGGTGAACAGCGGGAGGAGAAGCGCGGTAACATCACCTTCGAGCACTGCGTGAGAGGCAGGAGGTTGCATGTCGCGCTATGTCATCCATTTCATGAAGGACGTGCTGGGCGAGAATGGCCGCCAGTGCGAGATATGCCAGAGCACGTTGGAGGTTGAGGCCGACAGCGAAGGCGAAGCCGCAGAAATCGCAAAGTCCAGATTCTGTAAACAGCAGGAGGTGCGCGACTGGTCGCTGCATGCCGACCGCATTGAGGTGAAGGCGGCCGACTTTCCGTCCTGACCTGCGGCTCAGCGGCCCATCCCAGCCGGTGCGTCGCTGGCCCCGGGGCCAAGCGAGCGCTGCACCATCACGGTGTCGCACCAGCGGCCGAAACGGTAGGCTACTCCTGGCAGCAGCCCCACCCTGACGAACCCGAAGCGCTCATGAATGCCGAGCGAGGCGACATTATCGGCGTCGATATAGCCGATCATCTGGCGATATCCGGCCGCGGCGGAAGCATCGATCAGCGCCTGCATCAGCAGCCCGCCGACACCACGGCCGAGATGCTCATGGTGGACATAGATCGAATGCTTGACCGCGAACCGGTAGGCCGGCCGCTTCCTGAACAGGACGACATAGGCATAGCCCACGACTTCGCCGCGGAATGTCGCGACCAGATGCGGCAACCGATGATTTCGCAGATTCTTGCGCCGCTGCTTGAGGTCGTCCGGCTCGGGCGCCCCGGAACCGGCGGCGCTGTCCTCGACCCCGCGGCGGACATGCCGCCGGTAGATCGAGAGCATGGCCTCGACATCCTCGTCGCGTGACGGCCTGACGAGGACCGGCGGCTCGGTGTCGCGAGCCGTGATCGCGCTGTCCATGGTTCGAATTACTCTGCGCAGACATAGGTATGGAGCCGGATCCGGCCAGCTTCGTCGATCTCCTTGTACAGCCCCTGGATCTCGACGTCGAAGCCGGGATAGGTGTTGAACGCCCGCTCGAACATCTTGAGGTAATCGATCATCGGCTTGGCGCGGTCGGATAGCCGCTCGCCCGGAACGATGGTGGCGATGCCCGGCGGATAGACCACGAAGGGGGTCGTCGCAATGCGGTCGGAGATGCGATCGATCGGCAGGTAGTCGACCTCGTTGCGCATCAGCGCACGCGCCGCCTCGCGTGGCGACATCGCGATCTCCGGCATGTGCTGCGGCTGAAACTGTTTCGCCTGCAGCGCGCTCACCTCGGCGTCGCGGTAGAAGCGGTGCATCTCGGCGCAGAGGTCGCGCAGCCGCAGCTTGCCGTAACGCGCAAAGCGCTTGCGGGTGAACTCCGGAATGGCGTCCTCCAGAAGCACGTTGTCATCGTGGAGCCGCTTGAAGGCGACCAGGCCGCTGATCAGGGTTCCCGCCTTGCTCGCCTCGACCCCCGGCGTCAGCAGGAACAGCAGCGAGTTGAGATCGTTCTTCTCCGCCACGATGCGGTTCTCGCGCAGATATTGCGCGACGATCGGAGCCGGGATGCCGTGATCGGCATAGCCGCCGGTGGCGCGATCGAAGCCCGGGGTCAGCAGGGTCAGCTTGTTCGGATCGGTCATTGCGAAGCCGGGGGCGAGATCCGGAAAGCCGTGCCATGCCGCGCCCGGCGTGAGCTGCCACAGCGCGGTATCGGTCGCGAGCTGGTCGGTCGAGATCGCCTCCCAGGCCACGTCATGGCTAGCCCCGGGATTGGCCGCATCGGGGATCGACACCCGGTCCGGCACGAACGGCTCGAAGAACCAGCGCCGCGCCGGATCCTTCTCCTTCTCCTCGAATTCCCGGCGCATCGCCCTGATCTTCTTGCGCAATTCGATTCCGAGCCGGATCGTGTCGTCCCACAGCACCTCGCCGGAGCGGCCCTTCATCATCTGCGCGCCGACGTCCAGCGAGGCGAACAGCGGGTAGAACGGCGAGGTCGAGGCGTGCTGCATGAAGCTTTCGTTGAAGCGGCGATGCTCGACCCGCCGCCGCTGGCCCTTGATGTGGCGGTCCTTGACGTGGATCTGCGAGGCCTGGGAGAAGCTCGCGAGCTGCTTGTGGGTCGATTGCGTGGCGATGATGCCGGGGGCGTCGGGTCCGAGGTCGCCGAGGCCCATGGCGAAGCGGCCGGCGTAGAGCGGGTGGAATTTCATGAAGCCCGCCCAGGCCTCGTCGAACATGATGTAGTCGCAGAGATGCCCGATCCGCTTCAGGATCATCTCGGCGCTGTGGATCGTGCCGTCATAGGTGCACTGCTCGACCACCGCGACGCGGAACGGCCGCTCCTTGCGCCAGGCGTCGGGGCCCTTGACCAGCGGGTTGTCGCGGATCTGCTGTCGCAGATGCTCTTCGTCCAGCAGATCCCAGCGCATCGGGCCGATCAGGCCCCAGGGGTTGCGAACCGTTGGGACGTAGATCGGGACGCCGCCCGAAATCAGCAGCGCGCCGTGATGAGCGGCCTTGTGGTTGTTGCGATCGAACAGCACGAGGTCGCCGTCGGTGACCAGGGCCCCGAGCACGACCTTGTTGGAGGTCGAGGTACCGTTGAGGACGAAATAGGTCTTCTCGGCGCCGAAGATCTGCGCGGCTTCCTTCTGCGCGCGCAGCGCCGGCCCCTCATGGGTCAGGAGATCGCCGAGATCGAGCACGGAATTGTCGAGATCGTCGCGGAACACGGCCTCGCCGAGATGCTCGACGAAGACCCGGCCGATCGGGCTGCGGCTATAGAACACGCCGCCATTGTGCCCGGGGCAGGTCCAGAGCTGGTTGCCTTCCTCGGCATAGTCGACCAGCGCGCCGAAGAATGGCGTCTTCAGTGTCTCGGCATATTGCTTCAGCCGGCTGACCAGGTTCTTGGCGATGAAGGCTGGAGTCTCCTCCGACAGGAAGACGTATCCGTCGATGAAGTCGAGCACCTCGACCGGCAGATCCTCGAACCGCTTGCGGCGGATCAGGAGGATGATCGGGAAGTCCAGTCCGCGACGGCGCATCAGGTTGATCAGCGACGCCGTCTTGCCTTCCAGGCCCTTCTTGCCCCAATCGACGACCATGCAGCCGATCGCGGCATCCGTCTGCACGGCGATCTCGGCGTCCTCCAGCTTGCGGGCGCGCACCACCTCGAAGCCCGAGCGCTGGATCTCCTCGATGATCTGGTTGAAGCGGAGCCCCGCAAGGTCGTCGGTCTCGAACACGGGCGCGGCGAACAGGAAGGTGAAGCGGCGGAAGTATTCCATGACAGTCTTTCGGGCTGGGTGGGCAGCCACCTGTCGTCACGTTCGATGACGCTTCGATGACAATAGGACGCCTCACGGAGCTTGTCTCGGCCGCCTCGCAGTGGCAATCGTCCCGAACCCGAGTGACGCTGAAAGGATCCGTGGTGCTTCCTGAATGGATCAGCCTTGATTGTGTGGCGCCGTCCGAGCTCCATCGGCAGGCATCGCTGGAACGCCAGGCCCAGTTGACCAAGCCGTTTGGCGCCCTTGGGCGATTGGAGCAGGTGGCGGTCGATCTGGCCGCGCTGCAGGCGTCGGAACGTCCAGGGGCCGACCGGGTGCCGGTGGTGCTGTTCGCAGGCGACCACGGCATCGCGGCGCGGGGGGTCTCGGCCTATCCGCCCGAAGTCACGGTCCAGATGCTTCACAACTTCGCCCGCGGCGGTGCGGCGATTTCGGTGCTGTCGCGCAGCCTCGGCTGTCCGCTGGAGGTGGTCGACGTCGGCACGCTGGCGAGCGAGCCGGTGCCCGGCGTGGTCGTCGACAAGCCGCGGCGCGGCACGCGCGACTTCAGCACCGAGGCGGCGCTGACGCTGGAGGAGGTCGCGTTTGCGGCCGAAGCCGGACGGCGCGCGGTGGTGCGGCAGGCCGATCACGCGCCGCAACTCGTGATCTTCGGCGAGATGGGGATCGGCAACACGACATCGGCGGCAGCGATTGCCGCCGCGCTGCTGTCATGCGCGCCCGCGGACATCGTCGGCAGCGGCACCGGGCTCGACGCCGACGGACGGGCCAGGAAGGCTGCGGTGATTGCCGATGCGTTGGGGCGACACGGGCTCACGACGGGAGCGGCCGTCGCCGACGTCCTGGTCGCCGTCGGCGGTTTCGAGATCATTGCGATGGCCGGCGCGATCGTCGCCGCCGCGCAGCGGCGCTGGCCGGTGCTGGTCGACGGCTTCATCGTCTCTGTCGCGGCGCTGGTCGCCGTCCGCCTCAATCCCTCCTGCCGGCCTTGGCTGCTGTTCTCGCATCGCTCGGCCGAGCGCGGCCACGCCATCGTGCTCGACGCCCTCGGTGCCCGTCCCCTGATCGACCTCGATCTGCGGCTCGGCGAAGCCTCCGGCGCCGCCACTGCGCTGCCGATCATCCGGCTGGCCTGTGCGCTCCACAACGGCATGGCGACGTTCGCCGAGGCCGCCGTATCGGGACGCGACTCCTGATGCGGATCGACCTGCTGCGGCACGGGACGACGGGACGCGACGGCCATCTCGACGGCCGCACCGACCCGCCGCTCAGCGACCTCGGCTGGGATCAATTCCGGCGGCAGACGCGGAGCCTGATCTGGCACAGCGTCGTCAGCTCGCCGTTGGCGCGCGCACGTGCGGCAGCGGAGGATTATGCCCGGCTGACCGGCTGCGCGCTGGACATCGACGTGGATTGGAGCGAGCTCGATTTCGGCCTCTGGGACGGGCGGATGCATCGCGACATCGCTGCCGAGCCCGGAGGCGAAGCCTTGCTCGACACCTTCCATGCCGATGCTGAGGTCCGGGCGCCGGGCGGTGAGAGCTGGTCCGATTTGCAGGCGCGAGTGGCGCGCGCAACACATCGTATCCTTGTCCGGCCCGAGCCTGCGCCGGTTCTGGTGGTGGCGCATGGCGGCGCCATGCGCGCAGCGCTCTCGCATCTGCTCGGCTGGCCGCTGCGCCAGCTGTGGAGCCTGCGCATCCGGCCGGGCACGCGGATCACGCTCGAAGCCGGGCAGGGCGATGATGGTGTATCTTGGGGCGAAATCGTCGAGATCATCCAGCCATGAGTCTGCGTGAATTCTGGATCGCATTGCAGTTCCTGACGCGGCTGCCGACACCGCGGGTCGCTGAGTCGCGATCGGACGATCTTGCACGGGCGTCGGTCTGGTTTCCGGCAGCCGGACTGGTGATTGGCGCCTGTCTGGCGCTGGTCGCCCGCCTTTTTCATGATGCCGATCCGTGGATCGTCGCGCTGACCGTGCTGGTCGCCTGGATCGGGATCACCGGCGCGCTGCATCTCGATGGGCTCGGCGACGTCGCCGACGCGTTCGGCGCCTCGCATGGCAAGCCGGAACGCTTCATCGCCGTGCTGGGCGATCCCCATGCCGGCAGCTTTGCCGTCGTCGCGATCAGCTTGCAGATCGCCGCCAAGCTGGTGCTGATCGCCGAGCTGGCGACGGGCCCGACGGCCTGGGCGCTGGTGCTGATCCCGGCCTGGGCACGCTGGGGGACTTTGATCTGCAATAAGACCCTGCTGTCGTTGAAGCCGGGGCTGGGGGCGAGCATCTCGAACAGCGTCGGCTGGAACGTCATCGTCGCCTGGGGCGGCGCACTCGCGATCGGCGCGCTGGCCGGCGCGGTGCCGACGCTGGTTGTGATTGGTCTCGTTCCGGCGGTCGCGTTCTACTGGCAATGGCGGCTCGGCGGCATCACCGGCGATTGCCACGGCGCCAGCATCGAGGTCACGGAAACGCTGCTGCTTGCCGCCTGCGTGCTCGGCTAGAAGGCATCGCCGAGCGCCGGCGCCAGCCGGTGCCACTCGGACGCATTGCCCGGCAGGCCGAAGCGCAGCCAGCTCGGCTGAGCCGGAAAGCGCCGGACGTGGATGCCGTGCCGGGCGAGCCGCTCGGCGATGTCAGGCGCGTTCGGCGATGTGATCAGCCTGAACAGCGGCGTGCCGCCGATGACCGCGCAGCCGGCCTTGCTCAGAAGATCGTCGATGCGCTGACAGTCGTTCGCCAGCCGCGCGCGTGTCTGCTCCAGCCAAGCAGCGTCGGCCAAGGCCGTCGTTCCGATCGCGAGCGCAGGTCCGGATACGGCCCAAGGCCCGAGCTCGTCGCGGAGTCGGCGGACGACGTCAGCGGAGCCGATCGCGAAACCGAGGCGGACGCCGGCAAGGCCGTAGGTCTTGCCGAACGAGCGCAGCACGATCGTCGCCGGCGGCAGGTCGGCTGCGAGGCTGGCGTCGGCGGGACAAAGATCGATGAATGCTTCGTCGACGATCAGCAGGCCGTCGCGCCGGCGCAAGGTCGCGGCCAATCCGACCAGCACATCGCGGGGCAGTAGGCGGCCGGTGGGATTGTTGGGATTCACGACGACGGCAACATCAGCATCGGCGAGCGCATCGACATCATCGACCAGACCGACGCGATGCCCACAGCGGCGCCAGCACAGCGCATGCTCCTCGTAGGTCGGGGCGAGCACGGCAACCCTCGAGCGTGGGCGCAGCCGCGGCAGGATCTGCAACAGCGCCTGCGTGCCGGGCGCGGTAACGATCATTTCGGGCCCCGCCACGCCATAGCGCGCAGCAGCCGCTGCGCGCAGCGCGTCGTCTTCGGCTTGGGCCGGCAAGCGCGCCCAACTTGCGGGCGGAATGGTCGGCACCGGGTAGGCGACGGGATTGATGCCGGTCGACAGATCGATCCACGGCCGCGGCGCATCCGGGTAGCGACGGCTGATCGCAGCGAGATCGCCGCCGTGAAGGATCGCTTCCAGCTGGTCCGCGCCCGTGCTAGTCGCTCTGTCGTCCATGTCTGTCCTTCAGCGGAGATCGATGTTCGTCTCTCTCGCGCTCACGGCGCTGCTCGTCGAGGCGGCGGTCGGTTATCCCCAGGTCCTGGTGCGGCGGATCGGCCATCCCGTGATGTGGATGGGTGCGCTGATAGCATGGGCGGACCGCCGCTGGAACGGGGCAGACGGCTTTGCCGCACGACGTGCGCGCGGCATTGCGCTCGTGTGCCTGCTCGTCGCGGGGGGGATGACCATCGGCCTCGCCGCAGCGTGGGTGATGCAGGCGGTCGTGGGCGAGCCGGTCGCAACGATCATCCTTGGTGTGGCGGCAAGCAGCCTGCTGGCCCAGCGCAGTCTCGACACGCATGTCGCCGCGGTTGCAGAGGGACTGGAGCAGGAGGGGCTCGAGGGCGGCCGCCGAGCGGTCTCGATGATCGTCGGCCGCGATCCCGATCGGCTGGATGAAGCAGGCGTTGCGCGGGCCGCGATCGAGAGCCTGGCAGAAAACTTCTCCGATGGCGTCGTCGCACCCGTGTTCTGGCTCGTCGTCGGTGGTCTTCCAGGTATCCTGATCTACAAGGCTCTCAACACCGCGGACAGCATGATCGGTCATCTCTCGGACCGGCACCGCGCGTTCGGCTGGGCGGCGGCGCGGCTCGACGATCTCGTCAACCTGCCGGCCTCGCGCCTGTCCGCGCTGTGGATCGCAGCCGCTGCGGCCTGCATCCCGAGCGCCTCGGCTTCGGCCGCGGTGCGAGCCGTTGCACGTGATGCGTCGAAGCATCGTTCGCCCAATGCCGGCTGGCCGGAAGCGGCGATGGCCGGTGCGCTCGGACTGCGCCTGGCGGGGCCGCGCGTCTATCACGGCCATCTGGTCACCGATGCCTGGATGGGCGACGGGCGCGCCGATCTCGACGCGTCCGACATCCGGCAGGCCTTGCGGCTGTATCGGCTGGCCTGTCTGGTTCAGGCCCTGGTCGTCGCAGGACTCGTCCTGGTCAGGATCCTGTAGCCGCCACGGGCGGCGCGGGCTTGCTCGCCAATGCCAGGATACGGTCCACGTCAACGTAGCGCTCGAGATGCGCCGCGAGTGCATCCAACGTCGTGTCCACATCGATCTCATAGGAGAGGCCGCTGGTCGTCGCGCCGAGGCTGCGCAGCCAATGGCTGCGCAGGCCGTCGTCGGCGAACAGGCCATGCACGTAGCAGCCGGCTACCAGGCCATCAGGCGCGATGGCGCCATCGCGCCGGCCATCGGAGAAGGTCAGGAAGGGGCGCTGTGTCGCCCGTCCCTCCGTGTGGCCGATGTGCATCTCGTAGCCGCGGAACGAGAGCTTATCGTGCGTCAGCGTGCCCTGGACCTCGCGCAACGCCTTGTCATCGGTCAATGTCGTTTCGACGTCGAGCAGGCCAAGTCCCGCGACGGACTCGGGCGTGCCCTCGTGCCCATCGGGATCGCTGATCACACGCCCCAGCATCTGATAGCCGCCGCAGATGCCGAGTACGCGGCCGCTGCGGCGCAGATGCGCGATAAGATCGATGTCCCAGCCGACTTCACGCAAGGCGGCGAGATCGGCAATCGTGGCCTTCGAGCCCGGCAGGATCACCATCGATGCGTCGCCGGGGATCGGCGTGCCAGGCCGCAAAAACTGCAGATCGATTCCATCTTCCAGCCGCAACGGATCGAACTCGTCGAAATTGGAGATGCGCGGGTAGGCGAGGATGACGACCTTCGGCCGCTGTCCTCCCGATGATCCGCGTTCAGCCAGGCCAAGCGCGTCCTCCGCTGGCAGGCGGCGCGCATCCGAAAAATGCGGAATGAGCCCGAGCGATGTCCACCCCGTCCGCTGCGCGATCTCGTTCATGCCCGACGCAAACAAGGCCGGATCGCCGCGAAACTTGTTGACGAGGAAACCTGCCACACGCGCGGCATCGTCCGGCGGGATCACAGTCCTGGTGCCGACCAGGCTCGCAATCACGCCGCCCCGATCGATATCGCCGATCAGCACCACCGGAATCTGCGTCGCTTGCGCAAAACCCATGTTGGCGATGTCGCCCGCGCGCAGGTTGATCTCGGAGGCGGAGCCTGCGCCTTCGACCAGCACGATGTCGGCATCCGCTGCGAGGTGATGGAAGCTGTCGAGCACCGCCGCCATCAATTGCGGTTTCATCGCCTGATAGGCGGATGCCTTGGCATTGCCGATGACGCGGCCCTGGACCACGACCTGCGACCCGATCTCGCTCTGCGGCTTCAGCAGTACCGGGTTCATGTGCACGGTCGTCGGCCGCCGCGCCGCGCGCGCCTGCAGCGCTTGCGCGCGTCCGATCTCGCCGCCATCAGCGGTGACGGCGGCATTGTTCGACATGTTCTGTGGCTTGAACGGCGCCACCTTGAGGCCGCGCAATGTCAGCGCGCGCGCGAGCCCCGCGACGATCAGCGATTTGCCGACGTCGGAGCCGGTGCCCTGGAACATGATGGCGCGCGCGCTCATGAGCTCAGTACTCGATGCCTTCCTGCGCCTTCACGCCGGCTGCGAAGTGATGCTTCACGAGGTTCATCTCGGTGACGAGATCGGCGGCCTCGATCAGCTCCGGCTTGGCGTTGCGCCCGGTGACCACCACGTGCAGATCGGGACGGCGCGCGGCGAGCGTGGCGACGATATCTGCGATATCAAGGTGATCATAGCGCAGCGCGATGTTGAGCTCGTCGAGAACGAGCAGCCGGATCGAAGGATCCGCCAGCAATTCCCGAGCCTTCGTCCAGGCGCGCTCGGCCGCGGCGACGTCGCGCGCGCGATCTTGCGTCTCCCACGTAAAGCCTTCGCCGAGCGTGTGCCACGACACCTGGTCGCCGAACCGCTCGATCGCCTTGCGCTCGCCGGTTTCCCACGCGCCCTTGCCGAACTGCACGACGCCGATGCGAAAACCGCGGCCGAGTGCGCGCAGCATCAGGCCCCAGGCCGCCGTCGATTTGCCCTTGCCCTTGCCGGTGTGAACGATCAGCAGGCCCTTCTCGACGGTCTTGGAGGCGACCTCGGCATCCTGCACCGCCTTGCGGTTCTCCATCTTCGCCTTGTGGCGTGAATCGTCGGCGCTTTCGGTCATCGGCATGTCCTTCCCGTTACTTCAATGTCAGCGGCAGGCCGGCCGCCATCAGGATCACGCGATCCGCGACGGCCGCGACGTTCTGGTTCAGCCGTCCCTGCGCATCACGGAAGGCGCGGGCAAGCGCATTGTCCGGCACGATGCCGAGTCCGACTTCGTTGGACACGGCCACGATCGGGCCACGCGCGTTCCTGAGCGCGTCGATCAACTCGGCTGATCTTGCCGCCACGTTCATGTCGGCGAGCATCACATTGCTGAGCCACAGCGTCAGGCAATCGATCAGCATCGGCGCGCTCGAATTTGCCCGTGCACGGACCAGGCCTGCAAGATCATGCGAGGTCTCCAACGTCTGCCATCCCTCGGTGCGGCGCGCTTTGTGCTGCGCGATTCGGTCCTTCATCTCATCGTCGAACGCCTGCGCGGTCGCAACATAGGTCCAAGGTGCGGGAAGGGCGGTCACGAGCGCCTCGGCATGACGGCTCTTGCCGGAACGCGCGCCACCGAGCACCAGGGTGAGGCGCGGCAGGGCGGGATGCGGGCGGGCGGGGACCATGGGGGACGATTCCGATTGACGGGCTTTGGCGCGACCCGTATCTAACAGATGACGGTTCTCCGAAAGGAGAGATTTAGGGAACACGGTGCGGGTTCTTGACCCAAGGCCGTGGCTGCCCCCGCAACTGTAATCGGCGAGTGTGAGGCCAAAGCACCACTGGGAAACCGGGAAGGTGGCTTCATGCGGTGACCCGAGAGCCAGGAGACCTGCCGTCGACATTGCTGTTGGCCGACCCGTCGCGCGGGGAGTCGCGATGCTGGTTCTGATCCCGCCGGGATGGGCGGGATGCCGTCGGATGCAGCGCATCGTCCGGTCCTCTGGGGAGCCGGCAAGCGACGGAGACGGCCATGAAGTTGACCCGTACCACGACCTTTGCAGCCGCGAGCCTGGTGCTGCTCGCCGCCGATCCCGCCTTCGCGCATCACATGATGGATGGCAAACTGCCGCAGACGTTTGCGCAGGGCCTGCTGTCCGGCCTCGGCCATCCTGTGATCGGAATCGACCATCTGGCCGCCATCGTCGGTGCGGGCATCGTTGCAGCGCTTCTGGGCCGCGGCTTCGCGCCGGTGCTCGCCTTCACCACCGCGATGATTGCGGGCGTCGGCCTTCATGTGGCCAAGGCCAACATCCCGGCTGCCGAGCTGCTGGTCGGCCTGACCACCGTCGTGGTCGGTCTGGTGGTGGTGATGCGTGGCGGTTTCGGTGTGCTGCCCGTCGCCGGCCTGTTCGCCGTGACCGGCCTCGTCCACGGCTATGCGCTGGGTGAATCGATCGTCGGGGCAGAGAACACCCCGCTCGGGGCCTATCTCGCCGGTCTGCTCGTGATCCAGACCCTCATCGCCGCCGGCGCGTTCCTCGGCACCGGGCTGCTGTCGGCGAAAGCCAAGGCGGCTGCGCCGCTAGCGCTGCGGCTCGCGGGCGCCGCCATCGTGCTGGTGGGCGGCGTCGCCGCGGCGACCGCAGCCGGCGTGATCGGCTGATTGATGTCCGCATCGGAGATTGGTGAGACGACGCTGTTCGTCTGTGTCACCTGCCGCACGCAGGTGACGGAAGCTGCGTCGCCTGATCAGCCGCGGGCCGGAGCCCGTCTGCTCGCCGCGATCGAGACGTTGACGACCGCGCAGCGCGCCGGTGTCGCCGTGGTCGGCGTCGAGTGCCTGTCCAACTGCAATCGTGCGTGCACGGTTGCAGTGACGGCGCCGGGCAAATGGACCTACGTGCTCGGCGCGCTCGATCCGGATCTGCATGTTCAGGATGTGCTGACATTCGCGCAGCTGCATCAGCGCCATGACGCCGGCCTGCCGGCCTGGCGCGAGCGTCCCGAATACATCCGCAAGAACACCGTTGCGCGCGTTCCCGCGCTGTCAGCACCACGCTGAAACGAGAGATCGTATCGCCATGACGAAGTCGTTCGCCAAGACGCCTTGCACCATCGTCACCGGCTTCCTCGGCGCCGGCAAGACCACGCTGGTGCGCAACCTGATCGAGACCGCGAATGGCCGCCGGCTCGCCATCATCGTCAACGAGTTCGGCGATGTCGGCATCGACGGCGACATCCTGAAAGGCTGCGGCGTGCCGGACTGTCCGGAGGATCGCATCGTCGAGCTGTCGAACGGCTGCCTGTGCTGCACCGTTGCCGATGATTTCGTGCCGGCGCTCAGGAGCCTGCTGGATCAGAAGGAGCCGCCTGAGCATATCGTGATCGAGACCTCGGGGCTGGCGCTGCCGAAGCCGCTGGTGCAGGCCTTCAACTGGCCGGAGATCGCGACGCGCGTGACCGTCGACGGTGTGGTGGCGGTCGTCGATGGTCCGGCGGTGGTCGCCGGCCGCTTCGCCGACGATCCCGACGCGCTCGCTGCGCAGCGCGCCAGTGATGCTTCGCTCGATCACGACAACCCGCTGGAGGAGGTTTACGAGGACCAGCTGCTGTGCGCCGATCTCGTCGTGATGAACAAGAGCGATCTGATGAGCGAGGAGCAGCGCAAGGATGTCGCGGCCGAGATCGCCGCGAAGGTGCAGCGTGCCGTCAAGGTGATCGCGACGGAGCACGGTAGGCTGTCGGCTTCAATTCTGCTCGGGCTCGGTGCCGCGGCGGAGGACGATCTCGCGGCCCGGCCGTCGCATCACGACAACGAGGCCGAGCACGACCACGACGATTTCGAGAGTTTCGTGCTCGACGTCCCGGCGCAGGCCTCGCCCGATGCGCTCGTCGACCGCATCGCGGCCGCCGTCGACGCGCATGACGTACTGCGCGTGAAGGGGTTCGTGGAAGTCGCCGGCAAGCCGCTGCGCCTCCTGGTGCAGGCCGTCGGCAACCGCATCCAGCATCAGTTCGAGCGCCCGTGGCGATCGGGCGAATCGCGGCAGGGGCGGCTGGTGATCATCGGCGAGCGCGGCCTCGATGCCGCCGCCATCCAGAGCCTGATCACAGGATAGGCGGAACCGATGCACCTGCTGGCGACAACGGGCGCGGATCTCGACGACCTCGAACAGGCCGTGGATCTTGCACAGTCGCCGGCCGAAATCGTCGTGCTGTCGTTCTCGGATAGCGACTTGTCGGCATTGGCCGAGGCCTGGACCGCGTCGTCGGATGAGCTGCCGAGCCTGCGCCTCGCGAGCCTGAAACGGCTGAAGCATCCGATGTCGGTCGATCTCTATGTCGACCGCGTCGTGCTGGGCGCGCGCGCCGTCGTCGTGCGCTGTCTCGGCGGGCTCGACTATTGGCGCTACGGGCTGGAGCGCATCGCATCGGTCTGCCGCAGCCGCCACATCCTGTTCGCGGCACTGCCGGGTGATGATCGCGCCGACGACAGGCTTGCTGCGCTCTCGACCTTGCCGCAGGACGCGACCTCGCGTCTCTACGGCTATCTGCACGAGGGTGGCGTCGGCAATGCGCGCGAGGCCCTGCGCTATCTCGCGACGCTGCTCGGGCGCGACGTGCAGTTTGCCGAACCGATCGCGATCGGTTCGATCGTCGGCTTCAGGCCCGATCGCGGAGCCGTCGGCATCGATGATCTCTGCGGCCACGATGATGCGCGGACGTGCGCGCTGATCGTGTTCTACCGTGCGGGCCTGCTCGCTGCCGATACGGCCGGGATTGCTGCGCTGATGCGGGCGCTCGAAGGTGAAGGGCTGGCGGCAGTCGCGGTCGCGGTGACCAGCCTGAAGGATCCCAATATCGGGGATGCACTGGCGCGACTCGTCCAGCGCCGGCGTCCTGCGATCATTTTGAACGCCACCGCGTTCTCGGCGCTGCGCGACGACGGCACCACGGTGCTCGACGTGGCTGATGCACCAGTTCTGCAAATCATCCAGGCGCAGAGCACCGAAGAGGCCTGGGCCTCGTCGGCGCGCGGACTGTCGCCGACGGATCTGGCCATGAATGTCGTTCTGCCGGAGCTCGACGGCCGACTGTTGGCGCGCCCGATTGCGTTCAAGGGTGAAACGCCGGCGGATGAGCGTCTGCAGTTCGGCACGATGCGCTATGTGCCCCGACACGACCGCATCGCTTACGTCGCCCGGCTCGCGGCGCGATGGGCGCGGCTGCGGGCGCTGCCGGCAAGCGAGCGGCGCGTGGCGCTGCTGCTCTCCGATTATCCGGCGCGCGGCGGGCGCCGCGGCTACGCTGTCGGTCTCGACACCAGCGAAAGCGCAGCCGCCATTGCGCGGCTGTTGGCGGAGGCGGGGTACGATATCGGCCGCGCAGCGCCGACCGCCGAAGATGTTGACGCGCTGCTGCGGGACGAGGCAGATGAGCTCGTCGTGCCGCTCGCGGCCTATCGGTGTGCTCTGGCGCTGTTGCCGGATGAGCTGCAGCGTGCGCTACATGACATCTGGGGAGAGGCGGAAGCGGACCCGGCGGTTCGAGATGGCGCCTTCCGTTTTCCGGTGCTGCGTGCGGGAAAATTCTGGGTCCTGTTGCAGCCGGATCGTGGCAATCGCGCCGATCGCAAGTCCGGCTACCATGACACGAGCGTGCCTCCGCGGCACGCCTATGTCGCGCTCTATGCGCATCTGCGTGAGACCGAGCGGATCGATGCGCTGATTCATCTCGGTGCGCATGGCACGCTGGAATGGCTGCCTGGCAAGGCACTGGCGCTCTCAAATGCGTGCTGGCCGGAGGCCGTGCTGGGCCCGCTGCCGGTGATCTATCCCTTCATCGTCAACAATCCCGGCGAAGCGATGCAGGCCAAGCGGCGATTGTCGGCACTGACGCTCGGGCATCTGACGCCGCCGCTGTCGCAGGCCGGTCTGCACGGACCCTTGCTGGAGCTGGAGGGGCTGGTCGAGGAATATGCCGAGGCGGATGGCCTCGACAAGCGCCGGCTCGGACTCCTAGAGGACGAGATTGTCGCGCGGGCTTGGCAGAGCGGCCTGGCCGCCGATTGCGGGCTCGACCGCGCAATGACCGGACGCGAGGCGATCGCACAGCTCGATGCGCAGCTCTGTGACATCAAGGAGCTCGCGGTGCGCGACCGCCTGCATGTGTTTGGGGAGGCGCCCGACACGGCGGCGACCGGCCTGCTTGCGGATGCGATCACGGCGGCCATGGGGCCGGCGGCCGCGACGGTCGATCGCGCCGACATCGCCGCACGGATCGCCGCGAGCGCTGCAGCCGAACGCAGCGCGTTGCTCGCGGCACTCGACGGTCGCCGCGTCGCTGCCGGTCCCGCCGGCGCGCCGAGCCGCGGCCGGCTCGACGTGCTGCCCACGGGGCGCAATCTCACCGCGATCGACCCGCGTGCGATCCCGACCCGGACCGCCGCTGTGGTCGGCGTACGCGCGGCTGACGAGGTGATCCGGCGCTATTTGCAGGATCATGGTGACTACCCGCGCGCGCTCATGCTCGATCTCTGGGCGTCCGCATCGCTGCGCACGGGCGGTGACGATCTGGCCCAGGCCTTGGCTTATCTGGGCGTGCGGCCGCGCTGGGACCTCAACTCCAATCGTGTCACCGGCGTCGACGTACTGCCGTTGGCGATGCTCGACCGCCCGCGCATCGATGCGACGCTGCGGATCTCGGGGCTGTTTCGCGACCTGTTCGAAGCGCAGATCGCGCTGTTCGATCTCGCCGTGCAAAAGGTGGCCGCGCTTGACGAGGACGATGCCGACAATCCGCTGGCCGCGGCACGGCGGCGCGGCGAGAGCCTCGCGCGCGTGTTCGGCGGGGCGCCTGGCAGCTACGGTGCCGTTGCCGCCGACCTTGCGCTCGGAATGGGCTGGACGAGCCGGTCGCAGCTCGGCGAGGCGTATCTCGAGAGCGCCGCTTATAGCTTTGGCGGGACGCATGACGGCGCGTCTGCTTCCGACACGTTCCGCGCCCGCGTCCGCAGCGCCGACGCCCTCGTGCATCCGCAGGACGATCGTGAGCGCGACCTGCTCGATGGCGAGGAGGTCGCCGACTTTGCCGGAGGCTTTGCGGCGGCCGCGGCGTCGCTCGGCGCGTCGCCCGCGCTGCTGCATCTCGACACCAGCCGTCCGGAGGCGCCGGCGGCGCGGACATTCGGCGAGGAGATCGCCCGCGTGGTGCGCGGCCGTCTCACCAATCCGCGCTGGATTGCGGGAATGCTCGCGCATGGCTATCGCGGCGTCGCCGAGATCGCGCAGGGCGTCGACGCGCTCTACGCCTTTGCCGCCACCTCTGACGCCGTCGCCGAGCACCTGTTCGATCTGGCGCATGGGGCGCTGCTGCGCGACGAGGCCGTGTTGGACAACATGGTCGCGCGCAATCCGGCGGCGGTCGCCGCGATCGTCTCGCGATTTGAGGATGCGCTACGCCGGCAGCTATGGGTGCCACGCCGGAATGCGGTCGCCGATGAGCTTGCGCATGCCCGCACGCGCCTGACGCAAGCGGAGAGCGCGTCATGACCGCCTCGGTCGAGATCAAGGGCTGGTGCCCGGGCGCGCGGCGTCCGATGCCGAGCGGCGACGGGCTCATCGTTCGCGTCCGGCCGCATGGCGGCGCGTTGCTGGTGTCGGCGCTGCGTGAGCTTGCCGAGGCTGCTCGGCACTACGGCAACGGCCAGATCGACCTCACGCGCCGCGCCAATCTGCAAATACGTGGCGTATCGTCCGAGATGCTCGCGCCGCTGTGGGAGCTGATGGCATCGCTCGGCCTGCTCGATGACAGCGCCGAGCTCGAGGCCATCCGCAACATCGTCGTCAACCCGCTGGCGGGACTCGACCCGGCCGAATGGGTCGACATGCGCCCCGTCGCCGCCGAGCTGGAGACGCTGCTGGCCTCGGATCAGGCGCTCCATGCGCTGCCGCCCAAGTTCGGCTTTGCGCTGGACGGCGGCGGCAGGCTGCCGCTGACCGGGCTCGCCGCGGATGTTCGTCTCGTCGGCTGTAGCGGTCCTGAAGCCCGGCGTGTCGCCGTTGGCATCGCCGGTTCTGTTGAGGCCGTGTGGCTGGGAACGACAGCCGATGCCGATGCGGCGTCGACGGCTGTGCGGCTCGCGCGGCTGGTGCTGCAACACAGCCCGACGCGGCGCTCCGCAGATATGCCGCCGCACGCGCGCGCCGCCGTCGGCGCCGAACTGGGCCTTGATCTCTCCAACGTCATCGCGACGCCATCAGCCGCGAAATCGCAACGACGTTGCGGCATCATTGCCCTGACGGATCAAACCTGCGCCGTCGGTCTCGGCGTGCCATTCGGCCGCATCGATAGCGGCACGCTGGCGCGGCTTGCGGCCATGCTCGCGGCACACGATGTCGCCGAGGTCCGCCTGTCTCCATGGCGCGCGCTGTATGTCGCCGCGGGCGCCGTGACCGCGGAGCAACTGGTGGCGGATGCAGCCCGGCTCGGCCTGGTTGTCGACGATACCGATCCACTGATGCGCATCGACGCCTGCTCGGGCGTCGGCTGCTGTCCGTCGACGGGACTGGCGACGCGACAGCATGCCCGCGTGCTCGCGGATGCGATGGCCCGGACCGGATTCAACGGCACGCTGCACGTCTCCGGCTGCGCCAAGGGCTGCGCACGCTCGGCAGCCGCGGACGTCGTGCTGGTCGGCGAGGGTGAAGGTTATCACATCGTCCGCAACGGCACGGTGAAGAGCGAATCCTGCGGCATGCTCGATCCCACTGAGACCGACGTCGACGGGCTGTTCGAAACGAAAGAAAAGGCCCATGTCTGAGCTGCGCGACTACATCAAGGACGGGGCGGAGATCTATCGCCGTTCGTTCGCGACCATCCGCGCCGAGGCCGATCTGTCGCGCTTCCACGGACTGGAAGAGAAGATCGCCGTGCGCATCATCCATGCCTGCGGCATGGTCGAGATCACCTCCGACATCGCCATGTCCGAACACTTCGCCGCCGAAGCGCGGGCGGCGCTCGATCGTGGCGCGCCAATCCTGTGCGATGCCAAGATGGTGGCGCAGGGGATCACGCGGGCGCGGTTGCCGGCGAAAAACGAGATCATCTGCACGCTCGATGCTCCGGAGGTGCCGGCGCTCGCCGCGCAGCTCGGGACGACCCGATCCGCGGCGGCGCTGGAGCTGTGGCGGCCGCATCTCGGCGGCGCGCTGGTGGCGATCGGCAACGCGCCGACGTCGCTGTTTCATCTGCTCGACATGCTCGATCAGGGCGCGCCACGGCCGGCTGCGGTGATCGGAACGGCCGTTGGGTTCGTCGGAGCCCGGGAATCCAAGGAGGCGCTCGCGGCCGACGGCCGTGTGCCGTATCTGATCGTGAAGGGTCGGAAGGGCGGCAGCGCCATGGCGGTCGCGGCGGTGAATGCCATCGCGAGTGATGTCGAATGAGCCTGCTGGACACCATCGCGGGCTCGGCAAATCCGGGCACGCTCTACGGCATCGGCGTTGGTCCGGGCGACGTTCGTTATCTGACCTTGCGCGCCGCCGGCCTGGTCCGGTCCGTCGATGTGGTGGCGTTCTTTGCCAAGCGCGGCATGGAAGGCAACGCGCGACGGATCGTCGCGCCGTTGATGGAATCGGGCCGGCACGAGCTGCGGCTCGAATATCCGGTCACGGAGGAATTGCCCGTTGCCGACCTGTCCTATCAGTCCCAGATCGCCGACTTCTACCGACGTGCGTCGGACAGCATCACCGCGCATCTGGCGGCGGGGCGATCGGTCGGTCTGCTGTCCGAAGGCGACCCGTTCTTCTACGGCTCGTTCATGCATATGTGGCGGCGGCTCGAGCGCGATCATCCGGTCGAGGTCGTCCCGGGCGTCACCGGCATGTCCGGCTGCTGGACCAAGGCCAATGTTCCGATCACCTGGGGCGACGACGTCCTCTCCGTTTTGCCGGGCACGCTGGGCGAGGACGTCCTGCATGACCGGCTGACGCGTTGTGAGGCCGCTGTCATCATGAAGGTCGGGCGCAACCTCACCAAGGTGAAGCGCGCGATCATCAGCGCCGGCTTGCTCGATCGTGCGCTCTATGTCGAGCGCGGCACGATGGAAGCGCAGCGTGTCGCGCCCCTGGCCGAGGTGGAGCTGGAGCGCGGCCCCTATTTCTCGATGATCCTGATCCCCGGACAGGGGCGGCGGCTATGACGGGCACGCTGACCATTGTCGGCGTCGGCCCGGGGCGAGCCGAACTGATCACGCCGGCCGCCTCGGCCGCCATCGCTCGCGCGACCGATCTGATCGGTTATGGACCGTATCTCGACAGAGTGACCACGACGAGTCCGGGCCAGATCCGGCACGCCAGCGACAATCGCGTCGAGCTCGACCGCGCCCGCCACGCACTCGGGCTCGCAAGCGACGGCAAGCAGGTCGCGGTGGTGTCGGGCGGTGATCCCGGCGTCTTCGCGATGGCCGCAGCGGTGTTCGAAGCGGTCGAGGCGGGACCGGCGGCCTGGCGCGACCTCGACATCCGTGTCGAGCCTGGTGTCACGGCCATGCTGGCAGCCGCGGCTGAGGTCGGGGCGCCGCTCGGTGGCGACTTCTGTGCGATCTCGCTGTCTGACAATCTCAAGAGCTGGACGACCATCCGCCGCCGCCTGGAGGCGGCCGCTGCAGCCGATTTCGTCATCGCGCTCTATAATCCGCTGTCCAAGGCGCGCCCGCATCAGCTGGGGGAGGCGTTCGCGCTGCTGCGGCGGATCAAGCCGGCTTCGACCATCGTCATCCTGGTGCGGGCCGCGGGCAGTGGTGATGTCAGACAGATCATCACCACGCTGGGCGAGGTGGATCCCGACAAGGCGGACATGCGCACGCTCGTGCTGATCGGATCGACGGCCACGCGCCTGATCGCGCGCGGGGGCAAGCCGCCCTTCGTCTATACGCTGCGTCGTGAAGTCGAGGGCGGCGCATGAGCGAGCTGCGCCTCCAGCCACAGCAACGCGGCCCGCGCGCCGTCCAGCGCGACGCCATGCGGCTTCTCGGGGCGGGTGATCATCACCACCGGAATCGCGAGCCGTCGCGCGGCTGCGATCTTCGGATAGGTCGCGGCTCCACCGGAGTTCTTCGACACCACGAAGGCGATGCGCTCCTGGATCAGAAAGGCTTCCTCTGTCGGCTCGTCGAACGGCCCCCGATCGTGGACGAAGCGAATGTCGGGCGGCAGCAGGACGTCACCAGGCGGGTCGATGGTTCGGGCGACATAGCGATGCTGCGGGGCTGCCCCGAAGGCTGCGAGCTCCAGGCGACCAAGACTGAGGAACACAGGCGCCGGATCCGCTCCGAGCGCCGAAGCCGCGTCGTCGGCACTGTCGACCTCGATCCAGCGATCGCCGGCCTGGCGTTGCCACGCCGCGCGCCGGATCGACGCCAGCGGCACCGACAGCGCATGACAGGCTGCGACGGCATGGCGCGAGATCTGGTCGGCGTAGGGATGCGTTGCATCGACGACGGCGTCGATCGCATGATCCCGCAGCCAGGCTTCCAGTCCGGCGATGCCGCCGAAGCCGCCGATGCGCGTCGGCAGCGGCTGCGGTTTGGGCGAAGCGGTGCGGCCGGCGAGCGAGAGTGTCGCCGTGAACCGGTCGTCGCCGGCGAGCAGCCGCGCCAGCTCCGAAGCCTCGGTCGTCCCGCCGAGAATGAGGATACGCATGCGGGGAAGCGTCCATGGTGAACTCGGCCGCAACTTGCAACGCGCAGCGCTGGCTGTCCATCGTCGGGATCGGCGAGGACGGCGTTGACGGCCTCTCGACGCCTGCGCGACGTCTCATTGCGCAGGCGGCCCTCGTGGTCGGCGGCGCCCGTCACATCGAGCTTGCAGCGCCGCTGATTGCGGGCGAACGGCTGGCCTGGCCCAGCCCGCTGAAGCTCGCGTTCGATCAGATCGCGGCGCGACGAGGAGAGCCCGTCGTGGTTCTCGCAAGCGGGGATCCTTTCAACTACGGCGTCGGCAAGCAGCTCATGCAGCGTTTCGCGTCCGCCGAGATGCTATGCGTCCCGCAGCCCTCGGCCTTCAGCCTCGCGGCGGCGCGGCTCGGCTGGCCGCTGCAGGACGTGGCGCAGGTGACGTTGCACGGCCGCGCGCTCGAAGGGATCATCCGCCATCTTGCGCCGGGGGCGCGCATTCTGGCGCTGGCCTGGGATGGATCCACCGCCCCAAGGCTCGCCGCGCTGCTGACCTCACGCCGCATGGGACGCTCGCGCCTGACGGTGCTGGAAGCGATCGGCGGCGCGCACGAACGGGTGCGCAGCGCGCTGGCGGACGCGTTCGATCTTTCCGATATCCATCCGTTGACCACGATCGCGATCGAGGTTGATGCCGAGGTTGATGCGCCCGTGATCCCGCTGACCACCGGTCTTGCCGATGATCTGTTCGAGCATGACGGCCAGCTGACCAAGCGCGAGGTCCGCGCCGTGACGTTGTCGGCCCTGGCGCCACGTCCGGGCGAACTGCTGTGGGACGTCGGGCTGGGGTCGGGCTCGGTGGCAATCGAGTGGCTGCTGCGTCACGGCTCGTTGCGCGCGTTCGGGATCGAGGCGCGGCAGGACCGGGCCGACCGGGCGATGCGCAACGCGCTGGCGCTCGGCGCTCCCGAGCTGAAGCTGGTGATGGGGCGCGCGCCGGCGGTGTTGGCGGATCTTGAGACGCCGGATGCGGTCTTCATCGGCGGCGGCATTTCGGAAGCGGGGGTGTTCGAAGCCGTCTGGTCACGGCTGAGGTCCGGCGGCCGCCTCGTCGCCAACGTGGTGTCGCTCGAAGGCGAGGCGCGGCTGATCGAGCTGTTCGGCAAGCATGGCGGTGAACTGGTCCGCATCGCCGTTTCGCGGATCGAACCGGTCGGTCGCATGCATGGCTGGCGGCAGGCCATGCCGATCACGCAGTGGCGGGTGACGAAGCCATGATCGCGCTCGGGATTGGCTGCCGCCGTGCCGCCAGCGTCGCAGACATCGAGGCGGTGATTGCACATGCGCTCTCGCTTGCGCGCCTCGCACCCGCGGACGTGGCGGTGCTCGCCACTGCGGCCGACAAGGTCAGTGAGCCTGGCGTGATCTGCGCCGCGCAGCGGCTTGGCCGTCCGCTCGTCGCCATCGCCTCTGCTGACATGGCGGCTGTTGCCGATCGCGCGATCACGCGGAGCGATCGCGTCAGGCGCTTGAAGGGTGTACCTTCGGTTGCCGAGACGGCGGCGCTCGCTGCCGCCGGCGCGAATGCCCGGCTGATCCTCGTGCGCGTCGCAAACGCCGCGGCGACCTGCGCGCTGGCGGAGGGCGAGGCTGTCACCGATGCGGAGCCTGCGCCATGACGGTGCACTTCATCGGCGCCGGTCCCGGTGCCGCCGACCTGATCACCTTGCGTGGTCGCGACCTGATCGCGCGCTGCCCGGTGTGTCTCTATGCGGGCTCGCTGGTTCCTCAGGCGCTGCTCGATCATTGTCCGCCCGGTGCGCGTATCGTTGATACGGCACCGATGTCGCTCGACGAGATCGTGGCCGAGATCGAGCGTGCCACGCTCGCGGGCGAAGATGTGGCGCGGCTGCATTCCGGCGATCTCTCGATCTGGAGCGCGCTCGGCGAACAGCTGCGGCGCCTCGACGCGTTGAGGATACCCTACACGATCACACCCGGCGTGCCGTCGTTCGCGGCGGCGGCGGCCGCGCTCGGTCGCGAGCTGACCTTGCCGGGACTCGCACAATCGGTGGTGCTCACGCGTACCTCCGGCCGCGCTTCGGCCATGCCGGAGACGGAACAGCTTTCGCTGTTCGCGCAGTCGCGCGCCACGCTCGCCATCCATCTCTCCATCCATGTTCTCGACAAAGTCGTCGAGGAGCTGCGGCCGCACTACGGCGACGACTGTCCGGTGGCGATCGTCTATCGCGCGAGCTGGCCGGATCAGTTGATCCTGACCGGCACGCTGGCGACGATAGTCGGGCAGATCACGACTTCCGCCGTGGAGCGGACCGCGCTGATCCTGGTGGGCCGCGCGCTCGCAGCTGAGGATTTTCGCAATAGCGCGCTGTACGATGCCGATTATCAGCGACGCTTCCGCGGGAGGGGCGAATGAGCCGGCCCGTAACTCTGTCCGACCAGCCGGCCATCGCGGTCGAACACGGCGACATCGAGCGCAACGTCGTTGTCGCTCAGCGCACGCCGCGCCGTCTGCCAGGCGGCGTGCGCGACGACCTCGCCGGCCGGAAATCCGAGCCGCTCGGCCTCCTGAAGCACCTGCAACGCGGTGTTGGCGGTGCGTGCGGTCGTGACCAACGCGTCCGGCGCGCCGGCGTCATGCAACGTGTTCGCGAGCCAGCCGAGATCGACTTTGCCGGCGCGCGAATGCAGGTCGAGCAGGCCCTGGCCGAGCTTGGTCATCTTGGCGAAGCCGCCGGCCACGGTGATGCGGGCCACCGGATGCCGGCGCAGATATTTCAGCATGCCGCCGGCGAAATCGCCCATGTCGATCAGCGCCGTCTCTGGCAGGCCGTGGAGCTGCTGCACGGCCTTCTCCGATGTGCTTCCCGTCGCGCCGGCGATGTGCGGCAGGCCGGCGGCGCGCGCGACGTCGATGCCGCGATAAATGGAGTGGATCCAGGCGGCGCAGCTGAACGGCACGACGATTCCCGTGGTGCCGAGGATCGACAGGCCGCCAACGATGCCGAGGCGCGGGTTCAGCGTCTTCCGGGCGAGCTCCTCGCCGCCAGGAATGGAGATCTCGATGATGACGTCGCGTGCCGCGCCGAGCGCTGCAGCGGCCTCATTGATCGCCGCCGCGATCATCTCGCGCGGCACCGGATTGATCGCAGGTTCTCCCGGCGGCAGCGGCAATCCTGGTCGCGTCACTGTGCCGACGCCGGGGCCGGCGCGGAACGTCACGCCGGAATTGTCTGCACCGCGCCGCAAAGTCGCTTTGACCAGCGCACCGTGCGTGACGTCAGGATCGTCGCCGGCGTCCTTGATGACGCCGGCGGTTGCCTTCGCGCCGTCGGCCTCGTGCATCGCGACCGCAAAGCCGACACGACGTCCGCCCGGCAGGGCGATCTCGACCATGGCAGGACAGTTGCCCGTGATCAGCAGCTCGTAGGCGGCGCGCGCCGCGGCCGTGGCGCAGCTGCCGGTCGTCCAGCCACGCTTCAGCGGTCGGTTCGGCGGATCCGCGGTTTCCATCATGTCCGTTCGCATAGCACATTTTGCCATGCCTCGGCGGCGTTGCGGCCATGACCATGGTGACACCCAGCGGGATCATCATCGCCGCGCCGCGTTCGGGCGCCGGCAAGACGACGGTGACGCTCGGACTGCTGCGTGCCCTCAGCCGGCGCGGCACGCGCGTGCAACCCTTCAAATGTGGCCCCGACTATATCGATCTCGCCTTTCACACGGCTGCGGCAAGACGGACGAGCTACAATCTCGACAGCTGGGCGATGTCGGCGCCGCAACTGCTGGGGCTTGTCCGCGACGTTGCCGCCGACGCCGATATCGCCATCGTCGAGGGCGTCATGGGCCTGTTCGATGGCGCATCGCATCCCGGACGCGCGGGCAGCGGCTCGGCCGCGGATCTCGCAGCCCTGACCGGCTGGCCGGTCGTGCTCGTTCTCGATGTGAGTGGGCAGACCGAGACGGCCGCTGCCGTCGCGCTCGGCTGCGCGCGTTTTCGCGACGATGTTCACGTGGCCGGCGTGATCCTCAATCGGGTCGCGAGCGAGCGGCATCGGGCGCTCATCGAGCCGGCGTTCGCGACCATCGGAATCAGGCTGCTCGGCGCGCTGGCGCGGGACGCGCAATTGACATTTCCCGAACGTCATCTCGGACTGGTCCAGGCCCAGGAGATCACGGCCCTCGAAGCCCATCTCGAGCGTCTCGCGGCAAGCGTCTCCGGAGCCGTCGATCTCGAGGCGCTGCTGGGTCTCGCGAATCCGATCCGCTCTACCGATCTCGCTGCGCAGACATCTGGCCTTGGCATCAAACCGCCCGGACAGCGCATTGCGCTCGCAGCAGATGCGGCCTTCTCGTTCAGCTATCCGCATCTCCTGCGGCACTGGCGCGCCCATGGCGCGGAGGCCATCCCGTTTTCGCCGTTGAACGACGAGGCTCCCGATCCCGCAGCCGACGCGGTGTGGCTGCCAGGCGGCTATCCCGAATTGCATGCGGGACGGTTGGCCTCGGCGCGGTCGTTCCTCGATGCGTTGCGCGCGATGGCCTTGCGCGGCGTGCCGATCCACGGCGAGTGCGGTGGCTACATGACGCTGGGGGCGGGACTCGAAGATGCCCACGGTGTCCGGCATGCGATGGCGGGGCTGCTGTCGCTGGAAACCTCGTTCGCACGACGCCGCTTGCATCTCGGCTACCGTCAAGCGACCCTATTGGCCGATTGCAGCCTCGGCCGAAGGGGCGCCGTCGTTCACGGTCACGAATTCCACTATGCAACCATCCTGAGCGAGGCAGACGATCCGCTGATCGCGTGCCGCGATGCGTCGGGCGGCGTCGCCGCCGAGCGCGGCGCCCGGCGCGGGTCGGTGACGGGATCGTTCCTGCACGTCCTGAGCGGGGAGGGCGCATGAGCGAGCCAGGCCGAAGCCCTCCGCAGTTCGACGCGACATTCCGGCAGCGCTTTGCCGAGCTGGTGCGCTGGCGTCGCGACGTCCGCCGTTTCCGCTCGGATCCGGTCTCCCCAGAGCTGATCGAACAGTTGCTCGCGCTCGCGTCCCATGCGCCATCCGTCGGCTTCTGCCAGCCCTGGCGGTTCGTGCTCGTCGAGAGCCCTGAACGCCGCGCGACGGTCATCGAGAACTTCGAGCGCGCGAACCAGGCCGCGCTCGCCGGTTATGATGGAGAGCGACGCGCGCTCTATGCAAGCCTCAAACTGGAAGGCTTGACGCAGGCGCCGATCCATCTCGCCGTCTGCGCCGACGAGGGCGCTGCCACCGGTCATCGGCTCGGCCGCGCCACGATGCCGGAAACGCTCCGCTACTCGGTGGTGGCGGCGATCCAGACGTTCTGGCTGGCGGCGCGCGCCGAAGGTCTCGGCGTCGGCTGGGTGTCGATCCTGGACCCAGCGGCTGTCTGTCGCGAACTCGCGTTGCCGTCCGACTGGAGCCTGATTGCGTATCTCTGCGTCGGCTGGCCGCAGGAGGAACATGACGATCCCGAGCTGGAACGTCACGGCTGGGAAACGCGGCTCGACCAGACAGTGATCAAGCCGCTCAAGCGCTAGGTCACGATGCGAGCGCCAACGCCGGTGCGTCAACCGTCCTTGGCTCGCCAACAGCGCCCGCGGCGCTCATGAGCTGAAACCGTGTGCCGTGCAGGTTGATGGTCAGTGGAATGCCGCGGAAGTCGTCGTGAAAGGCGCGGATGCGGCGCGCCATTTCGGCCGGATCGATGTCGGCGGACATGTCGCACATGGCGGCGTACATCTGTCTGGTGCTCTTCGCTCCGCTCCAACCGACGCCGAGCGCCGGCAGCGGGCCGGCGTCGCAGGCGAGGTCGCGCGACATGCGCCAGAACAAATAGGCGAGCCGCACGAACGTCATCTGCTCCAAACCACGGACATCCACGCCGCGCGGGATGTCGAACGTCTCGACACCGACAATCGGGCCGCAGTCGACACGGGTCTCCATCACATGGGCCGTTGCGCCGAAGCGCGTCGCACCGTCGTACATCGCGAAATGAGCCGGCGCCCAGCCCGGATAATCCGGCGGGGCCGGATGAAAATTGTAGGCGCCGTGGCCGAGCGCCTGAAGGATGTCGGCAGGCACGATGACGCCGGTCGTGAAGGCAAGCAGGCGGGATCTGCCGAGCACATCGCGTTCGATGGCTTCGATGTCCTGCAGGCTGACCGCGAAACGGAATGCGAGGGCAGGGTTGTGCGCCCGTAGCAGCTCCGACAGCGCAAGTTGCTGGTCGCGGCTGCCGGTGAGAAGAATGATGGTGTCGAACATGATTTGTCCTGGTTGGCGTCAGCGGCGATGGGCGTTGAAGGTGGCGGGCCGGTGCGCAGCTCCCGAGGTGGCCGTCGCGGCGAACAAATTGGCCGGCAGCTCCTGACCGGGGATGATCTCGAGCACCATGTTGTCGGCCAGCAAAGCGGCCTCCCGCGCGATGCGAACCTCCGGCTGCCACGAGCACAGTGAGAGCTCGAGGCGGCCAAAGCCGCCGCAATCAGCGACGAAGGCGCTGGTCAGCTTCTCGATGCTGTCAGCGGCGGCGCGCGCGCTGCTGCTTCCGACGTCGCGCAGGATGACCGTGACACCTCTGCCGGATTTTACTTTCGAGCGCACCACGAGCAGCGACTCCAACGCGCCGACGCGCCCGGCTCGCCGGGGCGACCGCGCCACCTCGGCAAAGTCCGGGTCGGGACCAAGATCAGCCTTTGTCGGCTTCAGATTGTGGACGATCGTCGCGTTGCGGACTCCGGCTTCCCCTGCGACGGCATGGTAGCTGCGGGGAAGCCAGACCGTGTCGAGCGCGATCTGGGAGCTCACCGCACTCCAGGCCTGATCGATCTGATAGCCGTCCCAGATATCGGGATATGAAGAGGCGATCTCACGCCAGGTCGTCAGCATTGTCCCGGCCGCCTTGGACCGGCCGAAATAGAGGGTGCGCGGCGACATCTCCCAGCCGTTCCACTTATGGACGGCAAAGTCGCAGCCTGCCAGATGAGGAAGGTCCGGAGGTGCTTGGAACATCACGTCGGCCTCGACGTACAACAGCGGTTCGCGATTCCGCTGCCACATCCGCGCGATGAAGTCGGCCTTGTCCGCAGCGCTCAGGCGTTCGCCGGGGCGGCGATCGATCGCCTCGATGTCGAATGGGAGCCCGAGCCGCTGCAACGAGCGTCTGAGATGATAGACGTGCAAGTCGCCGACCGTCGTTGGATGGCAGGACACGACACGCATCGCAGTTGCCGGTGCTGCGTCCGGCGCAGGCCAGTCGCGGCCGCCCCACCATAATTCGTGCGGGCCGTCGTCTGAGGTGCCGACGGTGCCGAACTCGGTCAACTTGGATTTCAGGAAATCGAACGCGGGGTTTTCGCCGAAGGGGATCACCACGGCGTCATGCGAGGTCAGCGCGCCGTACAGCAGCTCCGCCCCGGCGCCCGTTGGCGGGTCGACCAGGACGATAGTGCGGCCACGGCCAGGCGGTGGAAGGTCATCGCAGTGAACCACCGGCCCGAATGTTCGCGACAGCCATTGCAGACGATGACCTTGCCGCTGACCGAGCCTGACGCCGTGAGCGCGCAGGCTTTGCACCGGGTCGTGGTCGTTGGTCTTCAGATCTTGTCGCGTCATGCCGGGCCCTCCCGCACAATAGAACGGACCACGTCGGCCAATCAGGCGCGTCGATCGCTCATGCGCTTGCGTCGGTGTCTTGCGACAATGCGAGTAAGATCGGGCTTTCGACACGGAAAACGCGAGCTTCGTTTCGCAATGTTGCCGGGCGCGCTGCTCGAGGCCGCAACAGATGACAAACACCGTGGCTGCGCGAGCAGAAGTATTCGCAATCACTTCGATCTGATGCGCGCCTTATCAAGGCCGAAGCGGACGATTGGTCTCGTAAACGAAGTCGCAGTGCGGATCACGAGCTTCACACCGGATATATCGCGTGCGGTGACGCTCTGGAGCCTCGATGCAGATCGAAACATTCAGCAACATTCGTTGACGCTATAGACATGATGGCCATCTACGCGCGCGCGTCGGCGGCGTGCGACGCAGCGCGTCGATCGCTTCATCTATCGTGCTATCAGCAACTATAACGTACGAACGCGATGGATCAGGCGCGCAATGTCGCAAAAGTCGTCACGCGATTCAAAAATCGCGTCCGCGGCAACTGACAGAATCGAAAAATGCGATAATTTCGTCGAGGTGATTCGGAAAAAATTGCCGGGCGAGATGATCGTTTCGCAATAATTCCGAACCTTGCTCAACCGCGGACTTTGTGTGCGCGGTATGCATCCACGGATGCTGTTAGTAAGCGTTGCAGCTCGCGTTTTCTGCTGAATTCGTCTTCTGGAATGAATCCCCCGCCATGCCGAACATCGGCCTCTCTTTCTCAACGATCGTCGGGCGCTCGATCCGCGTGCGGCAGAATTTGCCTGTCCCTAGGCAAAACATTCCATCTAACTACCTGAAAAGTCACAAAAAATCTTCGCCTGCTTCTTTCGGTCGCCACGTTCAACGATCGGAAGCCGTCTGCGAATGCCGCATTCGGCATTGCGGGTTGGAGATTCGGAAATGAGCTACGCGCTGGACGTCTGGGCCCCGGCCGATGGCATATCTTCGAAAGAGCCGGGGTCCCCGGACGTCGCGGCGCTGTCGTCGAGCGAGTCGGCCAGCACGGTTCCCGACTCCGCGCCGCCAGGCGAGACCGCGGTCTTCGACGAGGACAAGGACCTGCTCGACCGGCTCGCCACCGGAGAGGAGCTCGCATTTCGTCTTCTCGTCGAGCGCCACATCGATCGCGCCTATGCGATTGCGTTGCGCATCGTCGGCAATGCCGCCGATGCCGAGGACGTCGTGCAGGACACGATGTTGAAGGTCTGGACTCACCGGGGGCGGTGGCAGCACGGTCGCGCCAAATTCTCGACCTGGCTCTATCGCGTCGTCAGCAACCGCTGCATCGACATCCGCCGCAAGCCGCGGACCGAGAATGTCGACGTGGTACCCGAGGTTGCGGACGGCAAGCCGGATGCAGTGAGCGTCATCGAGCGTGCGGAGCTCAGCGTCCTCCTGGAGGGGGCGATGCAGCGGCTTCCGGAGCAGCAACGGATCGCCGTGATCCTGTCGTATCACGAGAACATGAGCAACGGCGAGATCGCCGAGGTGATGGACACGACAGTGGCCGCCGTGGAGTCCTTGTTGAAGCGGGGACGCCAGCAACTGCGCGACATGCTGCGGCGTCACGAGCGCGACATTCGCGGCGCCTTCACGGATTGCTAACCATAAAATTCTCGGCGCAGGAGAATTCCCGCCTGAATCCCGCAGGCGCTTCCGTTTGATCGGTCAGACGGGGCCGATCCGCACCGTCAGTCCTTCCACGATGCGGCGTGCTTTGCCGATCACTCAGGAGTCCTCACCGTGCCCGCAATTTCCACCAACATCGCCGCCAACTCCGCCGTCCGTTACCTGAACATCAACTCCAACCAGGAGACGAGCTCGCTCGCCAAGCTGTCGAGCGGTTCGCGCATCACGTCAGCCTCGGACGACGCGGCCGGTCTCGCCATTTCCACGCGCATCTCGTCGGACATCACCACGCTGCAGCAGGCTGCGACCAACGCGGCGCAGGCGACGTCGATCCTGCAGACAGCGGATGGCGGCGCGTCCAACATCAGCGACATCCTGGCGCGCATGAAGTCGCTGGCCTCAGAGTCCGCATCGGGCACCACGGTCGGAACCAGCCGCACTTACATCCAGTCGGAATTCTCGCAGCTGATCAGCGAAATTTCGTCGATCGCGACCGGAACGCGCTATAGCGGCCAGAGCCTGCTCGACGGCACCAGCACCTTCTCGTCGGGCGTCTCGGTCCTGGTCGGCTCGTCCGCGTCCGACACCATCAACATCACGCTGTCGGATCTCACCGCGAGCACGCTCGGCGTCTCGTCGCTCGACGTCAGCACCCAGACCGGCGCGACCGCAGCCTTGACCGCTCTCGACACCGCGATCGACACCGTGTCGAAGGCCCGCGCCGACATCGGCGCGCAGGAATCGCGTTTCAACTTCTCGGCGGACTCGATCTCCACACAGACGCAGAACCTGCAATCGGCCAACTCCGCGATCAAGGACGTCGATATCGCGTCGGAGCAGGCGAAACTGTCGTCGGCGCAGGTGAAGACCCAGGCCGCGGTGTCGGCGGAAGCCGCCGCCAACCAGATCCCGCAGTACCTCCTGAAGCTGCTGGGCTGAGCCGTGATCTGCCGGGCCGGCGCCTCGCCGGTCCGGCTTTTTCCTTGGAGGACGACGATAGATGACGGTGAGCAGCGCAACCTCGAGCACGAGCGGCACGACGTCGTCTTCTTCCTCATCCTCGACGAGTTCGAGCAGCTCGCTCACGACGTCGGGAACGAGCACGACGAGCACGATCGACTGGACTGCGCTGATCGAATCCGCGGTCAATGCCAAGCTCACCCAGGCGACCCAGATCTCGACCAAGATCACGGCCAATGAGGCCAAGATCACGGCCTACCAGACGCTGCAGACCGCGCTGAAGACGCTGTCCTCGGGATTGTCGTCACTGGCGACGTCGATGGTGAACTCGCTTGCGACGAACGCCTTCGCCACGCGGGCCGCCACCATCAGCGCGACCGGCGACGTCAGCGCCTCATCGGCTCTGTCGATGTCGGTGAGCAACGGTGCTGCGACCGGCAGCCACACGCTGACGATCGGCCAGATCGCCACCGCACACAAGGTGACGGGCACGACGCAGTCGAGCCAGACCGCGGCACTCGGCTATTCCGGCACGTTCTCGCTCGGCCTATCCGGCGGCAGCACGGCCGACATCACCATCACCAGCGGCATGTCGCTGCAGGATGTCGTCGACGCGATCAATGCCCAGACCTCCACGACCAACGTCGAGGCGTCGATCGTCCAGGTATCGAGCGGGTCGTATCAGCTGGTGCTGACGGGGACCCAGGATTCCGCTGACATCACCTACGCCAGCTCGTCCGGCGACGACGTGCTCAACAAGCTTGGCGTGACCGACAGCTCGGGTGCCTTCACGACCGTGCTGCAGACGGCGCAGGAGGCGGAATTCACGCTCGATGGGATCAGCCTGACGCGCAACACCAACGACATCACCGACGTTCTCAGCGGCGTCACCTTTGATCTGCTGCAGGCGACTCCGTCCGGAACGACGCTGACTGTCACCATCGGGACGGACACGAGCCAGATCTCGTCGGCATTGCAGACATTCGTCACCGACTACAACGCATTCCGCGATGCCGTCATCGCGCAGCAGACCACCAATTCGGACGGGACGGCGTCCTCGAGCTCCGTCCTGTTCGGCGACGGCACCATGCGCGACATCATGAATTCGCTCCAGGCCGTGCTCGGAACCTCGGTCGGCGGGCTGACGATGGCGGACCTGGGCCTGTCGTTCAACGAGAAGAACGAACTCGAGCTCGATACTGGCACGCTGTCGACGATCCTCAGCACCAATCTGAGCGGCGTGACGACGTTGTTGTCGGCGCAGACCAAGACCTCGTCGAGCCAGCTCAGCGTAGTCAATACCGGATCGTCGCCGCAGTCGTTCACCCTGGATCTGACTGTGGACTCGTCGGGGACGCTCACGACCGCGTCGGTCGGCGGCGACAGCTCGCTGTTCACGGTCAGCGGCAACACGATCGTGGGCAATTCCGGGACGATCTATGCCGGGATGGCCTTCACCTACACCGGCTCGACGTCGCAATCGGTCACCGTGACCTCCACACAGGGGCTTGCAACCCAGATCTACCAGATCGCCAAGACCGCATCGTCCAGCACGGGATCGCTGCAGACGCTGATCGACAATCTGACCTCGCAGGACGAGACGATGCAGGCCAAGGTCGATGACATCAAGAGCTCGGCCGCCACGTTCCAGACTCAGCTCACGGCGCAATACGCCAAATATCAGGCCGCCATCGAGAGCGCCAACAACACGCTCACTTATCTAAAAGCCCTTCTCAACGCGAGTTCGAGTAACTGATGACCCAAAATTCGATGGCGCAATTCGCAAGTCAGGCCTATCGCGGTGCTGCGGTGGCCGTTCCGCCGCTCCGGGCCGTCATCATGCTGCTCAACGGAGCGATGCTGAGCTTGCAGAAGTCGCTGCAGGCGCAGGAGGCCCGCCGCTTCGAGGAGGGGCACATCCATGTGACCCGGGCGACCGCCATCCTGCGCGGATTGAGCCTTCACCTTGATCCAACGCGCGGCGGGCCGGTCGCCGACCAGCTGTTCGGAACCTACAACGCCCTGATCGTGGCCGCGCTGCGGGCCTACGGTCGACCTCACATGCGCGAGAATTTCCAGCGGATCACTCAAAGTTTGCTGGAGCTGCGGGAGGCGTGGGAGGCTGTCGATGCGGCAGCCCGGGGAAAGCGAGCAGCCGGTGATTCGGCCAACCGTCGGTAGCTCTGTCCGAATCAGGCACCTGCCGCACTGCGGAAATCTTGGGAAACCGATCAGAAACGGGCTGCATTGTCTCTCGTTTCGGTATCCAGTGCGGCGTCGCGTGCAGACGGCTCCCGAAAAATACGGAATTTCCCGCGTCCGGTTGCGGTCGATCGTCACAATTGCCGATATCAATTTCGTTCGCGGGCTGAATGCTTTATGACCAAGCCGGAAGCGCTGGATTGGGCGGACGATGGACGTCAGGGAATTCGAGGATCTGATCGGCAGGCTGGGTGAGGACATCTCGCGCTGGCCAGCGGAGCAGCGTCAATCGGCTGCTGATCTGCTTGCGTCCTCTCCCGAAGCCGATCGATTGCTGTCCGAGGCACGTCTTGTTCGTGAGGCGCTGTCGTCGCCGCCGGTTCGTGCACCCGCGGGCTTGACGTCGCGTATCCTTGCTGCGGCCAACCGCCTGACCCAAGAGGAAGCGTCAACCGCCCCGGCTGACGCCCACCAGCCCGGCTGAGCTCCGCCAGGGCCGAGCTTGGGCGACTGCGCTTCGGCCGGTTGGGCCGTGGGCGCCGGAACCGCAACACCATCACCGCTGCCATCTCCCTCAATTTGTCGAGCTCGTTTGCGCATGAATCGGGGGCGCCCGAGTGCGACGACGCGAGCCGTGGCGCGGGAGATGACGCGACGGGTGCAGCCGATCTGACCTGGTCGCGCCGTCCATACTCTCTGCTGGTCTCGTCCTGCCCACCGGCCGAGTGCGCCGCGAGGCCGCGCTGCCGATGCAGAGCGGGGCCCCGCACCAGGCGATTTTTGCCGCCCCTGCGCAACCGCGCGCCGGCAAATTCTGCCGTCGGATCAACTAATTCGACCGACTAATTGTGCGCCTGGATTCGGCGCTCCGGCCGTTTGATCAGCAAACGCCTTCGCGACCGTGTGGTCGTGCTGTGTCCCGCCGCCGTTCGCGGCGCGAGCCGGAGTTCCGTCATGACTGTTTCCGCCGCGAGTTCGTCGACCGCGACCACCTCATCGACCTCATCATCCAGCGATACATCGCGTACGACGCTCAGCTCGACCGACTTTCTTCAGCTCCTGGTGAGCGAACTGCAGAACCAAGATCCGCTCAGCGCGACCAGCGTGACCGACTTCATCAACCAGATGACGTCCTACGCCAACTACACCTCGCAGCAGTCGCTCAACAGCAGCATGACCTCGCTGGCCGGCTCGTTCTCGAGCCTGGTGACGCTGAATTCGGTGAACTACATCGGCCACACCGTCGAGGCCAAGAGTGACACCGCCGTTCTGTCGAACGGCTCGGCGACCTTCGGCTATTCTCTCTCGTCGGCGGCATCGAACGTTTCGATATCGATCAAGGATTCCTCCGGAAGCACGGTCTGGACCGGCACCGGGACCGGCAACAAGGGCGCCAATTCGATCACCTGGGACGGCACCGATTCCAGCGGCAATCAGCTCAGCGACGGCGGCCAGTACACGATCTCCGTGACGGCGACTGACTCCGCGGGCACCTCGGTTCTCAACTACACGACGATCACCGGGACCGTAACCGGCATCGAAACCTCGACCAGCACGCCGTCGCTCACCGTCGGCGGCATTCCTGTCAGCGCCAGCAACATTATCGGCGTCACCTCCTGACGGCATCATTCGGAGTACAATCATGAGTCTTTCTGGAGCCCTGTCATCGGCGATCTCGGCGCTCAACGCGCAGAGTTCATCGCTCGCCATGATCAGCGACAACATCTCCAACGCCGATACGACCGGATACAAGACCACGTCCGGCCTGTTCGAGCAGCTGGTGACGGCATCAAGCAGCTCGAAAGCCTATTCCTCGGGTGGCGTCTCGGTCTCCGGCCGTGCCAATATCACGCAGCAGGGGCTGCTGGCCGCCACCACCAACGCGACCGATGTCGCAATCCAGGGCTCGGGTTTCTTCGTCGCGACCAACTCGACTTCGGCCGGAGGCGAGACCTTCTACACCCGCAACGGCGCGTTCACCACCGACAATGCCGGCTACCTCGAGAACAACGGCTATTATCTCGAAGGCTGGCGCACCGATGCGAGCGGCAACGTGGTCGGCAATGGGCTCGAATCGATCAACACCAAGGTTGCGCTGACGAATGGTGGAGCGACCACCAAGACGTCGCTCGCCGCCAACCTGCCGGCCGATGCCGCGAGCGGCGATACCTTCAGCAGCTCGATGACGGTGTACGATTCGCTGGGGCAATCGCACACGCTCAACGTCACCTGGACCAAGGGGGCGACGGCGAATGAATGGACCGCCGATTTCGCGCCGGCCACGGCGTCGGACGGCACCGTGACGAGCGGCACCTATACAATCGATTTCAACTCAGATGGCTCGCTGAGCACGGTCTCTTCGACCAATCTCGGCATCACCTGGAATAACGGCGCGGCGGCCAGCTCGATCGCGCTCAGCTTCGGCACGACGGGCGGCGGCACCGATGGCCTGACCCAGCTGTCATCCGGCAGCACGACGCCGAGCGTCTCCAATTTCAGTGCCAATTCCGATGGCATCTCTTTCGGTACGCTGAGCAGCATTTCGGTCGGCAAGAACGGCCTCGTCGAGGCGACGTATTCCAACGGCCAGACGGTTCCGATCTACAAGATCGCGGTGGCGACCTTCGCCGATCCTAATGGCCTCGTGGCGCATAGCAGCGGCATGTACACGTCGACGGCGACGTCGGGCAATGCGACCCTGCAGGCGTCCGGCGAGAATGGTGCAGGAACCATCTACGGCAGTGAGCTGGAGTCGAGTACGACCGACACCACGGGCCAGTTCAGCAATATGATCTCGGCTCAGCAGGCCTATTCGGCGGCATCGCAGGTGATCTCGGCGGTCAACAAGATGTACGACACCCTGATCTCGTCGATGAGGTAGATCATGGCCGACCTGAGGAGGGAGCGGCTCGGCGAGGGCGAGGCTCTGCTGAAGAGGCTGCGGCGGCTGAGACTGCGCGCCGCGACCGTCGGCAAGGACGACCGCGCGCAACTGTTGGCCTTGATCGACGATATCGAAACGGTCCGACGAAAGCTTCTGCGTGAATGCGCGCTGCTCGACGAAGAGCTCAAGGTCGCCACCGTGAGGGTGACGGCGCTGAATACCTACGCCCGTGTCGCGCAGATCAGCCGCCGACCGCAGCGTGAACAGTAGGATGGGAGCGACAGGATGAAACACGCAGTTCAGGCCGACCAGCGGCCGGCCAGCGAAGATGAGGTGCGGACCTTGATCGCGCTGATCGACGAGCTCATCGCGGTGGTGTCGGAGGAGAATGCGGAGCTTGCCAAAGGGCTCCCGGCCTCGCGCTCCAAGCAGCTTGACGACAAGAATCGGCTCGCCGGGCTGTTTGAGCAGCGGGTTGCCGAATGCGCCAGGCGAACGGCGAGTCTCGACGTCCGCGACCGCGTCCTGCGCGAACAGCTCATGGAGCACATCTTTAACCTGCGTGGCGCGATGGACGAGAACCTCGTTCGGCTGCGGGCTGCGATCGAAGCCAGCAATCGTCGCATCGAGGCAGTCATGCAGGCGATCCGCGAGCAGATCGCGAATGCGTCGCCCTATGGCGCAGGCGGGCGTCGCACCGCGCGTGCGACGTCCTGTGGAACCAATGTCAGGGCATGATGGCCGCCCAGCAGCGGGAGTAGAGTGATGTCGCTCGACATAGCACGGCTGGTCGCGTTCAGCGGCATCTCGGCTACGGAGCTGCAGATCAGCGTGGCGTCGTCGAATATCTCGAACGCCGACACGAAGGGGTATACGCAGAAGACGGCCAACCAGGTCACGAATGTGACCGGAGGAGTTGGGACCGGTGTTTCGATTACCGGCATTTCGAGCAATGTCGACAAGCTGCTGCTGAAATCCCTGATCGGATCCAATTCCGAGCTCGGCGCGGCCGACACCACCAACGACTACCTGACGCAACTGCAGCAGCTGTTCGGCAGCGCGTCCACATCCGGCACCTCGACGACGGGAACGTCGCTGGCAAACTCTCTTGCATCACTGGAGTCCGCCTTGTCGTCGTTGGCGAGCTCGCCCAGCAGTGTTTCGCTGCAATCGGCCGTCGTCAGCGCTCTGGACGATTTCGCCAGCCAGCTGCGCAGCACCTCTGGTGGCGTGCAGACGTTGCGCGCCAACGCCGACAAGGACATCGCGTCGTCGGTTCAGAGCGTCAACGACGACCTGCAGCAGATCGCCGATCTCAATGTCGAGATCCGCAGAATGGCAGCGTCCGGCCAATCGACCGCGGATATCGAGGATGAACGCAATGCCGCGCTGCAGGACCTCTCGTCCTACATGAACGTCAGCTACTACACGGCGTCGAATGGCGATCTTCAGGTCTATACCTCGTCGGGGCGAGCCCTCGTCGACAGCTCGGCGCACGCGCTGAGCTACACGGCCTCGGCGAATGTCTCGGCGGCTTCGAGCTATGCGTCCGGCGGCTTCAGCGGCATCATGGTCGACGGCGTCGACGTCACGTCCCAGATCACGTCGGGCAAGATCGGCTCGCTGGTCACGTTGCGGGACGAGACCTTGCCGGCCGCGCAGACCCAGCTCGATCAGTTGGCTTTGCAGCTGAAATCGGCGCTGAATGAGATCAGCAATGGCGCGTCGGCCGTGCCACCTCCGGCCACTCTGACCGGGTCGGCGAGCGTCAGCAGCACGACCGCCCTGTCGGCGTCCGGAACGGTCCGCATCGCCGTGGCTGACCAGAGCGGCAATCTCGTTTCGTACCAGGATCTCGATCTGTCGTCCTACGCGACGGTGGGCGATCTGGTCACGGCGCTCAACGGCATCTCCGGGGTCTCCGCCTCGATCGACTCCAGCGGACACCTGTCGATCAGCGCCACGTCGTCGTCGAGCGGCATCGCGATCAACGATATGACCAGTGCGGTCGGCGGCAGCGGCTTCTCCAACTATTTCGGCATGAATGATCTCGTCACCGGCACGAGCGCCGCCAATTTTGCCGTCAACAGCAGCATCTCGAGCGGCGCTTCTGGTCTGCCGACCGGCACGCTCGACGGTTCTGCGACCTTGACGACTGGCAGCCAGGTGCTGACGGCCGGCTCGGCGACGGTTATCAATGCGCTCATCGACAAGCTCACCGGCTCGACCAGCTTTGCGTCGGCCGGAGGCCTCAGCGCAACGACCGGCTCGTTTTCCGACTATGCCGCGGCGATCGTCGCCAATGTCGCCAGCAAGGCTTCGCAGGCCTCCACTGCCTACACCGCGAAGTCGACAGCCCAGTCGAGCTATGCCAGCTCGCTGTCCTCGCAATCGGGCGTCAATCTCGACGAGGAGACCGCGCGGCTGAGCTCGCTGCAGAACAAATACGCTGCCGCCTCGCAGCTGATCTCCGTGATCAACAGCATGTTTTCTTCGTTGCTCACTGCCGTGCAGTCGACCTAGTCCGGAGCGCAGATCATGACGATGCGGATTGCGACATTCTCGAACTCCGACCAGATGATCACGAGCGCGCTGCGGACGCAGGCGACCATGGCCAATCTCCAGGTGCAGGAAGCCTCGGGGCTGAAATCGGAGTATCTCGCCGGCTACGGCGCCGACACTCAGCACGTCGTCAATCTTCAGGTCTCGGTCACGCGGGCGCAATCCTATATCGATGCTGCGACCCTGGCCGACAGCAAGGTGCAAGTCATGTATTCCGCGGTGGGACAGGTGTCCGACATCGTCAGTCAGCTGCGCACGGCCCTGAGCGCCGCGAGCTCCGGCAGCAGCACGGGAACCACGTCGGCGATCAGTACCGCGCAGCAGTTGCTGCAGCAGATGGCGGGCATTCTGAACACCCAGTATGATGGGCAATATCTGTTCGGCGGGGGGCGCACCTCGACTCCGGCTGTCGATACCTCGACCTTCGCGTCCGGCTCGGGATCGCTGACCACGATGGATACCAGCTATTATCAGGGCGACAGCGAGCTTGCCTCGGTCCGTGTCTCCGACGGCCAGTCCGTGACGTATGGCGTGACGGCCGACAACCCTGCTTTCGAGGAGGTCATGCGTGTTCTGAAGTTCGTTGCGAATAGCTCGACCCTGTCCGGAACCGACATCACCTCCGCGCTGACGCTTGCCGATCAAGCAGTGGACGATGTCGCCACGGTGCAGGCCAAGGTCTCCGATGCAGCGTCCCGGATCGAGAGCGCGAAGTCTCAGCAGACCGACTATAAGAGCTATGCCGAGAGTCTGGCGACCGACCTGACCAGCGTGGACGTCGCTGCGGTCACCGCCCAGCTCTCGACTTATCAAGCCCAGCTCACGGCGAGTTATACCGCCATCTCCAAGATCCAGAGCCTGAACCTGGCCAGTTACCTGCGCTGAGTTTCGGGACATCGTCCGGGCCCAGCAGAGCCGGACTGCCGATTCAAACCATGCGGCTCGCTGGCGGGCATCTCGTCGGCGGACCTCTCAATTGCCTGGCTTGCGACGTTCGACAGCGGCGCTGCGCGCGATCGGTGGGGTGGGTATGGGCGGATCAAGGAAAACGCGAAAGTCCAGCAGCTCCATCTGCGGGAAGATGATGATCAGGACGTCGAGCTGCCAAGGAATTCCGCACTGGAGTCGTCTGCGCCTTCGTCGCCACGGTCATGGCTCTCAAGCAGATCTGGTGGGTAATCTCGCCCGGCGCAATGAGGCGTTGGCGACATTTGTCGCGTTCGTCTGGCGCGATCATGAGGAGTACGTGATCCGGCGCGGCGGAAGTTGCGCATCGCCGTGCCGGTGCGTCGGGCGAGCCCCACGCACCAGCGAAATCACATCACTAGCGATGATGGACGCGGATCACGCCATGACCGTAGCGGTGTCCGAAATGACGGCCGCCGTGCCAGCCATGATGGCCCCAACCCGGACCGCGGTAATAGCCGTAGCTGTGCCGCCACGGCCGCGGGCCATAGGAATAGCCGTAGCTGCGATAGATCGGGCGCGGCACGTAGCTGTAGCCATAGCCGCCGTAATAGGGCCGGTAGGCCGGGTAGTAGCCGCCATAGCCGTAGGGATAGGCGGCGTAGCGGTACCCGCCGTAGTAGGGATAGGGCGCGTAGCCGCCATAGTAGGAGGGTGCGGCGATCGCCGATCCGATCAGGGCACCCGCCAACAGCCCCGCGCCGATCGCGGCACCGCCGCCCCAGCCGCCATGCCAGCCGCCGTAGCGGACCTGCACGGCATTCGAGCTTTCGGCGCTCGGTTTGGCGGCTGCTGACAGCGACGTCAGCGGCGCAGCCGAGACCGAGTGCAGCGTGGATACAGAAAGTGCGCCGGCGATGGCGAGCGTCGCGGCGGCTTTGAAGGTGACCATCCTGATGTCTCCCGTTGATTCAGCGCTATGCTCAACCGGACGAGACGAACTTCGTTGCATTTGTCGCAGCGGACGTTTTGTCACGCGCCATTGGTCCAGGCGGCGGTCGATGCCGGGGGGGCATCGACCTTGGTGTCGTTACGGGCAGGAATGGCGCAGGCCGTCATTGCTGAGATAGGTGCCGGAGCCCGGGTCGTAGGACCGGAACCGCTGGGCGCAATAGGCCTGGGCGTTGGCGGCCTCGGCGCGGCTGTCGGCGATGGCGCCCCCGATGATCGCGCCGGCCGCGAGGCCGCCGAGGGCGGCGGCACCCGCACCATAGCCGTGGCGATGCCCGTAAGAGCGATGGCCGTAATAGCCGCGGCGATGACCATAACCGCCGCGCCAGTGGCGATATTGCACCTGCTGCAGCTCGGTCGCGTTCTGCGTGGCTGGGGTCGGCGCCGGGTGGTTCGGCAGCAACGGCTCGCCGTCGCCCTCCGTTCCGCGCCGCGAAGGAGCATGTCGGCGGCACGAGGTCGCATCCAGGACCGGAACCGTGACCGCAAGCTATTCGATCAGCGCATCGAGCAGCGCATCCGGGCATTCTGTCATCATCGTATGTCCCGCGCCGGGCAGGACGGTCGTGCGCGATTGCGCAATCGCAGCCGCCAGCGCCTTGCCGGCCTTCAGCGGTGTCATCATGTCCTTTTCGCCGAGGATTAGCCGCGTCGGCACCTTGATTCTGGCCGCCGATGCCAGCGCATCCTGGTACTCGTTGCAGGCGGAGAGATCGTTGAACAGCACGCCCGGCGCGCAGCGCCCCAGGGTCGCCTGCGCGCCGCCATGCATCCACAGGCCCGGCGCGCGGCTGCCGCCGAGCTCGGCGGCAAAACCGAGGCCCCAGATCGAGACCATGTCGATGGCGGCGTGATCGTTGGCTTCGGCGGCCTTCAGGAGGTCAGGCCCTACCGTCATCGTTGCCGCGGTGCCGATCAGGCTCAGCGCCGACACGCGATCGGGATGGCGTGCCGCGGCATCCAGCGCGATCAGCGAGCCCATCGAATGGCCGATCAGGTGAGCGGGTTTCGCATTCAACGCCTGCAACAGCGCGACGATCCAATCGGCCATCGCAGCGATGGTCGGCAGCGCCGGGCCCGCCGAGCGGCCATGGCCCGGCAGATCGGGCGCCAGCACGGCAAAGCCATGATGGGCGAACCAGCGGCTGTGCAGTGCCCAGACCGAATGGTCGAAGCCGGCGCCATGGATGAAGACGACGGCGGGCAGGGACGAATCGAAGTCGCGGCCGCCCGTGGCGGCGAAGACCTCATGATCTCCGATTGACAGCTGCATGGCTCACACCTTCTGCGAGGCGCGCAGCGCCTGTCCGAGATCGTCGATGATGTCGCTGGCCGCCTCGATGCCGACCGAGAGCCGGATCAGCTCCTCGCCGATTCCGGCCGCGGCGAGCTGGGCTGCGTCCATCTGCTGATGCGTGGTCGAGGCGGGATGAATCACCAGCGTCTTGGCATCGCCGACATTGGCGAGATGGCTGATCAGCTTCAGGCTCTCGATGAACTTGCGCCCCGCGGGACGTCCGCCCTTGATGCCGAACGAGATGATCGAGCCGGCGCCGCGCGGCAACAGCTCCTTGGCGAGCGCATGGTCCGGATGGGTCTCGAGCGAAGGATGCAGCACCCAGTCGACGGCCTTGTTGGCAGTCAGCGCCTCCAGCACGGCGCGGGTGTTGGCGACGTGCCGCTCCATGCGCAGATGCAGCGTCTCGACGCCCTGCAGCAGATGGAACGCGTTGGTCGGCGACAGGCAGGCGCCGAAATCGCGCAGGCCTTCGGTCCGCGCGCGCATGATGAAGGCGGCCGCGCCGAACTGCTCGTCGAAGACGATGCCGTGATAGCCGGCATAGGGCTCGGTGAGCTGCGGGAATCTGCCGGACGCGCGCCAGTCGAACCGGCCGCCATCGATGATCGCGCCGCCGATCGCGATGCCATGGCCGCCGAGCCACTTGGTCGCAGAGTGCATCACGATGTCGGCGCCTTGGGCGATCGGCTGGCTGAGATAGGGCGTGGCAAAAGTGTTGTCGATCAGGAGCGGCACGCCGGCCGCATGCGCGATCGCCGAGACCTTGGGGATGTCCAGCACCTCCAGACCGGGATTGCCCAATGTCTCGCCGATCAGGAGCCGCGTGTTCGGCTTGATCGCGGCGCGGAAACCGTCGTGATCCCTGGGCTTGACGAAGCTCGTGGTGATGCCGAAGCGCGGCAGCGTGTGCGCGAGCAGGTTGATGGTGCCGCCATAGAGCGAGGAGGAGGCCACGATGTGATCGCCCGCATTCAGGAGCGTGGCGATGGCCAGATGCAGCGCGGCCTGGCCGCTCGCGGTGCAGACCGCGCCGACGCCGCCTTCGAGCGCGGCGAGCCGCTCTTCGAGCACGGCCGTGGTCGGGTTGGAGATGCGGGTATAGATGTGGCCGGCACGTTCGAGATTGAACAGCGCCGCGGCGTGCTCGGTGTCGTCGAACACATAGGACGTGGTCTGATAGATCGGCACCGCGCGGGCGCCGGTCGCGGGATCCGGGTGCTGGCCCGCGTGCAGGCTCAGGGTCTCGAAGGCGGGCGGTTTCGGCGGCGGCATGCGGATCAACTCTCCTCAAGCAGATCGCATCTTCTGCCACAGATTTCGCCGTCAGTCAGGAGCGGCGCGGTGCGCCGCCCCTGCGACATCGATCAGCCGCCGAAGCGCTGCGGGAACAGGCCGGCCGAGGCGATCTCGGCGATGGACAGGCGTGCGCTCGGCTTCTCGCGCTCCTTGAGCATGGCCGGCAGCTTTTCGCCGTCGCCCTTGCGGCCGACCGCGATCGCGATCTCCACGGCGAAACCGTCGGGCACCCCGAGCGCTGTCTGTGCGGCGGCGACGTCGAAGCCGCTCATGCCGTGGGTGATCCAGCCGGACACCGCCGCCTGGTTGGCGAAATTGGCCCAGGCCGCGCCGGCATCGAAGGAATGCGTGCGCGTCGGTGCCGGCTCGGTCTTGCCGGCCGGGATGAAGGTCTTCTTCGACAGCACGTAGACGATCGCCGCGGCATGCCGCGCCCAGCCGCGGTTGAACTCGACCAGCGGCGCCAGGAAGGTGTCGAACTCGGCGGAGCCGCGCAGCGCGTAGAGGAAGCGCCAGGGCTGCGAATTGTAGGAGGAGGGCGCCCAGCGTGCCGCCTCGATGAAGGTCAGGAGCTCCGTCTCCGGAAGCGCCTCGTCGCTGAAGCCGCGCGGCGACCAGCGATCGACGAAGATGCGATGCGCCGGATGCTCGGTGATACGGTCGGTCGGCGGGGGAAGATGGGCAGTCACGGGGGTCTCCTTCGTTCAGGCTCGTCGTCGGGCCTCGCGCCGCGCTTCGCTGCGGGGCACAATCTCGGCTCCTGTGTGGCTCACGGCGCTTTGGGAGTCCAGATCGCCAACGCAGATGTGTCCACCTTCGCCGGCAGCACGCGCTCCGCCAGGAAAGCATCCGCGATCTTCTGCTGCTCCGACAGGCCGGCCGCGGTGACCGCGCCGACCTGGTAGGAGCGGTGGCTGTTGGCCTCCTCGACGGTGGCGGCATCGATGCCCCAGAGCGCTGCGAGCTGGCTCGCCGCGGCGCCCGGATTGGCCTTCACCCATTTGCCGGTTTCGACGAGCTTGCCGTAGATGACGTTGAGGGCGTCGCCATGCCCGGCGGCGTAGTCGGCGGATGCGAGATAGTAGCGCTTGTAGCTGGCAAGCCCGTCGCTGCCGTCCGCGAGCACGCGCGCCCCTGACTGGCGGATGGTGCTGGTCAGGAACGGATCCCACGCGACCCAGGCATCGACATTGTTGCTGACGAAAGCGGTCCTGCCGTCGGCGGGCGGCAGATAGGCGGGGGTGATGTCCTTGAAGGTGAGACCCGCTTTGGCGAGCGCGGCGAGCAGCAGATAGTGGCTGCCGGCGCCCTTGGTCACCGCGATCTTCCTGCCTTTCAGCTCAGCGAGCGTCTTGGTCGGCGAAGCCGTTGCCACGAGGATCGCCTGCGCCGACGGCGAGGCGGCCTCCTCGGCGACATAAGCGAGCCTCGCGCCCGCGGCCTGCGCGAACACCGGGACGGTATCGGCGACATCGGCGCCGACATCGATGCTGCCGATGTTGATCGCTTCCAGCAGTGGCAGGCCGCTGGAGAATTCGTGCCACGACACCTTGATGCCGAGCGGCGTCAGCGCCTTCTCCAACTCGCCATTGGTTTTGAGGAGGGCGATCAGGGTCGAGGATCTCTGATAGCCGATGCGCAGCGTCTCGGCTGCGTCGGCTTGCGACGTGGCGAGCGCACCGAGCAGGGCCGCGGCCATCATCAGGACGCCGCGACGGGCGAGATGCAAGGGCCACGCGCGGCGCAGGCCGCTGAAGGACGGTGTCATTCGGCAATCTCCCAAACAGGCGGTTGCATGCAATTGTCCAGGATCATTCGCAGGATCGTGAGCCCTGCGCAATTTTGCAGATATGTTCATATGGAGATGAAAGTTTCTCATGTGCCCGTGCCGCGAGAGGTTTTGTTTTCTTGGCGCGCGAGATCTGACGAGACAGCCGCTCGCATCCTCGCGACGCGCAGGGCGTCCGAGATGTGTTTGCCGTTCGTCCCTCCATCGAGAGAGGGCACAGGGAAGGCCGGGCGTCGACTGACACCCATGGCCCGCGTGCAAAAAAGGAAGCACGCGGCGGTTACCACAGGATCAGCCGGACATCCGGCCTTCCCTGCGCAATGGGCTTACGGCTTATACGCGATCTCCCCGGTGCGCCGGGCTTTCTGGCCACCGTCATCCGCGAGACACGCAAGCATCTTCGCGAACTTGATACTAGCGTCGGAGTATCAGGACCACGCGATTTCGCCGTCCGGCTCCCATCGTTCGTCCGCGCGCTTGACGCACGCTGCGACGAGAACCGGCCATCGCATCCCGCACCAACGTTTCGTGACGTTCGCGAAGCGCCCCTCTCGATCGGGCGGGATAGGGTGATACAACCACAAATTCCGAAAAAAAGAAACAAGAATGTTTTTCGCAGGAGGACTGGACAGGGCAAATCAGCTTGAGAACGCGGGCGAATTTCGTTCCGTCGCGCAAGCGCGAGGAGAAGCAATAGGCTCGTCACGCAAGACCTGGAGCTTTGGCATATGACAATCAGCTTGAGCCCCTCTGCCTCCACGTCATGGCCGGGCCTCGTCCCGGCCATCTACGTCTTAGTAACTCTCCGCAGAGGTTTGGGCGGGTTGTCCGATCGAACGGCCTTGCATCTGCCGGCCGAGATGAAGCGCGGGAGCTCATGAGCGGATTTGGCCTGAGGCCTCCGACTTGCGCGGTGCGACAAATCGGCAGCCATTGGGGGCAGGAGCCGCGGAGCAAGCGCATTCGGGAGGACAGCCCGTGACTAAAGCAAGCCTCCGCGACCGAGTCAGCGGCGTTCGCACTCAGCCCATTGCGGGCATCCCAAGCGTAGACCGGGTAGTCCGAGCCCGGGCCACGGGCGGACATGGCAATGGAGGCGGCAACTCGTCGTCGCCAAGCACATTCCTCAGGACGTCCACTCGATCAGCTGAATGGTGACAATCTTTGTCGCCATGCGCCGTGTTTACATTGCGCAGCACGTTGGTGAAGCCGCCGCCCACACCGACGACGCCTGCATGGTTGGAGAACCCGCAGCTATCGCGGGGTTGCCTCGACTCATGTCGGGGAAAAGGCAGGCGGTCGGCCTTGCCGCGCCGACGCCGGTCTGTAGGATTGCTGCCGCATTCCAAAAGGAGACATATTGATGAGATCGTTGATTGCGGCTTCCCTGATTTTCGCTACCCTCGCCACCCCGGCGTTAGCCGCGCCGCCCGCCAGCTGTGCCTCCAAGTTCGTCGGCGAGTGGCGGCATTCCGGCAGTGGCAACCGCGGTTCGGTGAAGGCCGACGGCCGCGCGCTGTGCAGCGAACATCCCGCCTGCGTGCAGGGCACCTGGACCTGCTCGGGCAACGTCCTCACCTACACCAATAGCCTCGGCACCTGGAACTACACGCTGGCGCCCGACGGCAAGTCGATGTCGACCGGCACGGCCACCGCGACTCGGATCGGGCCGGCGCCGGCGAGCGCCCGTTCGCGCGCCTCCGATACGGTGGCCGACGCCCCCGATCGGGCCTGCAAGGCGGGAAACATCGCCTCGCTGCAGGCTCACGACGACAGGCTGAAGGGTCTGTGGCAGAGGGCCAGCGAGCGTGAGCAGTGCGGGCCCATTCTCGCCCTCGGGAGAAAGCGAATCGAACTGCTCAAGCAGATCAATTCCGGCAGCTGCGGCAAGGAGTCGGTGCAGATCGGCGCGAGCAACGAGATGACGAAGGTCGCCTCGGTAATGTCGAAATGCGACCAGACCTACACCCCGTCCGACCCCGGCATCCTGAGGCGGGCGGGCGGCACGATCCGAGGTTTCGTCAAGGACCACGTCTTGAAGTGCGAACCTACCTCCGAGAACAACAACTGTGCGCCCAAGCCCCAGCGCAACGGCGGTCCCGGCGTCAGAGGTTAGCCCCTCTGATCCACCCAAATGTGACGCCGCTCCACGCACTCTGCCGGTGTTCGCTTTGGGTCAAAGCCGCCGTCCGACGGCCTACTTCCGGTTGAACCCCTAGAACCGACGTCGCAAGCTTCGACCGAAAGGCCCGGGATGGGCAGAAGCGGACGAATGTCACTCTTTGAGCCGACTTTCGTACGCTTTCACGTGATGCGGAAACAGTTCCTTGTAGGATGGCTGCGCGGTCTCGAGGCAGGACACTTCCCACCCAAGTGGATTTTCAGCTTCGCCGTACTCGCAAACCTCGACGTGCGAACAAACAAGTGCAATCCCGTCCGCCGTCCTTGCGCAAACACCTAAGAAGTATCGCGCTAAGGAGAGGCGGGGACGTGCCGGCTGCGGGACTACCCGGCCTTGCGTCTGTGAGGCTTGTTCGCGGTGGAGAGGTACGCACAGAACATGTCGGCCATCGCATCGGCATAGGCCGATATCTCGGCCCGGCTGCGCGGTGTCTCCGAGAAGTGCTTGCCGACTTGGCCAAGCGTCGTCTTGATCAGATCGGCGGCCCGCGCGCGCTCGGCCTCTCCGGCTTGCGGCAGCACCTCGCGCATGAAGGCGAGCATGGCGCGGCGGCCACTGGCCCTGGCCCGGCGTGCCTCGGGCGCGTCGCGATAGAGCGGGGCGGCGTCGTCGAGTGCGCCGCGCACGGCGGCCTCGTCGCACTCCGATTGCAGGAACGCGTGAACGAGGGCGCGCAATCGCGTTAGAGCCGGACGGCGGGTGTCCTCCAGAATGCCGTGCAGCAGTTTCGTCGTCTGCTGCCACTCGTCGCTCTGCAGCCTGAACAGGATCGCCGCCTTGTTCGGGAAGTACTGATAGAGCGAGCCGACGCTGACGCCAGCCTTCTCGGCGACACGGGCCGTGGTGAAACGTTGCGCGCCTTCCTTGGTCAAAACCTGAACAGCCGCCTGCAGAATGGCCGCGACGAGGTCGGCCGAGCGTGCCTGTTGCGGCAGTTTTCGCGGGGAAATCGGGGCTTTTCGAGGTGGGGCCATGGAGCGTTCCGAAATGCGATTAGCGAATGCGAATGATTATTCGTATTCTGACTTCGACGCAAACGACACGCTTCGAGAATACGGAGAATATCGATGATCACCCTGACCACTCAGCCGGTGGCGCCGCTGCTGGATCGCCTGCTTGCCGAGGCCACGTTGCTGCGGCCGGAGACGAGCCCGATCTTCGCCGGCATGGCCGAACGGGGCGCGCAACTGATGCGCAGCAGGTCCGGCCATGTCGAGCTCTACACGCAGCTCAAGGACTTTCCGTTGCCCGTGTCGCGCGACACCGGCATGCTGCTCTACATGCTGGCGCGCGGCGTCAGTGCGCGATCGATCGTCGAATTCGGCACCTCGTTCGGCATCTCGACGCTGTTCCTCGCCGCGGCGCTGCGCGACAATGGCAGGGGTCGGCTGATCACCACGGAGTCCGAGCCGTCCAAGGTTGCCCGTGCCCGTGCCAACCTCGCGGAGGGCGGCCTGGCCGATCTGGTCGAGATCCGCCAGGGCGACGCTCTGCAGACGCTATGCGGTGATCTCCCGGACGCGATCGACCTGGTTCTGCTCGACGGCGCCAAGCCGCTGTATGGCGATATCCTGGCGCTGCTCGAGAGCCGGCTCAGCGCCGGCGCGTTCATCGTCGCTGACAATGCCGACCACAGCCCCGACTACCTCGCCTACGTCCGTTCGCCTGATAACGGCTATCTGTCGGTGCCATTCGGCGACGAAGTCGAATTGTCGATGCGGATCGGGTGAGCCGCCGGCGGCGAACGGCGATGCCCGCCACCCTCATCGGCGAATGGGGCTGGAGTTGACGTTTGGCCGACGATTGTTCACGAGGAGAGCTTCGTCATCTGAGTAACCGTCCTCATGCCCCGCATCCTCCTGATCAATCCCAACAGCTCGGCCACGACCACCGCGATGATGGTGTCGATCGCGGCCGCCTGCTGCGCCGGCCGGGCCGAGGTGGTCGGCGCGACCGCGACGCGGGCGCCGGCCATGATCGTGGATGCCGAGGCGCTGGCCGCATCGGCGGCGGAAGTGGTCGATATCGGCCGCGCGCATCGCGATGCTTGCGACGGCATCATCGTCGCGGCGTTCGGCGATCCCGGCGCCGCGGAGCTTGGCAGCCAGTGCTCGCTGCCGGTGGCGGGCATCGGCGAGGCGTCGATGCGCGAGGCCGCAGAGGGCGGGCGGCGCTTCGGCGTTGCCACGGTGACGCCTGCGCTGGTCGCGAGCATCGCGGGCCTTGCAGACAGGCTGAACCTGTCGGCGCAGTTCACCGGGACGCGTCTGACGCAAGGCGACCCGGCCGCGCTCGCCGTCGATCCGGCGCGGCTTGCTGCCGCCCTGGCTGAAGCCACGCGCGCCTGTATTGCCGAGGACGGCGCCGAGGCCGTGATCATCGGCGGCGGGCCGCTGGCGCAGGCCGCCGATCAGTTGCAGCGGCAATTCGCGGTGCCGATCATCAAGCCGATCGCGGCGGCGGTGGCCGTGTTGCTGTCGCGTCTGTCGGGCTGAGTGCCAGCAGCATTACGGCCGGTAGCTCGCCGCCGGATGCGGCGCCGCGAGCCGGGCACGGCCGAACATCTTCTCGCGCAGCGTTCCCGGCTGGTAGGCCTTCTTGTAGCGGCCGCGTCTGGTCAGCTCCGGCACCAGCATGTCGGCGACATCGGCAAAACTCTCCGGCGACAGCGCAAAGGCGAGGTTGAGGCCGTCGACGCCGGTCTGCTCGATCCAGCTCTCGATGAGATCGGCGACCTTCGCCGGTGAGCCGACGAACACCGGGCCGATGCCGCCGATGCCGACATGCTCGGCAACCTGGCGCACGGTCCACACCCGATCCGGATCGGCCCGCGTGACGTTGTCCATCGCACTGCGGCCGGCATCGTTGAGCACGTGGCGGACCTGCTGGTCGAGATCGTAGGTCGAAAAGTCGACGCCGGTCCAGCCCGACATCAGGGTCAGCGACGCCTCGTGGTCGATGTAGCGGCGATAGTCGGCGAACTTCGCTTCGGCCGCCGCATCGGTTTCGCCGAGCACGACGGTGGCGATGCTGAAGATAACGATGTCGCTGCCCGCGCGACCCGCGTCGGCGGCGGCCTGGCGGATCGCGGCGACGCGCGGCGCGATGATTTTGGCGGACGGGCCGGACATGAACACGCATTCGGCATGGCGGCCGGCGAACACGCGGCCGCGCGGCGAGGTGCCGGCTTGATACAGCACCGGCGTCCGCTGCGGCGACGGCTCGCAAAGGTGGATGGCGTCGAGCTGGTAGTTCTCGCCGCGATGGCTGACGCGGTGAACCTTCGTGGGATCGGTGAACACGCCGTTGGTCCGGTCGCGCTTGACGGCGTCGTCCTCCCAGCTGCCTTCCCACAGCTTGTAGACGACCTCCATGTACTCGTCGGCGACGTCGTAGCGGTCGTCATGCGCGGTCTGGCGCTCCCTGCCCATGCCGCGTGCGGCGCTGTCGAGATAGCCGGTGACGATATTCCAGCCGATGCGGCCCTCGGTGAGATGATCGAGCGTCGACATCCGCCGCGCGAACGGGTAGGGCGGCTCATAGGACAGCGTGCAGGTGACGCCGAAGCCGAGGTGCTCGGTGACGGCGGCCATCGCCGAGATCAGCATCATCGGATCATTGACGGGCACCTGGATGGCGTGGCGGAGCGCCGCGTCGGGGTTGCCGCCATAGACGTCGTAGACGCCGAGTACGTCGGCGAGAAACAGTCCATCGAAGCGGCCGCGCTCCAAGGTCTTGGCGAGGTCGAGCCAATAGGGCAGGCGGTTGTAGTCGGAGGAGCGGTCGCGCGGATGCCGCCACAGGCCGGGCGACTGGTGCCCGACGCAGTTCATCGCAAACGCATTCAACCGGATGTCCGCAGCCATGATGTCCTCGACGCTGTCTTGAGCCGACCAGATGGCACGCTTCGCCTATGGTTTTCAATCGCGTGGATGCGCACGGCCGCTGCGCGCCGCGGATCAATGACGGCGCAGGACGGGCCGTGGCCCGCACGTGGGGAGGACGAGATTGACGGCGATCCGGATCACGACGCTGGCCGCGCTGGTACTGAGATCGTCGGCTGTGGCCTCCGTCCATGCGCAGGATTTCAAGGCGAGTTGCGCCGCGTTGGCGCAAGGCTTCGCCGACAGCGGACGCGTCGTCACGGCCGAGTTCGTCGCCGCGGGCGGCGTGCAACTGGCGCCGCCGGCACCCGCGGGCGTGACCGCCTCTGGGGCAGCACTTCCCCGAGTTGTTCGACGGCGTCATCGCGGGCGCGCCGGCCTATCGCGTGCCGCTTGCCGGTTCGCGTGGCTGTTCCTGTTTGCCGGCATGAACCATTGCGGCGGCGGACCCGCCACCAATCAGTTCCACTTGCTGACCGCGCTGGACCAATGGGTGGAGGGCACGGCCGCGGCGCCTGAGGCGATCCGCGCCACCGCGCGGCGTGCGGCCGATGTGCCATGGCCCGGGCGCACGCGCGATCTCTGCGCGTTCCCGAAGGTGCTGACCTCCAAGGGCAGCGGCAGCCTCGAGGATGCAGCGAATTTCGAGTGCCGCTGAACAGGTCGTGCATGCCGTCTGCACGGTGTGCACGATCTCTTGATGAGCGGTTGACCCGGGAGGGGGATGAGCCGATCTATCTGCCAGCCGACCTGTCTCCGCAGCGTTGCGGCTCCCATCAGCCCACACACCGGTCCCTCATGGTTGCCAAGACGCGAGCCTTCACCATTCTGCGCGAGTTCGAGCACGTCCAGACCGAGCTGATCGGCAAATGCGTGGCCTTGAGCGACGGCAAGGCCGGAACCGTGGAGCAGGTGTATCTTGATGAACTGCATGGGTTGCGCATCACCCTTCGCGGTCATGACGGGCGCTGGCCGGTGTCGACCATCAAGTTCACGCAATCCTGAGCGGCGGCGTTGGTCTCGGATTTGGAACGCTCAAACGATCGAAACGGCTTGATTACGCGTCGCATGGCGATGCGTGGGCATCGGATCGAGCGTTCGAACTTCTCGAGCGGCCTTTGCAGAGGCCTGCCGGAAGACCTGTGCATCGCATATCAAATGATACGAGAGCGGGCCGGCGCTGCGGCTAGCCTCGATGCTCCCGGCGCGGCCGGCCGCTGCTGCTCTGCCGCCCGGACTACGGTGGTCGCGGCCGATTCACTTATGTTGATGCGCCCGGCATCTCCTGATCTAGAGTTGTCGGTGCGCATCAATGAAACTGGATGCAAACCCGCATGGAAGTAGAAGGTCGGAAGAAACGGCGTCGGCGTGTCAAGCAGACGATGTCGTTGGGTGAGCGGTTGCTAGAGATGGCGCGCGAGGCGCGAGACAGGGCGAAACGTCTGCCGCCGGGCATCGAGCAGGCCAGGCAGTTGCGGCGCGCCCGCGAGGCCGAAGCGATCGTCGAGCTCGATCGCTTCCTGACGGCTCCAGCACGCAGCACTCCACCGCGATCGCGTTGACGCCGTCTCGCGCCGGCGTCGGACGAGGGGCGCGGCGCTGCCAGTGGTGTTTCCGGAACTTGCGGCAACAGGGCTGACCGATCCGGCCGAGGCCGGGCCAATTCCGGACGGCACCCTCTCAACCTATCGCAAGACGCATCCCGGCCGGTGCCGATCTGCATCACCTGGCCTCACCTCCGTGTTCGCGGTGGCGAGAACAATGCCGACTTCGCATTCGCGAATGTGTGCGACGCCGCGAATTTCGATCCCGGGCTCAGCGGCGTGTTCGGTCCGGATACATCAGCGTTTCCGCGCCGTGAGGCGATCGTTGCAGGCGGGGAGGGGATCGCGACCGTCGACATCGACACCAGCAATCTCGACAGCCTCCATCCGACCAACGTCGTCCGGCGGAAAGATCTCGTCCCGCATGCGGATGCCGCACTCGTATCGTGCGCTGGTGCAACCGCACACGAGCAATTTCTGACGCTGCGCGCGCCAACCGTTTCAAAATGGAACGGAAACGGCGTGTGACGGGTCCGAGCGTGGGGGGCGACAGCGCTATCCACATTTCTGCACAGCCGTCGCAAAAAGTTCTTGCGCGGGATGCGGCGCCGCACTATCTCACCACCACGCCAGCCGGACATCACTGATGACTGAGGCCCCCGACTTTCGGGACCAACGTTGTTTTCTTTGATGTTTTTTCTTCCGACTGGCTCCTGAGTTTTTCTTCAGAAAAGCTCTTGACGGTCTCTCAAAATCAGCTATGTGAAGCGCCCCGGCAACGGGGACTTCGACGGCGAAAGAGACCAGAGAAGTTGCACTAATTAGTTCAAGCGAACTAACAAGTGCGGGCTGTTTGACAAGTGAAGATGAAGAAAGAGAAACGTGGACGGCGGAGTCCTTGCGGGTCTCGGGATTGAGAGCTTCGGCTTTTGGTTCTGGGATCGGACGAGAAGACTTCGGCGGACAATGTTTCAAAGGTAACACCATGGTTTTCGC
>NZ_JAUHJM010000011.1:0-231001 GCF_032381235.1 Bradyrhizobium sp. SZCCHNR1053
GGAGACAACACAGCAGTGATCGAATAGTGTCAGGGATCAGCCCGGTCCAAAATGTCAGGGATCAACCCGGTCGGTCACAGACGCTGAATTTCGTTGCGTTCGCCAGCGCGTCAAATGCGCTTGATGCGGTTGCAGCTCTCGCCGGACGCTCTTCGTCCACCCCCCCTCCCGTCATTGCGAGGAGCGAAGCGACGCAGCAATCCAGGACCTAGGAAATGACTCTGGATTTCTTGGCTCGCAATAACGCGGTGGCACCCGCCCGCGGACCTATCGCTCAGCTTTCATATAGAGCGCGACTCGCGGACCCCCACCCCCTCCCCGCAAGGGGGAGGGGAGTTCACCGCCTTCGGTGTGAGTAGCAGACTCCAACTCGCTAACAGAAAAAGGGGTGGGGGCTTCGTCGACATGAGTCGCCGCTCGGCCTGAAGTGGCAGGTCAGGCCGTGGCCGCATGATCGATCGGATGAGCGTCGAAGCGTCAGGGTCGACGTTTCAACCGTGAAGCCCCCACCCGTCCTGGCCGTCAGGCCAGCTCGGATGAGCCGCGTCGCGCGGCTCTGATGTCAGGAAGGGTGAGGCCGTGTGCGGCGGTGACAGTCCTGCTCCGACGTCCGCGGCAGGATTAATCGCGTCGCGTGCATCACGATGTCAGTCATGCTGGGCGATCCCCCTTGTTCGACGGCCGGACGCCGCGAGCCCCCTTGGGTTCCCGCAACCTAAGGGTGCGACTCTTAAGATAAGCCCAATGCGGACGCCGGCATTCCCTTCAAATGCCGCGCAACACGCGAAAAAGCTTCGTATCGACTGTTGCCAGCTCGATCGATTGCGAAGCACGTTCGAGAATCGAACATCATCCACGACACGGTCGTCCGGAGCTCAGCTCGACGTCCGCGCCCAGATGTCTTCGATTGGCACGGGAGGCGTCACACGGAAGATGTCGTCGATGAGCCGGCCGAGCTCGTCGGCGCTCTCGATGATCCGCTCCTCGATCACGTCTCCGTCGCGCGCCTGCCGCTGATAGCGGCGGCTGACCAGCTTGTGACGCACGCCGGGCTCGACACGCTCCATCATCAGCGTATGCGTGGCCGGCACGTTCGGGCTGGTCGACGTATACCAGCTGCCGAGCACATAATCGGCATGGATCTGCGGCACGAGGTCGAACGCATACATCATGCGCCAGCCCGTCGGCTGCTTCGCGCTGACCGTATAGAGCCCGTCCCACGTGCCGATGCGAAACGTTCCCATCGGCGTCTGCTGCTCGGAGCCAACTTCGAGACGAATGGGCGCATCCATCATGCAGATGCCGAAGCCGACATCGACGAGATGCGGATAGCCGTCGACCTTGACCATCAGCATCATGTGCTGGCGCGGCCCGAGCGAATCGGTCGGCGCCGAGCGCCAGCGCACGCGCCCCGTCAGGCCGCTGACCTCAAAGCCGACCGCTTCCAGCACCGCCTGGAACAGCACGTTCTGCTCGAAGCAGTAGCCGCCGCGGCGGCTGAGCACGAGCTTCTGTTGCACCGACGGCAGGTCGACATGGACGGGACGGCCCATCAGCGGATCGAGCGCCTCGAACGGCAGCGCGTCGACATGCGCGGCCTGCAGCGCTGCGAGCGTCGACAGGTCGGGCGCGAGCGGCTCGCGATGGTCGATGCGGGCGAGATAGGAATCCAGTTGAAGCTCACCGGCCATCGTCATGCCTTCCGTCAGCTCTCGATGCGCTTCCAGATCACCTCGACGGGCACCGGAAGCGTGACGCCGAACACCTCCTCGATGACGCTGCGCAGCGCATCGGGCGTTTCGATGATCCGTTCGCTCCGCACCACGCCATCACGCGCCTCGATGACCAGGCGGCGATTGACCAGCTTGTAGCGCGCCTCACGCGTCAACCGCTCCAGGATCAGCATCGAGGTGAACGGCGTCAACGGGCTGGTCGAGGTGAACCAGTTGCCGAGCACGTAGTCGGCGTGGATCTGCGGCGCGAGGTCGAAGACGTACATCGTGCGCCAGCCGGCGGGCTGCTTCGCCGCGAGCCAATAGAGCCCATCGGAGAGCGTCAGGCGAAACGTGCCCATGGCAGTCGGCTGCTCGATGTCGGCAACCATCTGCAACGGCGTATCGAGCAGGCAGGAGCCGAAACCGACATCGGCGAGATGAGGCCCCTCCGGCAGGTCCACCTTCAGCATCATGTGCGTGCGCGGCGTCAGCGGCGCGTCGGCATCGAGCCGCCAGCGCACCCGCGCCGAGAGCGGCGTCACCGCAAAGCCGATCGCCTCCAGCGCCGCCTTCAGCAGCGCATTCTGCTCGAAACAATAGCCGCCGCGACGGCCGTCGACGATCTTGGCCTGGACCGAGGCGAGATCGATGTTCACGGGACGGCCGAGCAGCGGATCCAGGCCCTCGAACGCGATCGCATCGACGTGCGCCGCCTGCAATCCGGCAAGCGTTTCGAGCGTCGGCGCCAGCGGCCCGCGATAGCCGATGCGCACGAGATATTTATCCAGATCGAATGCGCCCGGCATCGGCTCTGCTCCCTGTCTCGGGCGAGCCCATAGCACGACGCCGCCGTGCCCGGCCAGACCGGGACCGCGCACGTGCCCAAGCTCGGCTCATCCCGTCTGCCGGCTCCAGCGCTCGGCAAAACGATGCAGCGGCAGGAAGGTCTCCAACAGCTCGCGCCCCAATGGCGTCAGCTCGTAGCCGCTGTCGCCAAGCACGATGAAGCCCGCCTCGCGCAGCTCGTCCAGCCGCGCCTGCAACACGGTCGGCGAGGCCTCGTCGCAGGCCGCGCGCAGCGCCCGGGAGGTCAGGGCGTCGTCGCGCAGCTCCCAGACGATGCGCAGGCACCAGCGCCGGCCCAACAGATCGAGCAGCGCCATGACCGGCCGGCCCGAGCGCGAGCCGCGCACCCGGCGCGGTTGAACGTCTTTCGGCACGAAAACTCTCCAACAGCTTGCCAAGCGCTACGGAAAGCGTAGCATACTGCTACAGTAAATGTAGCGCCTCACAGGAGGAACCGCCATGCCCCGGATCGCCCCGCTGCAGCCGCCCTACCCGGCCGACATCCAGGCGCAATTCGACCAGATCATGCGCGGGGCGCCGCCCTTGATGCTGTTCCGGGTGATGGCCGGCCATGCGCGCGCCTGGACCAAATTTCGCGGCGGCAGCCTGCTCGACCGCGGCCCGCTGTCCCTGCGTCAGCGCGAAATCGTCATCGATCGGACCTGCGCGCTGAATGCGTGCGAGTACGAATGGGGCGTGCACGTCCGCATCTTCGGCACAGACGCCGGCCTGACGGCGCAACAGATCGACGCCACCGTGAATGCGCCGGCCGACGCGGCGTGCTGGTCGCCCCCCGAACAGGCCCTGATCGCTGCGGTCGATGCCTTGCACCAGCGGTCGACCTTGAGCGAGGACGAATTCACCCGCCTCCGCCTGCATCACGATGAGGATCAGGTGCTGGAAATCATCCTGCTGTGCGGCTTCTATCGCACCGTGTCGTATGTCGCGAACGCACTGCAGCTGCCGCTGGAGGCCGATGCGGCACGATTCAACGCAGGCTGACCGGTCTTCCCAAGCGCGCCGGAGCCGGGCGCCCGCAAACGACGCTTCGAGCTAGGCCACCCCTGCCCGCAGCAGATCGTGCATGTGCAGGATGCCGACCGGCTTGGCGCCGTCGGTGACGATCAGCGTGGTGATCTTGGCGGAGTTCAGGATCTCCAGCGCCTCGGAGGCCAGCGCCTCGCGGCGCACGGTGCGCGGGTTCGCGGTCATGATCTCGTCGACCGATGCGGACAACAGATCGGCACGCATCTTCCGCCGGAGGTCGCCGTCGGTGATGATGCCGGCGACGTGGCCGCGAGCATCGACGATGACGACGCAGCCGAGTCCCTTGGCCGACATCTCGGCCAGCGCATCCGGCATGCCCGTGCCCAGCGGCTTCAGCGGCACCGCGTCGCCCGAGCGCATCAGGTCCGAGATGTGCTTGAGCATGGCGCCGAGCTTGCCGCCCGGATGGAAATTGGCGAATTCGAGCGCGGTGAAGCCGCGGCCTTCCAACAGCGCGATCGCGAGCGCATCGCCGATCGCCGCCTGCATCAGCGTCGAGGTGGTCGGCGCCAGATTGTGCGGACAGGCCTCGCGCGCCTTCGGCAGCTCCAGCACGATGCGCGCCGCCTGCCCCAGCGACGATTGCGCGTTGGAGGTGATCGCGATCAGCGGGATCGCGAAGCGCTTGGTGTAGTTCACCAGCGTCTTCATCTCCGGCTGCTCGCCGGACCACGACAGCGCGATGACGACGTCGTCGGAGGTGATCATGCCGAGATCGCCATGGCCGGCCTCGGCGGAATGGACGAAGAAGGCGGGCGTTCCGGTCGAGGCGAGGGTCGCGGCCATCTTGCGGGCGACGTGGCCGGACTTGCCGAGACCGGTGAGGATCGCTCGGCCCTTGGCCTGGCGGATCAGCTCGACGGCGGCGGCGAAGGCCGGCCCCAGAGGACCGCGCAGTGCAGCGGAGATCGCGGCAATGCCATTGCTGCCGGCGTCGAGCGTGCGCAGCGCCGACTGGATATCTGCGTTTGCGGGAGCGGCTTCGGGCAACGGCTTCGATCTCGGCATACGGACTTCCAAGGCTGAACAGTCAGGCGCCGCTCTTTAGCATGGGTAAGGCAGCAAGGCGCCATCAACAGCCCATTAACCATATTTGTTTTTACTCCCTTAACGAGGCGGTTTGCCGGCGGCGCGGGTGTCCCGACGACGCAATTGATTTTGTTGGAGTATTTTTCATCGTGGGATGGAGGCCTGACAGCGGCCGCGCAGGACGCGCGATAAGGCGCGCGATGTGGCGCGGCGCCTCCGCCGCATGCCTGCTGCTCCGCGCGCTCGGCCCCGATGCGGCCCATTCCCAGACCATCGACGCGTTCCGGCCGGTGCGCGACGGCTTCCTCGCCCCGCAGGACTCCCCGCTGCGGCGGACCGTGGTCAGCGGCCTGACCGATGCCGTACCGACGCCAGGGCTGCCCGCGACGCCTGCGCCGACCAACTCGGCCGCACGACGAAATCTGGTTCCCCTGCCCGGTGTGCCCGCGGCGAGCGGCGCTGCCGAATTCGGCTATGATTCGCTGAACCGCAATCGGAAGAAGCCGAAATACTATCCCGCCCAGGCGCGGCCCAAGCCACCGCCGGGCCCCGGCACGCGACCTTCCGGCGAGCTGACCGGGCAGTTGCGTCCGACTTTGCCGCCGTCGGCCACAGCCAACAGGCAGCCGGTCCCGGCCGCCATGGCGGGCACCGTGCCCGGCCAGCCGCCGCGCAAGCGTCTCAAGATCGACGACGACCCGTTCGGCGCAGTCGGCGATTACGCCGGCCCGTTCCTGATCAAGGGCGCGGTGGAGCTCTCGGCCGGGTATGACAGCAACCCGGCCCGCCTCGCCAGGCCGCGCGGCATGCCGGCTTGGATGATCGCGCCGGAATTTTTGGCGGTGTCGAACTGGGAGCGTCACGCCCTCGTCGCCGACCTGCGGGGCTCCTTCACCGGCTATGGCAGCACCCTGCCGGCTATCATGGATGGCGGCATCAATTCGGCGCCGACCACGCTCGACCGCCCCGACTTCACCGGCCATGTCGACGGCCGCCTCGACGTCAGCCGCGACACCTCGGTCGGCGCCCAGCTGCGGCTGCGTGCCGCGACCGACAATCCCGGCAGTCCCAGCGTGCAGGCCGGATTGGCGCGCTATCCGGTCTACACCACGCTCGGCACCACCGTCGGCATCGACCAGCGCTTCAACCGACTGCAGATTTCGGCGGGCGCCACCGCCGACCGCACCAGCTATCAGCAGAGCAAGCTGACCGACGGCACGATGACGTCGAACGACGACCGCAACTACAACCAGTTCGGCGGCATCGGCCGGGTGTCCTACGAGGTCATGCCCGGCCTGAAGCCGTTCGCGGAGGTGCAGGGCGACAGCCGCGTGCACGACCAGCGGGTCGACCGTTCCGGCTATCAGCGCGACTCCTCGGGCGGCTACGCCAAGGCCGGCACCTCGTTCGAGTTCACCCGGCTTGTGACCGGCGAGGTTTCGCTCGGCTATGCCACGCGCAGCTATGTCGACCCGCGGCTGAACCGGCTGCAGGGCTTCCTCACCACGGCCTCGCTGGTGTGGTCGGCGACGCCGCTGACCACCGCGCGCTTTCTCTCCGACACGCAGCTCGCAGAGACCACGGTGGCCGGCGCCTCCGGCGTGCTGGTGCGCACCTACACGGTGCAGGTCGACCACGACTTCCGGCGCTGGCTGACCGGCATCGGCAAGTTCAGCCTCGGCACGCTCGACTATCAGGGCTACGGCCGCAGCGACCGCACCTATTCGGCCGAAGGCAACCTCGTCTACAAGATGTCGCGGAACGTCTGGGTCAAGGGCACGCTGCGCTACGACAAGCTGGATTCGAACATCACCGGCGCCGGTTCTTCCGGCACGGTCGTGATGCTGGGCGTGCGGTTGCAGAACTGAGCCCTGCTCTCACCGGCGTCATTGCGAGGAGCGAAGCGACGAAGCAATCCAGGGCTTTGGAAACGACTCCGGATTGCTTCGCTCGTTGCCCGCAGGACTACGCCGCGGCCACCGTGAGCTGGGCGCCGTCGGCCTGCACGATGCGGACGCGGCTGCCGGCCGGCGTATCCGGGCCGGCGACGCGCCACACCGTGTCGTCGATGCGGACGGTGCCATTGCCGCCGACGATCGGCTTCTCCAAGGTGAACTCGCGGCCGACCAGGGCCGCCGAGCGGCGGTTGAGGAAGGGATTGTCGCCGGCCGGCTCCGCGCTGGCCCGCGCGAGGCGCCGCCACAGCGGCACGGCGGCGATCGAAAACAGCCCGAACAGCAGGATCTGCAGTTGCCATCCCGGCGCAAACGCAAACGACAGCAGCCCGACCAGCAGCGCCGCGAGGCCGAGCCAGAACAGGAAGATGCCCGGCGCGAGCAGCTCCAGCGCCATCAGGATGATGCCGAAGATCAGCCAGTTCCAGGTGCCGAGCGTCACGAACATGTCGCTCATCAGTGTCCTCCCCTGCGTCAAGCCTGCGGCGGCGTCGGCGGTTTCGGCGCCGTCCCCGCTGACGGCACCGAGCCGCCGCGGCGCGCGGCTGCCACGGCCGAAGCCGCGCTCTCGCCGAACGTCGCCTTGGCGATCTCACCGATGCCGGCGAGCGAGGCCAGCATGCCCGTTGCCTCCAGCGGCAGCATGATCACCTTCTGGTTCGGCGAGTCGGCGAGCTGGCCGAACGCCTTGATGTATTTGTCGGCGATGAAGTAGTTGAGCGCGGCGACGTCGCCCTTGGAGATCGCGTCCGACACCATCTGCGTCGCCTTGGCCTCGGCCTCCGCGGCGCGCTCGCGCGCCTGGGCATCGAGGAAGGCCGACTCGCGGCGGCCCTCGGCCTGCAGGATCTGGCTCTGCTTGGCGCCCTCCGCGCGCAGGATCTCCGACTGCCGCTGGCCCTCGGCCTGCAGGATGTCGGCGCGCTTGACGCGCTCGGCCTTCATCTGCCGGCCCATCGCCTCGACCAGGTCGGCCGGCGGCACGATGTCCTTGATCTCGATGCGGTTGACCTTGAGGCCCCACGGCGACACCGCGGCGTCGACGACGCGCAGCAGCCGCTCGTTGATCTCGTCGCGATGCGACAGCACCTGGTCGAGATCCATCGCGCCCATCACCGAGCGGATGTTGGTCATGGTCAGCGTGACGATCGCCTGGTTGAGGTTCGACACCTCGTAGCTCGCCTTGGCGGCGTCGAACACCTGGTAGAAGGCGACGCCGTCGACCGTCACGGTGGCGTTGTCCTTGGTGATGACCTCCTGCTCGGGGATGTCGATCACCTGCTCCATCATGTTGATCTTGCGCCCGATGCGATCGAAGAAGGGCACGATGATGTTGAGGCCCGGCGACAAGGTGCGGGTGTATTTGCCGAACCGCTCGACGGTCCAGTCGAACCCCTGTGGCACGGTCTTCACGCCGGAATACAACGTGAAGATGACCAGCAGCACCAGCGCTATGGCGAAAATGTCGAAACCGCTCATGGATCCTCCAAGGGAGGAGACGATCGTCCCCTCACCAGCCTCTGCAGCCATCACAATCTAGGGATTACTGCATGATTTTGTCGGGGATCCGCTAGGGGCGGTTCAGGAAAGTATTTTCGAGGCGCGGACGGTCGTCCGACTTGCGCCGGCGGGCGGCTCACCTAGCGGGCCGGCAATACCACCGACGGCTCAGAGCCAGCCCTTTACAACCAGCCCTGCAGCTCGCGCAGCACCAGCTGCCGCAGCACCTCCATGCCGGGCGCGCTGTCGTTCAGGCACGGCACGGCGGAGAATTCCTCGCCGCCATTGTGCTTGAAGATCTCGCAATTCTCGCCGGAGATCTCCTCCAGCGTCTCCAGGCAGTCGGCGGAGAAGCCCGGCATCACCACGGCGATGCGCTTGACGCCGTCCTTGGCGAGCTTCTCGATGGTCTTGTCGGTATAAGGTTGCAGCCACTCCGAGAAGCCGAAGCGCGACTGGAAGGTCAGCAGCAGCTTGGTGTCGTCCATGCCGAGCCGCCTGCGCAGCAGCTCGGTGGTCGCGACGCACTGCTCGCGATAGGGATCGCCCTTGTCGACATATTCCTTCGGCATGCCGTGGAACGAGGCCACGATCAGCTCGGGCTTGTACGCCAGCGTCTTCAGATGATCCTCGATCGAGACCGCCAGCGCCTCGATGTAGAAGTCGTCGTTGTAGTAAGGCGGCGTCACCCGCAGCGTCGGCTGCGCGCGCAGCTCGGTCAGCACGCGGAACGCCTCGTCGCACACGGTCGCCGAGGTCGCGGCTGAATATTGCGGATAGAGCGGCACCACCAGGATGCGGTCGCAGCCCTTGGCCATGAGACCATCGACGCCGGCCTTGATCGACGGATTGCCGTAGCGCATTGCCCAGTCGACGATGACGTGGCTGCGATCGGCGATGCTGGCGGCGAGCTTCTCGCTCTGCGCGCGCGTGATCGTCTTCAGCGGCGATTCGTTCTTCTCGGTGTTCCAGATCGACTGGTAGTCTTTCGCCTTCTTGCGCGGCCGGACATTGAGGATGATCCCGTTGAGGATGATCTTCCACAACAGGCCCTGGTCCTCGATGACGCGGCGGTCGGACAGGAACTCCTTCAGATACACCCGCACGCCGGCGGCGTCCGCCGTATCCGGCGTCCCGAGATTGACCAGCAGCACGCCGACACGTGACGTGCTCGCGGCCGGCAACGGCCTGACGTCGACAGGCCTGGCATTGTCCAGAGAGATGGCGGCGGTCATGATGCCCGTGACTGCTGAAGGGCGTGGCTTGGCGGCTTGTTTCGACGTTGTCAAGATAAGGGCCATTTCACCGATGTCATCGGACTGGAGGAGCCATGACGATTGCCGAATTGTGCATTTTCGCCAGCGTGATGCTCTACCTCTTAACGATCCTGCCGGCGAAATGGATCAGCGTCGACGGTGCCGGGCGCTATGACAACGCCCGGCCACGAGATCCCGCCTTCTATGCCGGCGGCATCCGCGAGCGGGCGCTGGGCGCCCATCAGAACGGCATCGAGGCGTTCCCGTTCTTTGCCGCGGCGGTGCTGCTGGCCGAGTTCCGCGGCGCGCCGCAGAACTTGATCAACGAGCTGTCGGTGCTGTTCGTGATCGTGCGCACCGCCTATGTGCTGACTTACGTCGGCAACCGGCCGTCGCTGCGCTCGATCCTGTGGGCGATCGGGTTTCTGATCACCGTCGCGATCTTCTTCCTGCCCCTGCTGCGCCAATACCTGCCGGTTTGAGTGGGCCGGTTTCCGGACGTGAGACGCGTCACATCGCCGTGTCCGCCGGGATGCTAACCACAACGGCCATGGGGGCTCCGTCTGTACGCCTTTCGTTTCTCCTTTGATCCGGTCCGCTGCGGCCAGTTGATTGGATTTGACGGCGAAATTCCCTATAGGGCGGAGTGAATTCGACTGCCGCAGCGGCACTGTGAGGCCGCCAGAGGGATCGTGATGACTTTGACCAGCTCGGCCCCCGCGCGCGCGCCGCGCGACCCGGGAAATTACCAGACCGCCCTGCAATCGACGGTGCGGGCGGCAGCGGACTGGCTGATCGCCAACCAGAAGCCCGACGGTCATTGGGTCGGCCGCGCCGAATCCAACGCCTGCATGGAGGCGCAATGGTGCCTGGCGCTGTGGTTCATGGGGCTCGAGGAGCATCCGCTGCGCAAGCGCCTGGGCCAGTCGCTGCTCGACAGCCAGCGCCCGGACGGCGCCTGGCAGGTCTATTTCGGCGCCCCCAATGGTGACATCAACGCGACCGTCGAGGCCTATGCCGCGCTGCGCTCGCTCGGCTTCCGCGACGACGAGCCGCCGGTGCGCCGCGCCCGCGAATGGATCGAGGCCAAGGGGGGCTTGCGCAACATTCGCGTCTTCACGCGCTATTGGCTGGCGCTGATCGGCGAATGGCCGTGGGAGAAGACCCCCAACATCCCGCCCGAGGTGATCTGGTTTCCGCTCTGGTTTCCGTTCTCGATCTACAACTTCGCGCAATGGGCGCGCGCCACCCTGATGCCGATCGCGGTGCTGTCGGCGCGGCGGCCGAGCCGGCCGCTGCCGCCCGAGAACCGGCTGGACGCGCTGTTTCCGCATGGGCGCAACGCGTTCGACTACGAGCTGCCGGTGAAGGCCAATGCCGGCGGCTGGGACAAGTTCTTCCGCGGCGCCGACAAGGTGCTGCATGCCCTGCAGAACCTCGGCAACAAGCTCAATCTCGGCCTGTTCCGGCCCGCGGCCACCAGCCGCGTGCTGGAATGGATGATCCGCCACCAGGATTTCGACGGCGCCTGGGGCGGCATCCAGCCGCCCTGGATCTACGGCCTGATGGCGCTCTACGCCGAGGGCTATCCGCTCAATCACCCCGTTCTCGCCAAGGGCCTCGATGCCCTGAACGATCCCGGCTGGCGGGTCGATGTCGGCGACGCCACCTACATCCAGGCCACCAACAGCCCGGTGTGGGACACGATCCTGACCCTGCTCGCCTTCGACGATGCCGGCGTGCTCGGCGACTACCCCGAAGCCGTCGACAAGGCGGTCAATTGGGTGCTCGACCGCCAGGTCCGCGTGCCCGGCGACTGGTCGATGAAGCTGCCGCACGTCAAGCCCGGCGGCTGGGCGTTCGAATACGCCAACAACTACTATCCCGACACGGACGACACCGCCGTGGCGCTGATCGCGCTGGCGCCGCTGCGCCATAATCCCAAATGGCAGGCCAAGGGCATCGACGAGTCCATCCAGCTCGGCGTCGACTGGCTGATCGGCATGCAGAGCCAGGGCGGCGGCTGGGGCGCCTTCGACAAGGACAACAACCAGCAGATCCTGACCAAGATTCCGTTCTGCGACTACGGCGAGGCGCTCGATCCCCAGTCGGTCGACGTCACCGCCCACATCGTCGAGGCTTTCGGCAAGCTCGGCATCTCGCGCAATCATCCGGCCATGGTGCGCGCGCTCGACTACATCCGACGGGAGCAGGAGCCGAGCGGCCCGTGGTTCGGCCGCTGGGGCGTCAACTACGTCTACGGCACCGGCGCGGTGCTGCCGGCGCTGGCCGCGATCGGCGAGGACATGACGCAACCCTATATCGGCCGCGCTTGCGACTGGCTCGTCGCGCATCAGCAGCCGGACGGCGGCTGGGGCGAAAGCTGCGCCTCCTACATGGATGTCAGCGCGGTCGGCCGCGGCACCACCACGGCGTCGCAGACCGCCTGGGCGCTGATGGCGCTGCTCGCCGTCAACCGCCCTGAGGACAAGGAGGCGATCGAGCGCGGCTGCATGTGGCTGGTCGAGCGCCAGTCGGCCGGCACCTGGGACGAGCCGGAATTCACCGGCACCGGCTTCCCCGGCTATGGCGTCGGCCAGACCATTAAGCTGACCGATCCCTCTTTGCAGGAGCGGCTGATGCAGGGCCCGGAGCTGTCCCGCGCCTTCATGCTCCGCTACGGCATGTACCGTCACTACTTCCCACTGATGGCCTTGGGCCGCGCGCTGCGGCCGCAGGGGCATGGCAACACTGCAGCTACGCCTTCGCCGCCGTCCCGGCCTCGTTGACGATGGAGCCTGGCATGAGCGTTACGAACGATCGTGCCAGCCCGGCGCGTCGAAGCGCTGAAGCCAATTCTCTGGGAGATTCATCGTAACCTTCGTCGGTCAGACGAACGTACCCCAGTGATGACCAACCGCTTGCCGCGCGCCGCACAGCCGGAACGCTTCGACCGCCTCGGCCGGGTTCATGTGTTGGTCTTTCATGAACCAGCGCGGCGCGTAGGCGCCCACGGGCAGCAATGCCAACCGCAACTGCGGATGCGCCCGGGCCACCTCTCTGAAGGTGCTTCCGTCACCGAAGCCCGTGTCGCCTACGAAGTAGATACCCCCACCCGGCGCCTCAATCATACAGAGACGACGCTCGCGCGACGTTCGCCCCGATGGGCGGACGAACTGGCGAGCTTGGACTCAGGCTGCCGCATCGCGGCCAACCCTTCGTCCATGGTGATCCGGGGCGCATAGCCCAGCTCGGTCTGAGCCTTGCGGGTGCTGATAGTGAACGGCTTGCCGATAAGGCGCAGCATCTGGCGCGTGATCGGCGGCTCGCCCTTGAGGCGCATTGCACGCCACGCTGCCCCCATGAGGCCGGCCATGGTCCAGGCTATTCCGAAACGAACGGACTTGTCCGCAGCAGTTATCCCACGAGTGGCAAGCAGAGACGAGATGAAGCTTTTCAAGGTGCTCTGCTCGGCATCGGCGATGAAATACGCTTCGCCCCCCCGGCCTCGATCTGCGGCGAGAATCAGCGCGTCGCACAAATTATCGACATGGCAGCTCGACATGGCCTGCGTGCCTCCAGCGACCCACCGCCACCGGCCTGCGTTCACGGTCTCTACCATGTGATCGAGAGTTGGCATTTTGCCTCCCCAGATAAATGGCGGCCGCAGCGCGATGGTCTCCAGGCCGGGACGCATGCCATTAGCTGCCAGCAACACGCGCTCGCCTTCGGCCTTCGAAGATCCGTAGGGCGAGAAGGCACGGACCTGCAGCGGCAGGCTCTCGTCGACATTCAACATCGGTTCGGGATCGCCCATGACCACGGCCGCAGCGCTCACCGCAACCAGGCGGCGCACGCTCGCCGTCGCTGCGGCCGCGTTCACGACGGCGCGCGTGCCCTCGACGTTGATCCGGTCGAAAATCTCCTGGTTGCCCCAAAGCTTGAAGTGCGCGGCGACATGAAACACGACCTCGCATCCTGTCATCGCCTTTCGCAACGCTTGTTCGTCGTTGAGTTCGCCGCGTACGGGCGTTGCTCCGAGTGTCTTGACTTGCGCCTCGCTCTCCGCGCTTCGGGCCAGCGCCCGCACCTGCCATCCCCCCACGAGGAGATGCGTAATCAGGCGGCCGCCAACAAAGCCGGAGCCACCAGTCACGAGAGCGACGCGGCGCTGGTCGGATGGCGTGGCGGGAGCAGTCATGGCGAACCTCCTTGAGCTGGATGACCCAACCTTGTGGCCGCCCCGTTCAAAAGTCAACGAACATATTTCATATTATGTTCGTTTGCATGAACCGGAGAGTTCTAGTATCCTTTCTGAACGATGGAATCGAAGACATCCATGCCCGCAACCCCTTCTCCTACCGAGGAAACTTCGTTTCGGGCGCAGATCCTCGACACCGCGCGCGCCCAAGTGCGCCGCCATGGTGAGGCCAAGACCAACGTGGTCGACATCGCCCGCGCTCTCGGCACTTCGCACACGACGATCTATCGCCACTTCCGCTCCAAGGCGGACATTTTCGATGCCCTGGTCGTCGAGGCGATGCGTGATGAGGAGGAGATGGCAAGCCGCTTCGTCGAGGCGGAAGGACCTTTCGCGGAGCGTCTGGAGGGCATGGTGCTCGCGCTGCATGCCCGCAAGCGGGAGCGGTTCACTGCGGATGCCGAGGTTTACGGCCTATACCGCCGAATTGTGGACGAGCGGCCGGACATCATCGCCGCTTACTCACGAGCAATGACTGCTCTTATCGCCCGCATTCTGGCTGATGCAAAGAAGCGCCGCGAGATTCGAGTTGATGATATCGAGGCTGCCGCGGGCGTTGTGCGCGACGCAGTCACCGTGTTTGTCCACCCCGCTCATGTGGCAGCCGCCGTCGCGGCCAATCTGCCGAGCGAAAAAATGGCCCGCAACGTCGTGCGCACGCTTTGCGCCGGCTTCCGCGCCGGAGCCGAATTGACTTAAAGCAGACCCTCGCGTGGGGCGTGTGTCGAACAGGCGCTGGCTTCTATGGCCTTTGACAATGCCGAGGTGGGCTTCTGCCCTGGGGACTACCTCCAATCGCCTATCAAAACTCGCGGCGGAAGGTATGGGTCCCGAGTCGGCGCCACGACCGCGCTATCGCGCGCTCGTGGCTCGCCCGGGACGACACAATTGTTGCTGCGCGATCGCGGCCAACCGTCATCGCTGTCATGCCTCGCGCATGCGGGGCATCCAGCACGCAGTGACCAAGGCGTGGCCAGGAGCGGAGCCCGCGCCGATCAGAAGCAGGTCGTGCGTTCCGCCGCGATGTAGCCCAGCAACAAGCCCGCGCCGAACAGCAGTACCAGACCGGCGGCGCCGAATTCCAGGCCGCGCATGATCAGGGCGCCGCCGCCCTCGCGGCCGGCGCTGAGCCGGCGGGCGACGTCCTTGGCGGCGACGGCGAGCACAGCGATGGTCGCGACGGTCACCGCCGTGCCCATGCCCATCACGAAGGTCGCGGCGACGCCGGCCCAGAACATGCCCTGGGCCAGGGCGAACACCAGAACAAGGATCGCGCCCGAGCACGGGCGGATGCCGGCGGCGAAGATCGCCTGAAAGCCGCGCTGCCAGCCGCCGGGACCGGCGAGCTCGCTCGGCGCGGGCCCGTGGGAATGGCCGCAACCGCAATCATCGCCATGGACGTGATCGTGGTGGGCATGAGCCGCCGCATGCGCATGATCGTGGTGATGATGATCGTGGCCGTGGTGGTCGTGGTCATGATGGTGATCGTGACCGTGACCGTGATGCTCACGATGCTGGTGATCATGCGCGTGGCCATGATCATGGGCTGACGGCGCCACGGCAGCCGCGGGCGCACCGGCCAGCGCCAGAGCCGGCGCCGCCGGCTGCCAGGTGCGCAGGAACGCCGCGCCCTTGACCCAGACCAGGCGCGCGCCGAGCAGCGCGATCAGGCCGTAGCTCGCGATCTCCACCACCTTTTCGGCGCTGCACATCGTGGCCGCGGTGGCATTGAGCACCACCGCACCGATGCCGACGATGACGACCGCGACCAGCGCCTGCATCAGGCCCGAGGCGAACGACAGCACGATGCCGCGCTTCGCCGTTTCCTGGTTGGCGACGAGATAGGACGCGATCACCGCCTTGCCGTGGCCGGGGCCCGCAGCATGAAAGATGCCGTAGGCAAACGAGATCGCGAGCAGCCACCACACCGCCGAGCCATCTTGCTTGGCCGAGCGGATCGCCCCCGACATCTGGCGGTAGAACTCCGACTGCTTGGCGAGCAGCCAGCCGACGATGCCGCCGACCTGTGGCTCGGCCGGTGCGCCGAACGGCGGCTTGGCGAGCAGCGCATGCGAGGCGGCGTCGGCGGCCAAGAGCGCGGAAATGAGCGCAACGAGGATCGCGACGCAGGTCAGGAGCGGTCGAGCGGAGCTGGGGCGAGGCGTCATGGACATTCCACTGAGATCTTGTTGGCGAAGTTCATTCCGAAATTGGCGTTCGCCCCGCCGCTCAGGAATGTCTGTTCGTTCATGGTCTGCGCGACGGATCCGCCGTCGCTCGGTCTCACCAGGCCGAACTTGCAGCCCGAGGGAGCGCTGACCAGCGTGACGGGATCCTTCTCCGCCATCTGGAAATCGATGAAATAGCTGGGATCGTAGACCTCGACCTGGAGCTGCTTCGTCTTCACCGGCGCCTTCAGCGGCAGGGTGAAGTGCAGGGTCAGCTTGGTGTCCTTGTATTCGAGGTAATAGTCGACGGGGTCCTCGAGCTTCTGCTTGCGCCCGTCGGCCTTGAGGAAGGTGAAGTAGGCATATTCCTTCAGCGACTCGGCGTTGGTCTGCGCCAGCGGCGCCAGCTCCTCGCGGGTGTAGACGCCCTTCTGCTTGGTCTCGAGGCCCTGCAGCGCGTAGGTCGCGAACATGTCGTCGAAGGTCCAGGCGTGGCGCACGCCGGTCACCGAGCCATCGGCCGCATAGAGCAGCTCGCTGGTCGCGGTGACCCAGACATGCGGGTGGGCGTTCGCCGCGCTCGCGCCGAATACGAGCGTCAGCGCAGCGAGGACGAACCGGACCAGTGCCATCCTCTTCACCTCAAGCCGCCTTGGCAACGTCGAGCAGACCGCGCCGGCGCAGCAGCGCGTCGGGCTCGGGCTCGCGGCCGCGGAAGGCGATGTAGGCCGCTTCCGGATCGAGCGAGCCGCCCGAGGCGTAGACATTGTCGTGGAGCCGCTTGGCGACCGTCGGATCGAAGATGTTGCCGGCTTCCTCGAAGGCGCCGAAGGCATCCGCATCCATCACCTCCGACCACATGTAGCTGTAATAGCCCGCCGCATAATGGTCTCCCGAGAAGATATGGCCGAATTGAGTCGGCCTGTGGCGCAGCGCGATTTCGGGCGGCATGCCGATCTTCTCCATCTCCGCCCGCTCGAACGCACGCACGTCCTTCGACGCCGCCGCCGGCTGGGTGTGGAATTCGAGATCGATCAGCGCCGAGGACACGAACTCGACGGTGGCAAAGCCCTGGTTGAAGCGGCGCGCGGCCAGGAAGCGCTCGAGCAGGTCCTGCGGCAGCGGCTCGCCCGTCTGGTAGTGGCGCGCGAAGGTCTGCAGCACCTCGGGACGCTCCTGCCAGTGCTCGTAGAGCTGCGACGGCAGCTCGACGAAATCGGTGAAAACCGCAGTGCCCGATAGCGAGGGATAGGTCACGTTGGACAGGATGCCGTGCAGGCCGTGGCCGAACTCGTGGAACAAGGTGCGGGCATCGTCCGGCGACAGCAGCGACGGCTGGCCGTCGGCCCCCTTGGCGAAGTTGCAGACGTTGATGATCAAGGGCGCGGTGTCGCCATCGAGCTTCTGCTGGTCGCGCAGCGAGGTCATCCAGGCGCCGGAGCGCTTCGACGAGCGGGCAAAGTAGTCGCCATAGAACAGCGCCTTGTGGCGGCCTTGCGCGTCCTTGATCTCCCAGACCCGGACGTCCGGATGCCAGACTGGGATGTCCTTGCGCTCGGCGAAGGTGATGCCGAACAGCCGCGTGGCGCAGTCGAAGGCGGCTGCGATCATGTTGTCGAGCGAAAGATACGGCTTGATCGCCGCGTCGTCGAAGTTGGCCTTCGCCTGGCGCAGCTTCTCGGCGTAATAGCGCCAGTCCCAAGCCGCGAGCTTGAAGTTGCCGCCCTCCGCCGTGATCATCTCCTGCAGCTGATCGCGGTCGGCCAGCGCCTTGGCGCGCGCCGGCTTCCAGACGCGCTCCAGCAGCCCGCGCACGGCCTCCGGCGTCTTCGCCATGGAATCCTCGAGGCGATAGGCGGCGAAGTTCGGAAAGCCCATGATCTTGGCGGCCTGCTCGCGCAAGGACAGGATCTCGCCGATGACGGCGTTGTTGTCGTTGACGTTGCCATTGTCGCCGCGCGCGGTGAAGGCCTTGAACACCTTCTCGCGCAGGTCGCGGCGGGCAGAGCTCTGCAGGAACGGCTCGACCGAGGAGCGTGACAGGTTCACGATCGCCTTTCCGGGCATGCCGCGCTCGTCCGCCGCTGCCTTGGCGGCAGCCACGAAGCTCTCGGACAGGCCGGCACGGTCGTCCTCGCCGAGCTCGAGGTACCAGTCCTGCTCGTCGCCGAGCACATGGTGGCTGAAGGTGGTGCCGAGCTGGGCGAGCTTCTCGTTGATCTCGGCCATCCGCACCTTGTCATCGTCCGAGAGGCCGGCGCCGGCACGGCGGAAGCGGGTGTAGGTGCGCTCCAGGAGCCGCTGCTCCTCACCGGTGAGCTTGAGGTCCTTGCGGTTGTCGTAGAGCAGCGCGATGCGGCCAAACAGCACGGCATTCATCATGATCGGGTTCCAGTGCCGCGCCATCCGCAGCGACACGTCCTTGTCGATCTCCAGAATCGCCGGGTTGGAATGCGCCGACACCAGATCGTAGAACACCGCCGCGACCTTCGACAGCAGCTTGCCCGACCGCTCCAGCGCCGTGATGGTGTTGGCGAAGTCCGGCTCGGCCGGATCATGGGTAATCGCGGTGATTTCGGCGGCGTGGTCGGCGAAGGCGCGCTCGAAGGCCGGCAGGAAGTGCTCGGGTTTGATCGCGTCGAAGGGCGGTGTCTGGTGCGGGGTCTCCCAGGCCACGAGCAGCGGATTGGTCTGGGCGTCGATCACAGCGGTGGTGTCTGACATCGGCTGGGGTCCGTCCTCTCCCGGAAGTTCGATGCGCCCCTCATACCACGGAGCCGGCTCTTTTTGGGTCATTTCCCCTTGAAGGGCCGGGCCTTTTCGGAGAGATTGCGGCCCGCAACAGGACCCTGGACCATGAACGCAGAGACCACCTCCAAAGCCGGCCGCCAGATCGCCTGGCCGACCGTGATCACCGTCATCTCGGCGGCGATCCTGATCGGTGCCGAAGTGTTCGGTGCGGCCTTCGCCGGCGGCTGGGCGCTCGCGATTCTGTTCGGGCTCGGCGATGGCGGCGCGCACATCGTTCAGGCCGTGCTGTTCGCGATCGGCGTGTTCGTGATGATCGGCTTCATCCGTGGCGCGCAGCGCATCGAGCCGTTCACCAAGCGCGCGTGAGTCACGCGAAAACACTGTCCTGCAAGGGTGAACGCGTTACGAAACTTTAAGCTCGCTTAACGTTCGTTCAGACATCTGCGCAGCATGTGTGTCGCGTAAGCACAGATTAGGGAAATCTTTCCCGGCGCCCAAAAATTCCTTGCGAACGAAATTCAAAACGCTTATTTCCGCTTCTGCCCAATTTCGCACGTGCCTGTGGTCGTGTGTCAGTCGGTAGGTATCCGGACAAGAGGCCGGACAGCCGCCAAGGGATGAGGAACCGAGGGGCCCTCGGATCGTTGCGATCAAGATCACCATGATCGAGATCGCCATGCTCCAGAGCCCAGCATCTCTCTCAAGAGATGCCGCTGAAGGTCACCCCATCTTTTGCAACCGTGACTGGCAGCCGGAGGCGAACCGGCGCACCCCGCTCTCAACGGGGGACGCGACTTAAAGCAACGACGGATCGGGCTTTTTTGGTCTCTACCGGCAGTCCAAAGCCGGCGCGGGCTACTGAAAAGGCTTGTCCTTCATTGCCAGGTGTGCGGGCGGGAAATTCCCAACCAATCCACGGCAGCACAATTCGGCTACGGGTTCGAGGTTTTGTCGCCTTTCCATCGGGCGGCAACGCCAAGGCACCCGTGTCGGGATCATTTTGAACGGGTCTCGTCGCTGGGACCGTTTGGAGGGTGCTATGACCGAACGTATCCGGGAATTCCTGCGCAACCGCCGCGAGGAAGGTCTGGACCACGAGCCCTGCCTCGTCGTCGACCTCGAGATCGTGCGCGACAACTACATGAGCTTCGCCAAGGCGCTGCCGGACAGCCGCGTGTTCTATGCGGTCAAGGCCAACCCGGCGCCGGAAGTGCTGTCGCTGCTCGCCTCGCTGGGCTCGTCGTTCGACACGGCGACCGTCGCCGAGATCGAGATGGCGCTGGCCGCCGGTGCGACGCCGGACCGCATCTCCTATGGCAACACGATCAAGAAGGAGCGGGACATCGCGCGCGCCTATGCGCTCGGCATCCGCCTGTTCGCGGTCGACTGCGCCGCCGAGGTCGAGAAGATCGCGCGCGCAGCGCCCGGCGCCAAGGTGTTCTGCCGCATCCTGTACGATTGCGCCGGCGCCGAGTGGCCGCTGTCGCGCAAGTTCGGCTGTGATCCGGAGATGGCGGTCGACGTGCTGGACCTGGCCAAGCGGCTCGGCCTGGAGCCGTGCGGCATCTCGTTCCATGTCGGCTCGCAGCAGCGCAAGGTGAAGGCGTGGGACCGCGCGCTGGCGATGGCCTCGACGGTGTTCCGCGACTGCGCCGAGCGCGGCATCAACCTGACCATGGTGAACATGGGCGGGGGCTTCCCGACCAAGTACCTGAAGGACGTGCCGCCGGTCGTGCAGTACGGCCGCTCGATCTTCCGTGCGCTGCGCAAGCATTTCGGCAACCAGATCCCGGAGACGATCATCGAGCCGGGCCGCGGCATGGTCGGCAATGCCGGGATCATCGAGTCGGAAGTGGTGCTGATCTCGAAGAAGAGCGACGAGGACGAGCTGCGCTGGGTCTATCTCGACATCGGCAAGTTCGGCGGTCTCGCCGAGACGATGGACGAGTCGATCCGCTACGCCATCCGCACCCCGCATGAGGGCGCGGAGATGACCCCGTGCGTGCTCGCCGGCCCGACCTGCGATTCGGCCGACGTGATGTACGAGAAGCTGCCGTATCCGCTGCCGGTGACGCTCTCGATCGGCGACAAGGTGCTGATCGAGGGGACCGGGGCCTATACGTCGACCTACGCGTCGGTGGCCTTCAACGGCATCCCCCCGCTGAAGACCTATCACATCTGATCCGGCTTGCTTCGCCACCCGCTTGCGGGTGAGACGACGCGAAGCTTCGGGTGGGGCTGCCCCCACCCCGACCCTCCCCCGCAAGCGGGGGAGGGAGCGATAGACCGTCACCTTCAACCTGACATCACGTGTTTGCGCGCGGGCGGTGGCTCGCGGCGCAGGCCGGGGACTGACGTGCCATGACCGCTTTTCGCTCCGTTACCACTGCGCCCCATCGGACTGCCGCTTCGTTCGCGATCCGCAGCGAACGAGCCTCCGACGTCGCGGCGCGCGAGACGCTGCTCGATGCCTGCTTTGGCGACAACCGCCATGAGCGCACCTGCCAGCGCCTGCGCGACGGACGCGCGCCCGCCGCGGGCCTCGCTTTGTCGGCGGTGCGCGGCGGCGCGCTGGTGGGAACGCTGCGGTTGTGGCACGTCAGCGCCGGCGGACGCGACGCCCTGATGCTCGGGCCGCTGGCGGTCGCGGCGGAGGCGCGCAGCCTCGGCGTCGGCGCTGCGCTGATGAATGCCGCGCTGATGATCGCGGCGTCGCGCGGCCATGGCGCGGTGATCCTGCTCGGCGATGCGCCCTACTACGCCCGCTTCGGCTTCTCGGTTGAGAAGACGGCCGAGCTGGAGCTGCCCGGCGCGTTCGAACGCGCGCGCCTGCTCGGCCTCGAGCTGGTCGACGGCGCGCTCGATGGCGCCGCAGGCCCGATCCTCGCAACTGGCGCCCGGGAGCGGAAGGCCCGCCGCAGCCGCAAGGAGCGGCTGGTATCATGCGCGGCGTAACCGCCCGCGACGGGCACGCACCGCGGCGGCGGACATTGCTGCCGACGCTCCTGCTGATCCTGCTCGGGATCATGATCGTCCGCGACATCGTGGCGCGGCGCTGGAGCAGCACGCCGCCCGCCGGACCTGACGTCACCCGCCTGCGTTAGGCATTTCGGCAACGGACGCCGCAGCAGCCCCTCAGGGGTTGCGCAGGTGCAGCAAAAGCTCTTTAACCCCCGAAAATCCCACCACGAGGTCCGCCATGTCCCGCCGTCTGATCTCTACCGGATCACCGTTCGAGAAGAGCTTCGGCTACAGCCGCGCCGTCGTCGATGGCGACTTCGCCTTCGTCGCCGGCACCACCGGCTACGACTACACCACCATGACGATGCCGGCCGATGTCACGAGCCAGTCACGCAACTGCTTCAAGACCATCGCCGCCGCCCTGCAGGAGGGCGGCTTCGAGATGGCCGATATCGTCCGCGCGACCTACTACCTCACCGACGTCAACGACGCGGATGCCCATTTCGCGGTCTGCGGCGACGTGCTCGGCGACATCCGTCCGGCAGCCACGATGGTGGTCGTCGCAGGCCTGCTCAAGCCCGAGATGAAGGTCGAGATCGAGGTCACGGCCAAGCGGCGCAGCACCTAAAAGCGGCGCAGCGTCTGAAGGCGGCGCGCCGCCTGAATCCATCCATCCCACGCACCTTTCGCGGAGAACCATTCATGAGCTCGCAGATCCACGCGAAGATCACCGGCCCCATCGTGATGATTGGCTTCGGCTCGATCGGCAAGGGCACCCTGCCCCTGATCGAACGCCATTTCGACTACGACAAGAGCCGCTTCGTCATCATCGATCCGCATGACGACGGCGCGCTGGCGAAGAAGCATGGCGTCCGCTTCATCCAGCAGGGCGTGACCCGCGACAACTACCGCGATCTGCTGGTGCCGCTGCTCACCGAAGGCGGCGGCCAGGGCTTCTGCGTCAACCTGTCGGTCGACACCTCCTCGGTCGACCTCATGACGATGTGCCGGGAGATCGGTGCGCTCTACATCGACACCGTCGTCGAGCCGTGGGCCGGCTTCTATTTCGACAAGCAGATGGGAGTCGAGCAGCGCTCCAACTACGCGCTGCGCGAGACGCTGCTCGCCGCCCGGCGCAAGAACCCGGGCGGCACCACCGCCGTCTCCACCTGCGGCGCCAATCCCGGCATGGTCTCCTGGTTCGTCAAGCAGGCGCTGCTCGACATCGCCAAGGACACCAAGACCGAGATCGTCGAGCCGAAGAGCCGCGAGGGCTGGGCGCAGCTGATGCAGAAACTCGGCGTCAAGGGCGTCCACATCGCCGAGCGTGACACCCAGCGCTCCAGGAATCCGAAGCCGATGGACGTGTTCGTCAACACCTGGTCGGTCGAGGGCTTCGTCTCGGAGGGCATGCAGCCGGCCGAGCTCGGCTGGGGCACGCACGAGACATGGATGCCGGAGAACGGCCGCCGCCACACCGAGGGCTGCGGCGCCGCGATCTATCTGCTGCAGCCGGGCGCCAACACCCGCGTGCGCTCGTGGTGTCCGACGCCGGGCGCGCAATACGGCTTCCTGGTGACCCACAACGAATCGATCTCGATCGCCGACTACTACACCGTGCGCGACGGCGACAAGGTCGTCTATCGCCCGACCTGCCACTACGCCTATCACCCGGCCAATGACGCCGTGCTGTCGCTGCACGAGATCTTCGGCGCCACCGGCAAGATGCAGGGGAAGTGGCACATCCTCGACGAGAACGAGATCGTCGACGGCATCGACGAGCTCGGCGTGCTGCTCTACGGCCACGGCAAGAACGCCTATTGGTACGGTTCGCAGCTCTCGATCGAGGAGACCCGCCGCATCGCGCCGTACCAGAACGCGACCGGCATGCAGGTGTCGTCAGCGGTGCTCGCCGGCATGGTGTGGGCGCTGGAAAACCCGACCGCCGGCATCGTCGAAGCCGACGAGATGGACTTCCGCCGCTGCCTGGAGATCCAGTCGCCCTATCTCGGCCCGGTCAAGGGCTACTACACCGACTGGACGCCGCTGAACGATCGCCCGGGCCTGTTCCCCGAGGATATCGACACGTCGGATCCCTGGCAGTTCCGCAACATCCTGGTGCGGTAAACCTCCACTGTCGTCCCGGGCAAGCCACGACGGCAACGCCGTCGTGGCGCCGACCCGGGACCCATACTCCCCGGCGGGTATGAGACGGGAGATGGAGCTAACAGCCTGCCTCGAACGACGTCCTGGGGTTATGGGTCCCGGCGTTCGCCGGGACGACAGCGGAATTTGTGGCCGCGTTTGGGCCTCTCCAGCTACTTCCGCTCCATGGTCGGCGCGATCTTCTCGGCCGGGGCTGGCGGCAGCGCTGGCTTGGCGCCTTCCTTCTGAGCTTCGACATCGGGCCGCGCGGGCTCTGGCGCCGGCGTGGTCGGGCGGGTGCCGCCGGGCTTGGACTCGGCCGGTGTCGCGGACGGCTCAGGCGAGGCTGAGGGCACAGCCTGCGCGATCTGGTCGAGATGATTGGCCTTGATCTCGGTCAGCGAGACGACGGCCACGAGCACACCCAGGACGAACAGGCCCGCTGCCAGCAGCATGTCCCGGCGCAACGTCTGTTTGCTATTGATCGAGGCCATGGCTTGTCATCCGCATCCTGTGATGTGCGGAACAACAATCCGAAGGCCGCGAGGTTCCCGATGGGGCCTGCGCCCCAGTGGCCCATCAGAGCCGCAGCAGTCCCGCCTCGCCGCTCTCGTCTGAGAACGCGAGCCACGTTCCCGCAGCATTCCAGCCCAGCGCCACGATCGGCGGCGTCTCATTCCGCCGCACCAAGATCTCGGCGCCGTCCTGCATCCGCACCATCAGCACGGTGCCGTCCTCGTAGCCGCAGGCCAGGATGTCCTGCCTGGGATGGCAAGCGACAGCGGTGACCTTGGCCTTCATCGGCGCCAGCATCGCCGGCTCCTTGCCCATCGGGCCGTCCTTGCCGACGAACGGCCAGAGGATGACCATGTCGGCACCCGAGGTCGCCAGGAAACGGCCGCCGCTGCCCCAGGACATCGACTTCACCCGCGAGGGGTAGCCGGTCATCCGCATGTGCCTGGAGTCAGCTAGGCGCCAGCCGTGCAGCGCCGGCTCGTGCATCGCGGTGACCAGGAACTTGTTGTCCGGGCTGAAAGTGACGGCGTGATGCGAGCCGGCCCAGCCGAGGAATTCCGGCTCGCCCGCCATGTTGGGAAACCACAAGGTCGCGCCGTTGTAATGCGCGATCGCGAGCCGGAGGCCCTTCGGCGCAAACGCAAGTCCGCCCGCGGTCGACGGCACCTCGAGCGACTTCTCCTCGCCCTTGGGCTGACGCACGAACGCGGTCTTGCCGACCGACCAGGCGATCGCACCGTCCGGATGAAGCGCGACGTTGTCGATCCAGCGCCGCTTCGGATCGGTCACGAGCACACTGACGCTGCCCGCCTTGTCGAGCGAGGAAACCTTGCCGTCATCGCCGCCGATCACGATCCGCGATCCGTCCGACACCGCCGACAGGATGCCGCCGCCGGTGACATCCACCTTGCTGATCTCGCCGTCGCCGTCGACGACAGCGACGCTCTCCTCGGTGCCGACGAAGGCGGCACGATCGCCGAGATAGTGCACGGCCGTGACGGCCATGCCGAGCGAGACCGGCTTCACCTTGTCGGTGACGGACACGATCGATGCGGCCTCGCCGCTCTGGTCGAACGACGTCATCAGGTCACGATGCAGCGTTCGAAACCTTCGCGGATAGCGTCTTCCGGCAGCTCGCGGCCGATGAAGACGACGCGGCTCTGGCGCGCCTCGTCGGGCTTCCACTTCCGCTGGTGATCGCCTTCGAGCATCATGTGCACGCCCTGGAAGACGTAGCGGTCGTCATCGTCCTGAAACGACAGGATGCCCTTGGAGCGCAGGATCTTGCCGCCCTCGGTCTGCACCAGGTTCTGCAGCCACGGCATGAACTTCGACGGATCGAGCGGCTTGTCGGACCGCAGCGACAGCGACTGCATCTCCTCGTCGTGATAGTGCTTCAGGCCGTGATCGTGATGATGATGGTGATCATGGCCGTGGTCGTGATCATGGTGGTGATGATCGTGATCGTCGCCCGCTTCGAGGAATTGCGGCTCGATCTCCAGAATGCGGTCGAGATCGAACGCGCCGCGCTCCAGCACGTCCGAGATCGCGATCTGGCAGCGCTCGGTGCGATGCAGCTTTGCGTAGGGGTTGATGGCGCGGATGCGCGCCTCGACCTCGGCGAGCTCCGGCTTGGTGACGAGATCGGTCTTGTTGAGCACGATCACGTCGGCAAACGCGATCTGGTTCTTCGCCTCCGGCGCATCCTTGAGCCGGTCCGACAGCCACTTCGCGTCGGCCACCGTCACGACCGCGTCGAGCCGCGCGTTCTTCTGCACGTCCTCGTCGACGAAGAAGGTCTGCGCCACCGGCGCCGGATCGGCCAGCCCGGTGGTCTCGACGATGATGGCGTCGAACTTGCCCTTGCGCCGCATCAGGCCGGAGATGATGCGCACGAGATCGCCGCGCACGGTGCAGCAGATGCAGCCGTTGTTCATCTCGAACACTTCCTCATCGGCGCCGACGATGAGGTCGTTGTCGATGCCGATCTCGCCGAATTCGTTGACGATGACGGCGTATTTCTTGCCGTGGTCTTCCGAGAGGATGCGGTTCAGAAGCGTGGTCTTGCCGGCCCCGAGATAGCCGGTCAGGACCGTCACTGGTGTCTTGCTCGCGTCGGACATGCTCACTCCGAAAACCTCAGATCGCGTCGAAAATGGCTCAAAAGCGCACCGCCGCGAGGGCTCGAAAACCCTAACGGACCAGCGCGCTCGTCAGGGCCCTTATATTGTGCCTGACCATGGCAATGTAAGTGGGAACGGGGCCCTTTTCATCGCTCAGGGCGTCGGAATACAGCGTCCCGCCAATCTTCGCGCCGGTCTCGGCGGCGATCCGGCCGACCAGCCGGTCGTCGTTGAAATTCTCCAGGAAGACGGCCGGAATCCCCGCTTTTTTCACTTGGCGGATGATCTCGGCGACGTCGCGGGCCGACGGCTCGGTCTCGGTGGAGACGCCGAGCGGGGCGATGAAGGCGACGCCATAGGCATCGGCGAAATAACCGAAGGCGTCATGGGTCGAGATCACCTTGCGCCGCTCGGCCGGGATCTTGTCGATCTCGGCGCGGACCTCGCGGTCGAGTGCATCGAGCTCGCCGAGATAGCGCTCCGCATTGGCCTTGAAGACTTCCGCGTCTGCGGGGTCGGCCGCGACCAGCGCATCGCGGATGTTCTTCACATAGGCCTTGGCGTTGCCGACCGACTGCCAGGCGTGCGGATCAGCATCCGAGCCGCGCTTGCGCGGGGTGATGCCCCGGGTGGCGACGACGATCGGCGCCTTGCTGCCGGAGGCCTGCTGCAGCCGCGGCAGCCAGCCCTCCAGCCCGAGGCCGTTGACGATCAGGAGCTGCGCGGCGCCGACATCCTTCGCATCATGCGGCGTCGGCGTGTAGACGTGCACGTCGCTGTCCGGCCCGACCAGCGAGGCGACATTGACCTTGTCACCGCCGACCTGGCGGACGAAATCGGCGAGGATCGAGAAGCTGGTGACGACGTTCAGCCGGGTCTCGGCCGATGCGGGGACGATCAGAACAAGGCCGAAGAGCAGGCTCAGCGCGGACAGCAGGCGTTTCATGGGCATCGACTTCAAGCTTCGAGATGGCGCCCCGGAAACAGTTGCGGAAGCACGCCGCCGACGCGTCCGAACAGTACCGAGCCGAGATAGAGCAAGGACGCGACCAGGATGATCGCAGGCCCTGAGGGAATGCGGGTCTGGAACGACAGCACCAGACCGACATAGCCGGAGACGATCGCAGAGGCGACCGCGATGCAGATCATCGGCGTGACGTCGCGCGACCAGAACCGGGCGATCCCCGCCGGCAGGATCATCAGGCCGACCGCGAGCAAGGTGCCCAGCGCCTGGAATCCATTGACCAGATTGACCACGATCAGGCCGAGGAAGATCAGATGCGCCGGCGCACCGGCGCGGCTCACGGTGCGCAGGAACAAGGGATCGACGCTCTCCACCACCAGCGGGCGGTAGATCACGGCGAGCACGACGAGCGTGATGGTGGCGTTGGTCGCGACCATCAGCAAAGTCGGGTCGTCCATCGCTAGGATGTTGCCGAACAGCACGTGCAAGAGATCGACGTTGGTGCCCTTGACCGAGACGATGGTGACGCCGATCGCGAGTGACGCCAGATAGAAGGTCGCGAGCGACGCGTCCTCCTTCAGCCCGGTCGAGCGCGACACGAGGCCCGATAGCAGCGCCACGGCGAAGCCGGCGATCAGGCCGCCGGTCGTCATCGCGAACAAATTGAGCCCCGATAGCAGGAAACCGATCGCCGCGCCGGGAAGAATCGCATGTGCCATGGCGTCGCCGACCAGGCTCATGCGCCTGAGCATCAGGAAGACGCCGATCGGCCCGGAGCCGAGCGACAGCGCGATGACCGCGGCGAGCGCGCGGCGCATGAACTCGAAATCCGAGAACGGAGCGAACAGCACCTCGCGCAGCATCATGCCGCCTTGGAGGCTTGCGCGGGCACGCAGGGCGCGGCGGCATCGTCGAACGCCTCGCACATCCGACGCGCCTGTGACAGGTTATCGGCGGTCAGCACCTCCGCCGTCGGTCCCCAGGCCACGGCCTCGCGCGCCAGCAGCAGGGTCTGCGGGAAATGCGCGCGCACCATCTCCATGTCGTGCAGCGCCGCCAGCACGGTGCGCCGCTCGCCATGCCAGTGCTCGATCAGTTGCAACAGGTCGGCCGAGGTCTTCGTGTCCATCGCATTGAACGGCTCGTCGAGCACGATCACGCGGGCATCCTGCAGCAGCACGCGCGCGAACAGCATGCGCTGCATCTGGCCGCCCGACAACGTGCCGATTCCGCGGCCCTCGAATCCGGTGAGGCCGACGGCCGCGATCGCCTGCGCGATCTTCTCGCGCGCGGCCGCGCCGATGCCGCCGAACATGCCGGTGCTGCGCCACAGTCCGGTGCTGACGAAATCGAACACCGAGATCGGGAAGGAGCGGTCGATATCGGCGATCTGCGGCAGATAAGCGATTTCGCGCGGCTTCAGGCCGGCCGCGGCGATGGTGCCGGCGAGCGGCTTCAACAGGCCGACGATGCCGCGGAACAGGGTCGACTTGCCGGCGCCGTTGGGGCCGACCACGGCGAGCAGCGCGCCCGTCGCGACCTCACCGGTGAGGTGATGCACGGCGGGGTGGCGGTCGTAGCCCAGAGTCACGTCGCGGAATTGCAGCTGGACCATGGCCGTCATCACCGCATCGCCAGCCAGACGATCAGCCAGAGCACCGCGCTCGCCGCCAGCGCCGCGCCGAGCCGGGTGGTCACCGGCATGCGCAGGATCGACCACGGCGCCGGCTGCGCCGGATGCGGCGCCGCGGGACCGTGGCTGTGGGCATGGCTGTGGCCATGCCCGTGGGCATGGGAATGGCCGTGGCTATGGAGGGCAGGCTGCGTCATTTCGTCATGATGTTACATTATAACATCACCCCTGTCCACCGGCCGGCTGGGCGGTGTTTCTGAGGCCGAAGGTCATCGCCTCATCCGTCATTGCGAGCGCAGCGCGCTGCGCTCGCAATGACGGATGAGAGATCGTGCCTCGCCCTGTCCGCCGATCCGTCAGCTCAGATACCGCATCAGAGCGAGGCCGCCGAACAGGCCGGCGATGGAGATGCCGACCGAGCCGAGCACATACAGTGCGGCCAGCCCAAGCGCGCCGCGCTCATAGAGCAGCGCGGTGTCGAGCGAGAACGCCGAGAACGTGGTGTAGCCGCCGAGGATGCCGGTCATCAGGAACAGCCGCCAATGCTGGGTCGCTTCGCCCTTGAAGGCGAGGTAGCCGGCGATCAGGCCCATCACGGTGGAGCCAGTAATATTGATGATGAAGGTGCCGTACGGGAAGTCCGTCCCGAATGCCCTGGCGCTGGCCATGTTGATCGCGTGCCGTAGCGAGGCGCCGCAGCCGCCGCCGAAGAAGACGAGAAAAAATCCGACCAGCTGATTCACGGGACCTTACCTGCAGACCGCATCGAGAGAAGGGATGCCCTGCCCTCGTCGCGAATGGAGCAAAACTTTTGCCGCAAGGGCGCCACTCTTGCAAGGAGAGCCCTCGTCAAAAGCCCTTGCCATGAAAAAGGGCGGCGAGCCGAAGCCGCCGCCCGCACCTCGCATGCCAGGAATCAGATCGCCTTGCCGTAGAGTTCGTCGACGTAATCCCAGTTGATCAGGCTGTCGACGAACGCCTTCAGATAGTCGGGACGACGGTTGCGATAGTCGATGTAGTAGGAGTGTTCCCAGACGTCGCAGCCGAGGATCGGGGTCGCGCCGTGCACCAGCGGGTTCTCGCCGTTCGGCGTCTTGGAGATTTCGAGCTTGCCGTTCTTGACCGAGAGCCAGCACCAGCCCGAGCCGAACTGGCCGACGCCGGCGGCCGCGAAGTCGGCCTTGAATTTCTCGAAGCCGCCGAGATCCTCGTCGATCTTCTTCTCGAGCCGGCCAGGCAGCTTGGAGCCGCCGCCGTTCGGCTTCATCCACGACCAGAAATGGATGTGGTTGAAGTGCTGGCCGGCATTGTTGAACACCGCGGGGTTCTTGCCGAACGAGCCCTTGACGATCTCCTCGAGGGACTTGCCTTCGAATTCGGTCCCCTTGATCGCATTGTTGCCGTTGGTCACATAGGCCTGATGATGCTTGTCGTGATGGTACTCGAGCGTCTCCTTGGACATGTAGGGTCCGAGGGCTTCATAGGCGTAAGGCAGGGGGGGAAGCGTAAAGGTCATGGGGGCGGTTCCGCAACTTGTGGAAGACGGGATTTAACGGGACCTTCTTATAGAAGGTTCCGACACCGTAAAACACCGTGAATTTGGAAAAAGCGAGCCGCTTTGATGAGCATCGAGATCGACGTATTGAATGGTGACGCCGCCTGGCCGCAGGTCAAGCCGCTTTACGACGCGGTTTGGCCGCCGGAGGTGGTCGCCGGATTACCGTGGGCAGGTATCACATTTGCGCATGCCGACCTGCGGGTGCTGGTGCAGGACGAGAGCGGCGAGGTGCTCAGCCATGTCGGCATCTATCGCCGACTCGTGAAATGGAACGGTCAGAACGTCAATGTCGGCGGCATCGGCGGCGTTTTGACGCGCGCCGACATGCGCAACCGCGGTCTCGCCACGGTGGGACTGAACGCGGCGATCCAGACCCTGCGGCACGAGGACTCGATCAACTACGCCGTCCTGTTCTGCGCGGCGGATCGCATCCCCTTCTATACGGCACGCGGCTTCATTCCGTTCGACGGCGACGTCTACGCCGAGCAGCCCGAGCAGGGCCGCATCCGCTTCGACACGCTGTCTGCGCTCGTCCACGACGTCAAGCGCACCGCGCCGACGCGCGGCACCATCGACCTCTGCGGTCTGCCGTGGTGAGGCCGCTCTCCCCTGTCGTCCCGGACAAGCGCGCGGCACGCGCGCGCAGATCCGGGACCATACCCGCAGGGAGATATTTGAGGCACGCTGGTCATTGGCGCTTTGCCCATGATGTCCGCTGCGGAGTATGGGTCCCGGCTCAAGGCCGGGACGACAGCGGGAGCACATGGCAGTCTTCCGAAAAAAATAATCATCTTGCGTTTTTTAAGAAATCATGATTGTATCCCGGCATCCCGCCTCACCGCAGAGGGGCGTTGCGCGCGATCGTCACGACACGCGAGGTGGGGATGCGATGGCCGCGTTGCTGCCGCAGCATGCTTATCGGCGTGCGGACGAACGGCAGCTTGCGGACGTGAAGTCGCAGCGTCCTGATACCCCGATGCTGGTATCAACCTGGCGCAATGCGAGCGCATGGCGCTAGGGATGGTGGCCAACAAGCCCGGCGCACCAGGGAGACTGCGTATAAGCGTGAAGACCGTCGCGCAGGGAATGCCGGTTGAATCGGCTTTGCCTGTGGTACCTGCCGCCTGCATTTTTTTCGCAGGCGGGCCATGGGTGAGGCCTTCACCCGGCATTCCCTGCGCCCTCTGCATTTTTGCAAGGGCCACGATGATCGCAGACCTCGGGCGTGAAGGGCCGCGAGACTGCAAAGCTATGTCCATCGCTGTTTGAACCGTGAAACCGCCTCACCCGCCGTCGTCGTCCCGGACAAGCCGTGACGCGCGCCAGCGCAGCATGGCGCCGATCCGGGACCCATACGCCGCGGCGGACGTGAGATGCGAAAAGCCAATGGCCGGCGTGCCTCAAACCGCTCCCTGGGGGTATGGGTCCCGGCTCAAGGGCCGGGACGACAGCGGAGTTTGTTGCGGCAGTCAAAACCATTTCCCGGCACATGCCATGAGACAATCGAACAACGGATTGAGACGGCCCGTCGGCAATGCACCTGATCGTGATGATCATGCCTTGGACAACCGCACCTCGACGATTGCAACTGCGCCGTTTGCTGTTATGGAAACGCGGCTTCAACGGGGGGTAAGATGATTTGGAAATTGCGTTTGGCTGGTCTTGCGCTGGCGACCGTCGTGATGGCGCAGCCCGCTTTGGCCGCCGATGATCCGACCGGCACCTGGCTGACCCAGGCGGGCGACGCCAGGATCAAGGTCGCCAAATGCGGCGCCAATCTCTGCGGCACCGTCGTGTGGCTGAAGGAGCCGATGGACACCGACACCGGCAAGCCGGCCGTCGACAACAAGAATCCGAATCGCTCGCTGGCCAACCGCCCGATCATCGGGCTGCAACTGTTCGAAGGCGTTCACCCGGAGGGGCCGAACAAATGGTCCGGCAAGATCTACAACGCCGATGACGGCCAGAGCTACACCAGCCACATCTCCGTTTCCGGCCCGGATACGCTGAAGGTGGAAGGCTGCGTCGGATCGCTGTGCGGCGGCGAGACTTGGACCCGCTCACGCTGATCCGCGCTCAGGCGACCGCGGCCTTCAACGCGGTCGCAGCCGACGCGTAGCCGCCTCGTGCGCCGTCGATGAAGTGGACGTGATCGGGCCGGATCGCGGACGGCGTGAAGCAGGTCATCATCGCGGCATCCTGCCGATGCAGCCCGTAGCGGACGATGCCGCGCGAGGCCGCCGCGCCGAGCCGGCGCTCCAGCTCCTGCGCGAGCTCGTCGGTGCAGTCGAGGATCATGCGCAGCGCATCGTCATATTTGCGGAAGTCGGAATTCTCGACCACCTGCTGCTTGTAGAGATCCGGCACGAAGCCGCCAATGCTGATGTTGAACCGCATCACGGCATAGACGAACAACGTACGTCCGAGCACGCGGGCCCAGCGCGAAAACAGCGGTCCGCGCGCGGCGCGGACCTCGTAGCCAAATCCCTGCGGCGGCCATCGCAACGCCGGCGCGCCGGCTGGCACCGGCCGCCCGGCATCGGGGCTGCGCTCGGTGAGCGTGATGATCTCCTCGATCACCTTGCGATAGGCCTGCGCATCCGCGCCCGGGGCCGGCAGCACCAGCACCGACAGAATGACCCCACGCGCCGCCGGAATCTCCTCGAAGCGGCACGAGAGTCCGGACAGATCGGGCTGCGCACCGGACGGCGCCGGGGGAATCGCGAACTCGCCCCGCTTCATCGCAGCTTCGGCCCAGCCCAATCCGCCGCCTGCGAACATCGCGTAGGACAGATTGGCCGATGGACCGTAGCGCGCCACGCGGACGTCGAGCCCCTGCGCGCGGATGGCGCTCACCGGCACCAGCGCGACGCGCATCGCGAGAGCGAGATCCTCCCTGACCCAGGTCGCGGTGGCGGCAAGGGCCTCGCGCGCGGCCGCTTCGTCATCCGGGCTGACGGCGAAGCTGGCGCCGTCACCGCCGAACACGAACGGGAATTCGCGCCCCTCCAAGGCATTGGTGACTGCGGCGATGACCGCCGCCCCGGCCATGTTGACCGCCTTGTAGCGCTTGTCGGCGATCGCCTTGGTCGACTCGACGATGTCGGCCGTGCCGATCAGCCAATCATCCGGCACCGGCTGGTAGAGCTGCGGCTCCATCAGGCGCGCAAAGCCGCGAAACACCGGAATCGAGGCATAGTAGTCCGCAGTGCTGGTCTTCGACATCGAGAGGCATCCGTCCGGGGTGCGCGTCCAATGAGGAGCTACGTTCATTCCTGTCAAGCGGGTTCACGCAACGATATTCGGCAGCGGACGTGTCGCCAGACGGATTGCGCCGCGTTATCGTTCCATCGGCAATGACGTGCTAGCCTTTCGCCATCATGGCCGACACCTCACCCGTTCCACAACTCGCCGCCCGCGCGCTCCAGATCGCGGACCGCATCAATACCGCCGGCTTCGAAGGCCAGGTGCTGTCGGCGACGCCGCTGGCGGTCCGCATCGGCGAGACGGGAGTCGCCGTGGTCTTCCGCTACGGCGTCGTCGTCTTCATCGGCCTGTCGGTGGCCGAGGAGATCAACTTCCTCGACCGGCTGAGCGCGCGGCTGTTCGGCCCGATCGCGCCGCACGAGGAAGAGACGGCGAAGGTCCAGGTCGCGCGCGAATCCGACGAGCCGATCCCGGTCGGCGGCCCGGTCCTGGTCAAGGAATTGTCGCTGGAGCGACTGCTCATCGTCGCCGATGCGCTGGCGAAAAGCGTCGTGCTCGGCCGCAGCGAGCGCGAGATCGCCAACGTGTTCGACACCATCGAGCCGTTCGCGCGCGAGCTGGCGATGCTGGGGCGAACCTCGAAGAGCCGGGTGGCGATGCTCAAGCTGCTCGGCGAGGCGCTGCTGGTGCAGCACCGGGTCTCCGGCCGCGTGGCGGTCGGTGAGAAGCCGGACGTATTGTGGGACCGGCCCGATCTGGAGCGGCTCTATGCGCGGCTCGAGGACGAGTATGAGCTGAAGGAGCGGGAGGAAACCCTCAACCGCAAGCTCGCGGTGATCGCCGAGACGGCGACCACGCTCGCCGACATCATCGACACCAAGCGCTCGCTGCGGCTCGAGGTCATCGTCGTCATCCTGATCGCCTGCGAGATCGTGCTCGGCTTCTACGAGATCTTCGCCCGCGGCGGGCACTGACGATGGAGCTGCCGCACGCCCGACGACTGACGGCGCTGCATTCAGCGATGGTTCAGGCGCGGCATGGAACTTTCGCATGGGCGCGATGAGCGATGCGGGGGATGTCGAACCATGACGTGGGTGGGGAGCTTGCGACGACCGCCGGCGGCCGGCAGCCACGAGGTGTGGCGAGCGCCCCGCCGCCGGTGCGGCGATGCTAGTCGGCCAATGCCGTCACACCAGCGCTCTGACGTTCCAGGTCGCATGACGGACCCCGGCGAGCTTCGCCAGCTCGGACACGACGCGGTCGAGATCGACCGTATCGACCGCGAGCGGCACCAGCGTCGCGACGATCTCGACGATGTCCTCCGACCGATAGACGACCTCGGTCTCCCGCACCGGGTATTTGGCCGCCTCCAGCCGCTCGTCGAGCGCCTCGCGCAGCTCGGCGGCGCGCAGCCCGTCGGTGGTCAGGACGATCTCGTAGTGCGCCTCCGACGTCTGCGCATTGAGCGGGATGCGATCGATCGCGTTGACCAGCGGCCGCAGCAGCGTGTTGCCGGCCAGCACGAACACGGTCAGCGCCACCGATTGCGCGATCAGGTCGGCGCCTGCGCAGGCGCCGACCGCGGCGGACGCCCACAGCGTCGCGGCGGTGTTGAGCCCGCGGACGTTCATGCCCTCCTTCATGATCGTGCCGGCGCCGAGGAAGCCGATCCCCGACACCACATAGGCGATGATCCGCACCGCGCCGTCGGCGCCGGTGAGGCGGTTGCCGAGGTCGACGAAGGCGGCCGCGCCGACGGCCACCAGCACGTTGGTGCGCAGGCCGGCGCTGCGCTGCCGGTATTGCCGCTCGGCGCCGATCAGCGTCCCCAGCACGAAAGCCGTGAACAGGCTGACGAGCGTGTCGAGGAAATCATAGACCTGGAAGGTGTGGAGGAATCGCATGGGCTTGCCGACTGTCTGCGGTATTGTGCTCCGTGGCCCGCCTGGCGGCAGCGACACGCGTGGCATCCGGCGGCGGAACCGCCGCGAGAAGCCGCTTTCTTAGGACGTCCTTGATCGAAATCAAATCCCAGTCCCTCCCGCATATTTTAGGCTAATATGATCAACAGGCAGATGACGTCCGGCAAACACATGACGCCATTCTCCGACGTCCGCAGGGATCACAGCCCGGCCGTCCGGCTGGGGCATGATGCGGTGAGTGCGGTGAAGCTGTCCCAGGAGCTCACCGCCGAGATCGACGCCTGGGCGGAGGCCCACCAGATGACACGCTCCGACGCCATCGGCCAATTGCTCACGATCGGCCTGCATGCATCGCGGCCGGCAGCAACAGGGCAGCTCACGTCGCGGGATCCCCTCGCCATCGAGCAGAATGCGATCCGGCTGATCGATCGGATGCTCGACCCGAACCTGGCGGCCGACGAGCGCCAGCGGCGGATTCGCCGCCTGATCGAAGGTCCTGCGGAATTTGCCAACGAGCGGATCGACCTGCCGCGGCATCCGGGCTGACGCGAACGGCTCAGGCGGCCGAGCGCGCCACCACGGCCTCGTAGATGTCGTCCTCCTGCGCCGTGTGCATGCGCACCAGCGTCTCGATCGCCTCGATCACCCGTTGCGCATCGCGGATCAGATAGCGGTCCACATGCTCGGACGGCAGATCCTCGACCAGCCGGCCGAGCAGCCGCGCCAGATGCAGGATCTCGCGATGCGCCCGGCTCATCGCCGACAGGCCATGGCTCTCCTGCAGGAGCCGCGCGAGCTTCGGATAGACCGAGCCTTCGTCGTCGCGCTCATGCGCCACGACCTTGTCCTGCACCAGGCCGTTCGCCTCCATGATCAGCGCGACGGCGCCGTCGGGCGAAGCCTCGTCGAGCGCATCGACGATCGAGCGCAGGCGGTCGAGGCCGCGCAGCAGCGCCTGGTGATCATGCCTGAGCCCGCGGCCGTCTTCGGCCGTGATCCGGCCGGCCTTGCTCCGGCCAGCCGGGAACAAAGCGCGGAGCGCGTTCAGGATGACGGCGACGTCGATGGCCTCCTGGGCCAGGGCGGCAGGCACCGGCTGCAGCAGGCCGAAGGCGGCGGCCCCCATCGCGACAAACGACAGGCCCATGCCGACGAAGATGCTCTCCAGGGCGATGCGCCGGGCGCGCTGCGCGATCACGATCGCCTCGCCCACCCGATCGAGCCGATCGGCGAGAATGACCACGTCGGCGGCTTCCGACGAGGCGCTGGCGCCGCGGGCGCCGAGCGCGATGCCGACATCGGCGGAGGCCAGCGCAGGGGCATCGTTGATGCCGTCGCCGACCATGATCGTGGGATGCAGCCGTTGCTCGGTCTTGACCGCCTCCACCTTGTCGGAGGGGACACGGTCCGCCAGCACGGCGTCGAGGTCGAGCGCCGCGCCGATCGCCTGCGCGGCCGCGGCGCGGTCCCCGGTCACCATGACCATGCGCACGATGCCGGCCTCGCGCAGCCAGCGGATCGCCCGCGGCGTATCCGCACGCAGCTCGTCGGCCAGCAGCAGCGCCCCGATCGGGCGCCCCTCGACGGCGACGAAGACGATCAGGGCCGAACGCCACGACGCCCGGCGGATCGCGCGCGCCGCCCAAGCCGGCGGCGTGCGGCTGCCGAGCACGAGGTCGCGCGAGCCGGCCATCACAGGGCGGCCATCGATCAGCCCTTCGAGGCCTGAGCCCATGGTCTCCCTGACCTGTTCGGGCACCTTCAGCTTCAGCCCGCGGGCCTGGCCGGCCTGAACGATCGCGTGCGCCACCACGTGGTGCGAGGCCTGCTCGAGCGATGCGCAGAGCAGCAGCACCGCATCGGCGTCCTCGCCCGGTGCCGCGTCGACCGAGAGCAGCCGCGCGCCGCCGACGGTCAGCGTGCCCGTCTTGTCGAACAGCACGGTATGGGCACGCGCGAGCGCCTCCAGCTTGCCGCCGCCCTTGACCAGGATGCCGCTGCGCGCGGCCTGCGCGACCCCCGCGATGAAGGCCACGGGTGCGGCGAGGATCAACGGGCAGGGCGTCGCGGCGACCAGCACCGCGAGGCTCCGGATGAGATCGCCCGAGGCGAACCAGGCGGCCGCCGCAATGGCGAGGCTGACGGGCAGAAAGATCAGGGCATAGCGGTCGGCAAGCCGCACGAACGGCGCCTTCGCGGTCTGGGCCGTCGTCACCAGCTTGACGATGCCGGCATAGGTGCTTTCGCCCGCGGTGGCCGTGACCACCATTTCGAACGTGTCGCCGGCGTTCACCGATCCCGAAAGGATCGCCATCCCGCGCGTCTTCGTCACCGGGATCGGCTCACCCGTGAGCGCCGACTCGTCGACGACGGCGATCGTCGCTTCGACCATGCCATCGACCGGGATGATTTCGCCGGCGCGGACCATCAGGCGATCACCGACCGCGACGCTGGCGATCGGAACGTTGTCGATGTCGTCGCCACGGCGGCGATGCGCCTCGCGCGGCGCGCGATCGACCAGCGCGCGCAGATCGTGCTCAGCGCGGGCGACGGCAATGTCTTCCAGCACGTTGCCGCCAGCATACATCAGCGCCACGACAGCGCCGGCCAGCGGCTCGCCGAGGATGATCGCCGCGCTCATCGACACCAGCGCAATCGCGTCGACGCCGATGCGGCCGGCCAGGAAATCGCGGACGATCGAGACGATCAGCCCGAGGATAACAGGAACGGTCGAGGCCGTGAACGCGATCCCGGCAAGATCGGGGCGACCGACCACATGCGCGAGCCCGCCCGCGGCGAGGCCCGCGATTGCGATTGCGACGAGGCTCCACCGCAGAATGCGCTCGAACATGGATACCGGTTCCGGATTGCGCCGGCACTATCGCTGCTGCCGCCCGTCGGACGCTTGAGCGAAATCAACGGCAAGAGCGACCGATCGCCGCAAATGGCCTCAGGCGGTATTGCCTGCGTCGACCGTCAGCACGGTGCCGGTGACATTGCGCCCGCCGTCGCCGAGCAGGAATTCAACCATCGCGGCCACGTCATCGGTTTCCGGCAGCCGCCGCAACGCGCTCCGGCCGGCGATGCGCCGCTGTTGCTCCTCGTCCATGCTCTGCGTCAGCTCGGTGGCGATGAAGCCCGGCGCGATCGCGTTCACGGTGATGCCGACCTTGCCGACCTCGCGCGCCAGCGAGCGCGTGAAGCCGTTGGCGGCCGCCTTGGTCGCGCCGTAGACGGACAGGCCATTGTAGCCGGTAGAGGCGATGATCGAGGAGATGTTGATCACCCGCCCCTCGCCCGCGGCCATCATGTGGCGAACGACGTATTTCGTCAGGATCATCGGCGCCAGCACGTTGAGCCGCACCAGCGCCTCGATCTCCGAATTGTGCATGGTCGCAAGCAGGCCTTCGGTACCGAGACCGGCATTGTTGACGAGACCATAGAGCGGACCGAACTCGTCGCGCACCGACTTCACGAAGGCCGGAAGCTCGTCAACGACGCTGAGGTCGCAGGCGCGGAAATGAATGCCAGCGCTGCTGGCGCTGAACTCGGCCATCGCGGCGCGCAGTTCGTCGCTCTCCCGGCGGGCCACCGCGATGACGTCATAGCCCGCTCCCGCGAGCCTGCGCGCGATGGCGAGCCCGATGCCACGGCTGCCGCCGGTGACGAGAACATTATGCATCGGCGCGCGCCAGCTTGCCGGCCGGTGTGACGTCGAGCGCTGGCACGACGCGGATCATCGCCGGCACCTTGTGAGCCGCGAGACGCGCGCGACACGCGGCGAGGATCTCGTTGCGAACCGTCTCACTCCGCGCCGGATCGGCATCCGCCGTCAGCACGACCTCGGCCACGACGATGCCGCCGGTGATCGGGCTGCGTCGCGACTTGACGCGCGACATCCGCACCTCGGGATGGCCATTGATCACGGCTTCGATCTCTTCGGGATGGACCTTGAGCCCGCCGACATTGATGATGCCGTTGCGGCGCCCGACGAAGTAGTAGCGATCGCCGCGCAGCTCGACCATGTCGCCGGTGTCGACATAGCCGTCCGTATCGGTCAGGGCAGCCGCAGCGCGTCCGACATAGGCGTGCGCCGCGCGCCTGGAGCGGATGCGCAGCGAGCCGTCGACGACCTTCATGTCGACGGCACCGCGGCCCTCGCCGAGCAGCGTCGCAGGAAAACCCTCCAGCCCATCATTGACCGCGAAGCCGACGCCGGCCTCCGTCGAGGCGTAGGCATGACCGATCGAAGCGTCGGGAAATGCCTGCTTCAATCCGTCGAGCACGGCCTGGTCGGCGATCTCGCCGGAGAGACGCACATAGCGCGGCGCAAAGCCTTCCACTGACCCACTCATCAGCAGCTTGCGCCAATGCGACGGCGTTCCGGACATGTGAGTGACGCCGCGCGCGTTGAGACGCGCGATGTGGTCCGTGAGCCCCTCGCCCGGATCCGACAGCACCATCGAGCCGCCGCCGACGATGGCACGCAGGAAGATCTGCAGGCCGCCATAGCGGCGAATGTCGTAGAAGGTCGCCCACACCGGCATCGCTTCGCCAGGACCCGGACGGTCGCCGATGATCGCGCCGCACAGGCCCTCGAGCGTATGCCCGACAATCTTCGGCACGCCCGATGTGCCTGATGTCAGCATCAGCCATTCGGTGGCGCGCACCGTCTGCACCACCTCGACAGAAGGTTGCGGCAGGGCAACCTCGATCACGAGATCCACGCCGCAGGCGTCGAAACGCTGGACCTCATCGGTCACGATGACGTCGATGTCCGCATCGGCGACGATGCTGGCGAGATGCTCGCCCTTGAGATCCGGCGGACACAACAGCAGGCGCAGCGCGACGCCGTCGATCTCGATCAGCGCGAGGCCGGCGAGCAACTGGCCGGAGGTCGCCAGCAGCACCGAACGTCCGTTGAGCTCTTTGGTGCGGCCGCCGAGGCAGCTTCCACGCGAGAGCTCGGCGAGCGATAGGACGTGACGCGGATCGGAGATCGTCCGCTCGGTCAGCGCGGTCCCGAGATGGTCGCGAAGAGCGAAGATCTCACGCGGGGACATTCTCATAGGCCCCGATGAAGTCGCCTATCGTGTTGGGGAACGTCACGTCCTCGGACAGTGTGAATGGATCGACGCCGAGATCGTCCTCGAGACGGGCGACCAGGATGGCAAAAGCGAGCGAGTCGAAGCCGGTCTCGTGCAACGTCAGCTCGTCGGTCAGCGGCGGCAGCTTGACCTTCTGCTCGTCCGCAATCTGCTTGATCGCTGCAATGATTCTTAACCGTACCGACATGGGCCAATCCGCTCACTGTTCAAACGATGAAACCGACCATAGGACGAGAAGGTGAAGGAAGCCGGACTTCCCAGCCATCTTTCGGGACCGTTGGTAAATACCCATCATGGCCTATGATTAAAATCATCTACAAACGAACCTCGCCGGCGAGGATCCGCGCATGGAGAGCCCGATCGAGCGGGCAATAGGCACCCGTCCCGGCGTCCCGCACGTAGAGCGGCTCGTGCACGATCGACGGATCGAAGCCGTCGCGCATCAGCTCCTGCTTCTTCTGCTTGAATGTTTCGGTCGACTGCAGCGACGACGTGATGCGGAGCGCCACTGGCCGCGCATAGGGCGGCAACCGGCAGGCAAGTTCTACGGAGAGGCGATCGAGATCGAAGCTCTCGCCGACGACGAGCGCCGCCATGCCGGCGCGTCCATCGCTGCCCGGCACGACGACCCCATAGGTCGATGCTTCCAACACGCCGGGACATTGCAGGATCGCCTCGTTCACCTCGCTGGTCGCAACGTTCTCGCCCTTCCAGCGGAAGGTGTCGCCGACGCGATCGACGAAATAGAAGAAGCCTTGGTCATCCTGGCGCATCAGGTCGCCGGTGCGGAACCAGGCATCGCCCTTGGCGAAGACGTCGCGCAGGATCTTCTTCTCCGTCTCGCCCGTGTCGGTATAGCCCTCGAAGCGGCCGCCTCCCTGGTCCGCCGTACCGATGCGGCCAATGGCCTCGCCGATCTCGCCGCGCGTGCAGACCAGGCACCGCCCGTCGGGTCCGCGCAAGGGTGCGCGCTGGTCAGCGTCCAGCTTGATGATTTCGGCGGGAAAGCGATGCGCGAGCAGCGACGGCACGCGCCCGATCGATCCCACCCTGCCCTCGACATTGTAGAGTGAGAAGTTGCCTTCGGTCGCGGCATAGAATTCCAGCACCTGGGGAATGACGAAGCGCGCCTGGAACGCCTCCCAGACGTCACCGCGCATTCCGTTGCCGCAGGCGAGCCGCAGCCGATGGGCGCTGTCGAAATCGGATGGCGCGGCGGCCAGCAGGTAGCGGCAGAGCTCGCCGATATATTGCACCAGCGTGCAATCGTGACGAACGATGTCGCGCCAAAAATTGCTCGCCGAGAATTTCTCGGCGAGCACCGCCGCACCGCCGGCGCGCAGCATGCTGCAGGGCGCGACGATGCCGCCGACGGAATGATAGACAGGCAGACAGTCATAGAGGCGATCGTCGGGACCTGCACCGGTGAGGCCGGCAAACCAGCCGCCCCAGTTCATGATGCGGCGATGGCTGATGCTGGCGGCCTTGGGCAGGCCCGTCGTGCCGGAGGTGTAGATCAGCAGCGCGCGGTCGTTGATCGTCACGGCGCGGCGCTCAGTTGCGTCGAGCGCGTGCGTATCCATCGCGGCGACCGCGACGTCGAGATCGCCGCCATCGGCAACCCAGACACGCGGCCCGCCCGCGATCACCGGCGCAACCTCCGTATAGGCTTCGTGGAAGTCCTTGGAGACGATCACATGGACTGGCCGAGCCACATTGATGCAATGCGCGAGCGACGGTCCGATCAGATTGGTGTTGATGAGCGCAACCACGCCGCCGACGCGGCTGATCCCAAACCAGGCGGCCAGGTAGTCGGGTCGGCTCGGCATCATCAAAGCGACCGTGTGGCCAGGCCCGATGCCGTTGGCCAGCGCCCAGCGGGCGTATCGGTTGATGCGCGCAGACAGGGCGGAATAGCTCAGCGTCTCGCGATCGGAGACCAGCGCCGGCCGTTCGGGCTGCTTCGCAGCCCAGTCGTCCACCACGTCGGCGAACAGCCGCGCCGGCTCTGCCTCGATGCGCGAGGTCAGCTCGATCGCCTTCAGCCAGATCTTTGCCGCCGACGGCCTTCGAGGGGACGTGCTGAGTTCCACAGATCGATCCGACTGCCCGGAGTTCATGAACGCCCTCACCCCAATTCGGCGTGCTTATAGGCCGGGTGGCCTGACCAGCCGTTAACCGGGAGGGTTAACCGGCCGAGAGTGCGTCGCTGTTGATGCGAATGCGATCCTTTACGAAGTTCTCGGAAATGCCGGTTAGCGTACCGCTCCCAGAACATGCCAACGCGAAGGCAGGCATGCCCAAGGACACGATGACACGACGCGCATTGCTGCGCTGCGCCGGCTGGAGCAGCGTTGCGGCCATGACTTCGACCACGGCGTTCGCCGGAGTTGATGCGCCCTATCCGGCTCAGCCTGTCACCTGGGTCATTCCGTTTGCTCCGGGTGGGGCCACCGGCCGGCTGTCGCTCTTGATCTGCGACCGGCTGACCCGCCGACTGGGCCAGCCCTTCGTGCTCGATCACCGGCCGGGTGCGGGCGGCGCGACCGCCACCAAGAACGTCGCGAGCGCCCCGCCGGACGGTTACACGATCCTTGCGACCTCGACCGCCAACGTCATCACGGCCTCGATCGACGGCTCGCCGAGCGCCGACGGAGGTCTCACGCCGGTCGCCGGCATGGCGCGCATGCCGCTGCTGCTGTTGGTCAGCCAGCAGCTGCCGGTCAAGACGCTGCCCGAATTCCTGGCCTATGCCAAGGCCAACCCGGGCACGCTCAGCGTCGGCTCCGCCGGCCCCGGCACCGTGCAACTGCTGTCGGCCGAGCTGTTCCGGACCCTCGGCGGCATCACCTGGTCCACCGTGCACTATCGTGGCTCGGGGCCGGCCCTGACCGACCTCGCCTCCGGCCACATCCACGCGATGTTCGACAACGCCGCTTCTGCCGTCGACCTGTTGCGCAGCGGCAAGGTCCGGGCGCTGGCCGTCTCGACCCGCGAGCGCGCCGCCGCCTTCCCCGATCTGCCGCCGGTCGCCGACGTGCTGCCGGCGTTCGAAACCTCCGGCTTCTATGGCGTCGCAGTGCCGCACGGCACGCCGGAAGCCATCGTTGAGCTGCTCAACCGCGAGATCAACGCCGCGCTGGCCGATCCCGACATCAGCAGGCAGTTCGCGGAGGTCGGCGCCACGCCGCTCACCGGCGACGTCGGCGTCTATGCCGCGACCTACCGCGCCGAGATCATGCACTGGCGCAAGCTGGTCCCGCAGGTGAGCGCGAAGAACTGACCTCCGCGCCCGCAACCCGCCTGCCTCAAGCCCCGGCCACGCCCTGCAGCACCAGCCGGTTGAGACGGGCCGCGAACGCGGCCGGATCCTCCGGCAGTTCGCCGTCGAGAATCTGCGCCTGCTCGAGCAGGAGGAACGACAGGTCGTCGACCTTGGCCTTGTCGGCGGCGGCCTTCGCGACCGCCACGACCAGCGGATGGCGCAGATTGATCTCGAGGATCGGCTTGGTGCGCGCGCCGCGCGCCTGCTGCGACAGGATGCGCTCCAGCTCGCGATCGGGACCATGGCTGCCCGCGACCAGACACGAGGCGCTGGTGGTGAGCCGGGTCGAGACCTTCACGTCGGTGACGTGGTCGCCGAGGCTTGCCTTGATCAGCGCGATCGTGTTGGCCTCGTCGGCGGCCGGCTGTGCCTCGTCCTCGGGCTTCGGCTCGGTCACCGGGATCGGATCGAAGTTGATGTCGCCCTGGCTCAGCGACTTCAGCGGCTTGCCGTCGAACTCCAGCCGTGCCGAGGTCCAGAACGCATCGACCGGATCGGTGAGCAGCAGCACCTCGACGCCGCGCGCCTTGGCGGCCTCGAGCCGCGGATTGGACTTCAGCCGCTCGATGCTGTCACCGACCAGGAAATAGATCTCGGTCTGATTCTCCTTGAGCCCCTCGACATACTGCTTCAGCGAGCGCTTCTCGCCTGATGTCGTGGTGAAGCGCGCCAGGGCCAGCAGCTTGTCGCGGCGCTCGAAATCCTCGTACAGGCCTTCCTTGATGACGGCGCCGAACGAATCCCAGACCTTGTCGAAGTTCTCGGCGTCCTTGTCGGCGAGCTGCTCCAATTCGCTGATCACCCGCGTCGTCACGGCTTTTCGGATCTGCGCCAGTTGCGGATTGTTCTGCAGCATCTCGCGCGACAAATTGAGCGGCAGGTCCTCGCTGTCGATCACGCCGCGGATGAAGCGCAGATAGGCCGGCATCAGGTCGGCGTCATCGGTGATGAAGACGCGGCGGACATAGAGCTTGACCTTGCCCTTGCGCGCCGGCTCGAACAGGTCGAACGGCTTGGTCGACGGCGCGAACAGCAGCACCGCATAGGAATAGCGGCCCTCGGCGCGGTAGTGCAGCGTCATTGCCGGCTCGTCGAACGCGTGCGCAATCGACTTGTAGGCCTTGCTGTAATCCTCGGACGTCAGCTCGGACTTCGAGCGCTGCCATAGGGCGCTGGCGGAGTTGATCTGGCGCGGCTCGCCCTCCTCCGCCACCAGCATGATCGGGAACTGGATGTTGTCGGAATAGGCGGTGACGATGCGCTCGATCTCGAAAGCTTCGAGATATTTCTTGGCGTCGTCCTTCAGATGCAGCACGATCTCCGTGCCGCGCGCCACCCGCTTGGCATCCTCCTCGGACGCGGGTGCGACCTCGAAGCCGGCGCCGCCGGAGGAGGTCCAGGTCCAGACGTCATTCTCGCCGGCGCGCCGGCTGATGACGACGATGCGGTCGGCGACCATGAAGGCCGAGTAGAAGCCGACGCCGAACTGGCCGATCAGGCCGGTGCCGTCCTTGGCCTCGGCCAGCTTCTGCACGAACGCCTTGGTGCCGGAGCGGGCGATGGTGCCGAGATGGTCGATCAGTTCCTGGCGCTCCATGCCGATGCCGCTGTCGGCGATGGTCAGCGTATCCGCCGCCTTGTTCGGAATGATGCGGATCTGCGGCGGCTCGCCCTCGCCGATCAGGTCGGGCCTGGCGATCGCCTCGTAACGCAGCTTGTCACAGGCGTCGGAGGCGTTCGAAATCAGCTCGCGCAGGAAAATGTCGGTCTCGGAATAGACCGAATGCACCATCAGATGGAGCAGCTCGGAGACTTCGGCCTGGAAGGAATGGCTAACGGTCGCGGTGTCGGTCATCGTCGTGCGTTGGCCCATGCTATCAAGGGTGGAGAGAGACCGTCGATATAGCGCGGCGGCGGCACCGATCAAGCCTTTCGGCCGGGGGGATCATCGAGCGATCGTTCGGCGGCCGCGAGCAGCTTGTCGATGACCGTGTCGAGGGTCGCGATCTCGGCGGCCGAAAGCACGCTCAGCAGATCGGCCTCGCGCGCCAGCGCATGGGGCACGATTCTGCGGTACAGCGCCCTGCCGGCGGCCGTCAGCGCTACGATCCGCTCCCGTCCATCCGCGGGATCGCGGCTGCGGCTGACGATGCCGCGTGCCTCCAGGCTCTGCATGGCGCGGCTGACGTTCATCTTGTCGAGCGTCGTCAGCCGGCCGATCTCCTTGGTCGGCAACCGCGGCTGCTCGCCGAGCGCCGCCAGGATCCGCCATTCCTGGCGCGACAGCGCGAACCGGTCGGCATAGACCTCCGCCACCGCCAGCGACACCTGCTCGGCGAGGCGGGCCAGCCGATAGGGAAAATAGCGCTGCAGTCTGAGCTCGCGCTCGGTGGTCCCCTCGCCGTCCCTCCGGTCCCGCATCTCGCTGGCCAGCTTCGTCATCGCGTCCTCTGCCCTCATCCGTTCCAGGCGCTCGCCCCTGGCGACCTCAATCCGATCCCAATCGGGTTGATCTGGATCAAAGCGACCAGATCGTATCATCCGTTACCATCTTGCCAACAACGATCATGGGAGGACAATCATGCAGATCGAGAAGATCCATCACGTCGCCTATCGCTGCGTCGACGCCAAGGCCACGGTCGAGTTCTACAAGAAGGTCCTCAACATGGACCTGCTCGGCGCCATCGCCGAGGACAAGGTGCCCTCGACCAAGGCGCCAGATCCGTACATGCACATCTTCCTCGATGCCGGGAACGGCAACATCCTCGCCTTCTTCGAGCTGCCGAACTCGCCGCCGATGGGGCGCGATCCCAACACCCCGGAATGGACCCAGCACATCGCCTTCCAGGTCAAGGACATGGCGGAGCTCGAGGAAGCGAAGGCGCGCGCGGAGACCGCCGGCCTCGACGTCGTCGGGATCACTGACCACACCATCTTCAAGTCGATCTATTTCCATGATCCGAGCGGCCACCGGCTGGAGATCGCGGCCTGGACCGCGACGCCCGACCAGATCGCGCGGATGAAGTCGGTCGCCCACGCCATGGTGGACGAATGGGCGACCACCAAGAAGCCGCCGCGGCACACCGCCTGGATGCACGAGAAGGAATTCGCAGGCAGCGACTGAGCGATTGCTCGTCCCGACAGTCCCGACCGCAACGCGCCAGGCGAGGCAGCCATGAGCAACTATGTCTATCCGCGATTTCCCTATGTCTGCTCGGCGGAGCAGCGCAGCGGCGAGACCCGCCGCCATCCGATCGTCGTGATCGGCGCCGGGCCGATCGGCCTGACGGCGGCGCTCGATCTCGCCGCCCGCGGCCAGCCCGTCGTCGTGCTCGATGACAACGATACCGTCAGCATCGGCTCCCGCGCCGTGTGCTACGCTAAACGCCCGCTCGAGATCTGGGATCGGCTCGGTTGCGCCGCGCCGATGGTCGAGAAGGGCGTCAGTTGGAACATCGGCAAGGTTTTCTTCCGCGACCAGCTCTCTTATCAATTCGATTTGCTGCCCGAGCCCGACCATCGCTGGCCGGCAATGATCAACCTGCAACAATACTATCTCGAGGAGATTCTGGTCGATGCCTGCAACAGGACGCCGCTGATCGACCTGCGCTGGAAGCATCGGCTGGTCAGCCTGAAGCAGACCGACGACTGCGCTGATCTCGCGGTGGAGACGCCGGACGGCATCTTCACCATGGAGGCGCAATGGGTGATCGCCTGCGACGGCGCCAATTCCGATACGCGGCGCATGGTCGGCGCTGAGTTCAAGGGCCAGTTCTTCCAGGACCGCTTTTTGATCGCCGATGTCAGGATGAAGGCGGAGTATCCGACCGAGCGCTGGTTCTGGTTCGATCCGCCGTTCCATCCGGGGCAGTCGGTGCTGCTGCATCGCCAGTCCGACAACATCTGGCGCATCGACTTCCAGCTCGGCTGGGACGCCAATCCGGACGAAGAGAAAAAGCCCGAGCGCGTGATCCCACGCATCCGGGCGATGCTCGGCGAGACCACCGAATTCGAGCTGGAATGGGTGTCGATCTATCAGTTCGCCTGCCGCCGGATCGACAATTTCCGTCACGGCCGCGTCCTCTTCGCGGGCGATGCGGCGCACCAGGTGTCGCCGTTCGGCGCCCGCGGCGCCAACACCGGCGTGCAGGACATCGACAACCTCGCCTGGAAGCTGGCGCTGGTGCTGCGCGGCGAGGCGCCGGAGAGCCTGATCGACAGCTATCACGAGGAGCGCGCCTTTGCCGCCGACGACAATATCCTGAACTCGACACGGGCGACCGACTTCATCACGCCGAAGACGCAAGCCAGCCGCCTTTATCGCGACGCCGTGCTCGACCTCGCACAGAATCACAGCTTTGCGCGGCCGCTGGTCAACAGCGGCCGGCTGTCGACGCCGACGCCCTATGTCGCGTCGTTGCTGAACACGCCTGACGGCGGGAGCGTCCCCGGGACGATGACGCCTGGCACCAATGCCGCCGATGCGCCGGTGACGATCGCGGGACAGCCCGGCTGGTTGCTGAACTGCCTCGGCTCCGGCTTCACGGTGGTCACCTTCGACAACGCCGTCACGGCCGAGCAGCTCAGCATCGACGGCATCACGGCGCGGGTGATCGTCGTCGGCCGCGACATCGCTGATGCCAAGGGCCTGCTCGCGGCACGATACGGTGCCTCGCCCGGCACGACCTATCTGTTCCGTCCCGATCAATATGTCACCGCCCGCTGGCCGCAGTTTGACGAGAACGCGATCACGGACGCGGTCCGGCGCGCCTGCGGCAGGCGCGGCGCGGTCCAGCAGGAGCTTGCGGCATGAGCCTGACCCTCACCCCGAACATCAGCGATCCCGACGACTTCTATGCCGAGCTGATCGGCGGCCAGCGCGACCTCAGCGAGGACGAGGCGCTGCGCATGAACGCTAGGCTGGTGCTGCTGCTCGCCAACCATATCGGTGACCGCGCGATCCTGAGCGAGGCGATCCGGCTGGCAAGGTCGCCCGCCGGCTGATGCAGGCCGCAACACGTCACATCGGCAGCCGGCTTTGATCCGGATCAAAGCCGTTTCTCCGCATTCTGCGGCAGACAGAGAGAGCAGCCGGCGAGTCGTGCGCCGGCGCAGAGTCCGCTCGCTTGCGCACATTGCGGCTCCCGATCCGCTCCCGGTCGGTTTCATTGTGACAACATCATAATGTCACGCCACCTTCACTGAAGGCCTCTACGTCTTCGCCTCGTTCCACAACGGCACGGGGATTCGCATGTCGCGCTACTACAAGACGCTGCAGACGCAGCGCTTCGACGACTATCGCTACTATCATCAGAGCCGGATCAATCAGACGCTGCACCTGATCAGCGCCGTGATCTTCCTCGTGTGCTATGCGCTGCTGTTCAAGGATCCGGCGATGGCCGGCCTGGTCGGCTGGCTCGCGATGCTGACGCGGCAGACCGGGCACTTCTTCTTCGAACCGAACGGCTATGACCACGTCAACGGCGTCAGCAACGACTACAAGGAGGCGGTCAAGGTCGGCTACAATCAGACCCGCAAGATCGTGCTGCTGACGGTGTGGGGTCTGGTGCCGGTGGCGCTGTTCGCGTTTCCGACGCTGTTCGGCCTGTTCGCCGAGCCGGCCAGCCGGATGGACTTCGTCCGCCACGTCGGCCTGCTCTGGCTCGCGGTCGGCATCGGCGGCGGTCTGTTTCGCGTCATCCAGCTGTTTGCAATGCAGGATGTCTCGACGGGCCTGATCTGGGCCTTCAAGGTGTTGACCGACCCGTTCCACAACATCGCGCTGTATTGGAAGTCGCCGCTGGCGCTGCTGCGCGGCGAGCTCATCGATCCGACCATCAAGGACGCCTCGCATTGGGGCGCCGCCGAGGACGAGGCCGAAGAAGCTGCGCATCTCACCTGATCGCGAGTTCCCGCCGCCGGCCGGTCCTGCGGCGGGAGTTCTCGAACAGAGGGGCTGCAACAACATGGAACAACTCTCCTGCTACGCCGTTGCGGCCTCAGTGCTGGCGGCCTTCAGGAGCTCCCCATGTGTGACTACAGCCTCCATACTGTTGCTTCCCGCGATGCCAAAACTGCCGACGTGCTGGTCTCCTGTCGATTTCCCGGCACGGAGACCCGCGGCTTCTGCACCAAGGACGACCCGTTGACCGCCGTCTGCCTGCGGCCGGGCACGGAGCTCGCCTTCGAAGACGATGTCCGCATCAAGGGCTTCTTCTTCCGCCGCAAGGTCGGCGCCCATCTCGCCCGCTTCCGCCAGGTCGACACCAACAAGCCGACCGAACATCACGATGCGCTCGAATTCTCCAATGGCCGAATCGTCAAGGTCACCGACCTCGCCGCCGGCCAGCGCGCCCGCGTGCTGCAGATGCCGGCCGATCCGGCTGCCAGGCGCACGACCGTGCCGCTCACGATCGAGCTGCGGGCGACGCAGCTCTGAAGGCTTCGACATTGACTTCGACATGGACGATGTCGGCGCCGCGGCGCTGGCGTCGCCCATGGCCAATCGAAATGCTCGGCTCATCGAACGCGATGCGTTGCGGGAGTGAGGTCTTGCTGCGGATATCATCGACATGCGTCGTCGCGTTCCCGCGGCCCGTCGGACCCGAGTGATACGGCAGTCGTCCCTCTGAAAATGAGAGGGCGCGGGGAAGGCCGGGTGCTGACCGCGGCCCATGGCCCGCCTGCAACAAGAAAAGCAGGCGGCAGTTACCACAGGTCGGGCCTGACAACCGGCCTCCCCCGCGCGATCGGTTTTAACGGTGTCCTTCGTGCTCTCCCTGGGGATCGGCTTTCTTGCCCCCATCGCCCGCGCGTGCCGTCAAGCAACGCTTGCGGACTTGACCTCAGCGTCGAGAGGCCAGGACCACACGACTTCGCCGTCCGCGCCGGACTGCGCTCGTCTGGCACAGCCGTCACGTCCATCGCACCCCACCTCCACGTTCGTGACGACGCGTACGTCCCTCTGCACAAGGTGGGATGGGAGGAGATAAGCATTGTTTCGGAAAAATAGCAAGAGAAATTTCGTGAAATCCGCAAGCGCCCCCTCGAGCAGGGGTGGGTGCGCTCCCCTCCCCCTTGCGGAGAGGGGAGAGGAGCGCACGGCGGGGCCGGCGCAGTAGGCGGAGGCTCGGGAAGCGCAGTCCGACGAATGCCTGGTTCAATCCGGCAGGTTCGTGAACCGCGGCCGCCAGACGCCGAGGATGACGTTACGGTGGCAACTCCCAGCATGACCCGGATCGCGCCCTACCCGGTGCCGAAGTTGGGCTGCAGCCTCGCCGGATCGAGCTGGCCGGCGACGGCGCGCGCGGCCTCGCCGGCCGCTTCCTGCATCGGCCCCTGCACGGCGGCAAAGCCCCATTTGAAGACGAGGATGCCGGAGGCCAGCTTGGTCAGCGCCCAGCCGGCGCTCTCCGGCCTCAGGACGGTGAGGCCGTCCGCGGAGCAGGCTCAGGCTTCTGCACCGCCGTGGTGCCGGTGCCGCCCTGTCCGACGCGGAACAGTTGGATGTAGCTGCCGAGATAGAGCGGCGTGAGGCCGGCGACCGGCTGCTCAGGGAGCGGCGGGTCGAGCAGCAGAACGGCATCGAAGTGCGACCGCCAGCCGGCCAGATAGCGCGCGAGCGGCAGCACATCGGCGGACGGCGTGTCCGGCTGCAGCCAGCGCCACGCGGCGGGCTCGGCCAGCGGCTGCGCAAGGCGAGCGAAGGAGGGACGGACTGCCACGGGCTGCTGGCTCGGATGGGCGAACATCAGCGGCCAGAACGCCCGTCGCTCGATCACGAGCAGCGCCGCCATATGGGAATCGACATAGCGGAATCCGGGCAGGATCCGCTCGCGCCGGCTGGAGACGGGCTGCTCATGGCCATGCGCGGCGATGACGCGCGCGCCGGGCTGCACATGCGCGATCGCCGCGCGCAGTTCGGCGAGGTCGACCCTGTGATCGATCCATGCCGATGCGATGTCCGCGGTCCGAATCAGCGTCAGGCCCGCGAGGACGATGCCGACGAGCGCCGCCTTCCTGCCGGACACGACCGGCTGCAGGCCGGCGAACAGCAGCAGGCCGCACATCGCGGCAAAGCGCATATCGATGAACGTTCCGCCCAGCGCGCTCCATGGCGCCGCGACGAAGGCGACGAACAGCGCCGCCAGCGCCAGCGGAATGCCCGGCGCGACGACGATCTGGCGCCGGACGAGGATCAACACCGACAGCACCGCGACGGTCGTGATGACCGTCAGCTCGGCGCTGGTGGTCAGGAACGGCGTCATGATGCGCCACAGCTTCGGCGGTCCGATCCAGGCGCCGAGTTGCAGCCCGCCCTCACCCAGCGGACAGAGCCCGTAGAGCAGCACGGCCGGGCTGAGCGTGATGCCGAGCGCGCAGGCGACGACCACCAGCTCCCGTGCAAGGCCGGGCGACCGGCGCAGCCGCCACAGCCGATCGGCCTCTCCAGCGCCGATCAGGACCGCGAAGAACAGCAGGCCGAAGATGTGGCAGAGGAAGGCGGCCGCCGCGGCGATGGCTCCCCACGCGATCGCGGGCAGCCAGCCGCGACGGCGCAGCGCCACCCAGCCGGCGGCGCCGCCGAGCGCGAGACCAAGCGAGAGCTGGAAATTCATGAAGCCGAGCAGGAAGACGCCGTCATAGGCGATGATGCCGGCCGCCAGCGGCCACAACGACAAGCGGCCGAACACCGCGCGGTGATAGGCGATCACGCCAAAGAGCGGCGCGAACAGGCTGAGCGCGAGCAGGATGCGGCCGCCGACATGAACGTCGGTGAAGCGCAGCAGCGCCACGCCGATCACATCCATGCCGAGATTGGGCAGGACGCGCCAGTTCGGCGCGTACATCTGCGACAGCACGGGATCGTCGGGATGCGCCAGCACGAACAGGCGCGCGAGGTGGTTCGGATAGTCGAGCACCGGCGGCACATCGACCAGCAGGAACGGCAGCGCGAGCACGATGGCGAGCACGAGCGCCAGCACGGCCCAGAGCCGCTGCATGTGGCTGGCGGTGGACGCGAACGCCGGATCGTGCAGGCCCGGGAGAGTATCTGAATGCAGGATGAGGCCGGCCGGCGCGATGGCGCCGGTCACCGACGAGCACGATTGCGAACGCATTGAGGTACCCCACTCCGCCCGGGATACTTCGATACCATCCGACCAAAGACTGCAAGACGCTCAAATACAACCTTATGGTTGTGCCTAATGCCCCGTTACTTTACGGGGGTTCGTGGAACCAGCGGCTCAGGCGATCGCCTGGAGATAACGCCGCACCGAGCGATCGAACGCCGCCTTTGCATCGTCGCCGATGTTCTTCTGCCACCACGCGCCGTAGATGCGGTCGAAGGCGAGCGGCGCGACCGCATCGGCGATGCGGCGCACGGCGGCGGCGCCGAGCGGGATGTAGTTCGGATAGGAGTACATGAAGCTGACGTGGCGGCGATCCATCGCCACCATCGCGATGTCACCGGTCAACAGCGCGCCCTTGCCACCGGCACCTTTGCGCCAATGCAGGATGGTGGCGCCGGCGAAATGCCCGCCGGTCCGCAGCAGCACGACGTCATCCGAGATGGCGAGGCGATCGCCCGTCCATAGCACGATGGCCGGATGCGGCCGGGTGACGAAGGCGCGGTCGTCGCCATGGAGATAGACCGGCGCGTTGCCGAATGCCTCGCTCCAATCGGCGACCGCGCCATAGTAGTGCGGATGCGACACCGCGATGGCCTTCAGGCCGCCCAATGAGCGGACGCGGGCAATGGCTGCCTCCGTCGCCAAGGGAATGCAGTCCCACATCACGCAGCCGTCCGGCTCGGGAACGAGCAGCGCGCGCTGGCCGATCGCAAAGCTGGGATCCAAAGCGAGGCCGGTCAGGCCGTCATCCTCGCGCCAGATGACCTGATGCCGGCCAGCAAGGTCGTCGCGGCTGAGGAAGCTCTGTCCCTTCCAGTTCACGTATTGCCGCTCGTCCTCGCAGACGACGCAATGGCCGGGCGGCGCTGCCGTATCGGGAAACTGCGCGCCGCATTGAAAGCAGGTCCAGAGAGGCATGGATCACCGGTCGTCGAGATGGGATTGCGGAGGATAGCACGCGGACCATCCCGGAACACCGTCGCGCGCGGCTTCGTGATTGCCTAGTGTCGCCGGACGCCGACAGGAGTTCTCGACATGCCGACCACGCTGCGCCGCGCTCACGTTCACCGCCTGCCGATGCGCAGCCCCGACGATGTCGGCGCGCTCGAGGCCAGGATCGCGCAAGGCGCCATCGATCCCGCCGGCATCGTCGCCATTCTCGGCAAGACCGAGGGCAATGGCTGCGTCAACGATTTCACCCGCGCCTTTGCCGTGCGCTCGCTGGAGGCGCTGCTCGGCCGATATCTCGCGGCCGACGCCGTGCGGCAGATCGCGATGGTGATGTCCGGCGGCACCGAGGGCGCGCTGTCGCCGCACATGATCGTGTTCGAGGCACGCGACGGCGGCGACGCCGTGGCGCCGCGCGCTTTCCCGGCATCGCTGGCGCTCGGGCGCGCGCGCACGGCGGCGCTGGCGGGCGAGCATCTCGGCCGCATGCCGCAGGTCGAGCTCGTGGCGGCCGGCGTGCGCGCGGCGATGGCTGACGCCGGCATCAGCGATCCCGCCGACGTCCATTACGTGCAGGTGAAATGCCCGCTGCTGACGATGGAGCGGATCGAGGCGGTCGAGGCGCTGGGGAAGCGCACCGCCGTGCGCGATACGCTGAAGTCGATGGGCTTTTCGCGCGGCGCCTCGGCGCTCGGTGTCGCGGTCGCACTCGGCGAGCTCGCCGCTGCCGATCTGTCCGATGCGACGATCTGCACGGATGTCTCGCGCTACAGCGAGCGCGCGGCGACATCGGGCGGCGTCGAGCTGCTCGACCACGAGATCATGGTCGCCGGCATGTCGGCCAAGTGGAGCGGGCCGCTGGCGATCGATCATGCGGTCATGGGCGATGCCATCGACATCGAGCCGGCGCGGCAGGCGCTCGCCCGACTCGGCCTGAACGTGCCGGGCCAGGTGCCGGCCGCCGATCGCAGCCGCATCGCCGCGGTGCTCGCCAAGGCGGAGGCGGCGCAGAGCGGCCGGCTGCGCGGCCAGCGGCATACCATGCTCGACGACAGCGACGTCTCTTCGACCCGCCACGCCCGCGCCTTCGTCGGCGGCGCGCTGGCCGGGCTGTTCGGCTTCACCGACCTGTTCGTCTCGGGCGGCGCCGAGCATCAGGGCCCCGACGGCGGCGGGCCGGTCGCGATCATCGCCGAGCGCCGCTGATCTCACGGTCGAAATCCCGGGCCACGCGTTCTACCTGATCACCACGGCGAAGTTCTGAGCCGCATACGCGTCCCGATCGGGAAACAGATTCGCCAGATTCCCGCCGCATCTCGCGACGCGGCGGGGAGCAGCTCGAACCGAAGATCGACCGAAGTGATCGTCAAGCGCACGATTCACCTCGCGAGACGACGTGAAAGACCACCAACTCTCCCATCAGCAATTGAATGATGGAGATCAGCTCAACCCAGGAGGTTTCAACTGTTGCCGTGAGGCGACATTTTGCGAACAAGTCTCATTTTCAGAAATGGATGGAAACTTTTCGTATTCCGGCCACCAGCGGAACCAGCTTTGGACCGCTTTCCCTCGCTTCTTGACTTGCATTCGCAACAGGCCCGCGCCCGTTGCGGGCGTTCAAACGAACCCAAGTCAAAGTTTTGCGTAACGAATGGGGTGGTCGAGTATGGGTAAGGCAATCTTTCCAAGGAGCTTGCGAGGGGCAAGCGGGCACGAGTGGGATCCATCTCCCGAGATTTCCGGTGTGAAAGTCTCGGCGGTCGCGAGCCTGATCGCGGTTGCCTCGTTCTCCAGTGCCGAAGCCCAGCAGGCGCCGCTGCCGTCCGTCAACGTCGAAGCCCCGGTGGCGCGCCCCAAGCCGGCCGCCTCGCGCCCGACCGCGGACCAGGTCCGCGCGCGCGACGCAATGCGCCGCGCCGCCCGCCAGCAACAGCAGCAGCAGGCCGCGGCGCCGAAGAGCAATCTGCCGCCCGACCGCAACCCCTATTCCAGCCCCGCTTCCGACTACAAGGGCGAGCGGCTGCAGGCCTCCGGCAAGTTTCCGGAGAAGCTGCTCAACACGCCAAAGACCGTCACCGTCCTGAGCAAGGAGATCCTGGCGGACAAGAACTCCACCAGCCTCAAATCCGCCGTGCTCTCCACCGCCGGCGTGACGCTCGGCACCGGCGAAGGCGGCAACGCGTTCGGCGACCGCTTCTTCATCCGCGGCTTCGACGCCCGCAACGACGTCTTCATCGACGGCGTGCGTGACGCCGGCGTCTCCGTGCGCGAAAATTTCTTCACCGAGCAGGTCGAGATCCTGCGCGGCCCGGCGTCGTCGTTCGCCGGCCGCGGCACCACCGGCGGCGCGATCAACATCGTGACCAAGCAGGCCACGACCGAGAACAGCTTCTACAACATGGACACCACGCTCGGCACCGACAGGACCAAGCGCGTGGTGATCGACGTCAACCAGAAGATCACGCCGACCTTCGCTGCCCGCGTCGGCGGCCTGTTCCAGGATGCCGGCGTTGCCGGCCGCGACTACGTCACCGACAACCGCAACGGCGGCTTCATCGCCACCAAGTGGACGCCGCTCGACACCGTCACCCTGTCCGCCAACTACATCCACAACGAGGTGACCGGCCGTCCGGACTTCGGCGTGCCGTATTATCGGCCGAGCACGCTCACCGCCGGCGCGCCGTTCCCTGAGGTCGGCTCGCCGCGCAACGCCTGGTACGGCTTCGTCAACCGCGACTTCTCGCGTGTCGGACAGGACATCGGCTCGTTCAATGCCGAGGTGAAGGTCACGCCCGACCTGACGATCTCCGACAAGGTCCGGGTGTCGCGCTCGACCTTGAACTACATCGGCACGCTGCCGGAAGGCCCGACCAACATCAATCCGCCGTCCGGCGCGCTCATCAGGGCGAATCCGCAAAGCCGCTTCCAGCAGACGGACGTGCTCGCCAACCAGCTCGAGGCGACCTACAAGTTCAACACCGGCAACTTCAGGCACACCGTGCTCGCCGGCCTCGAGGTCTCGCAGGAAAAGGCGCGCATCAACAGCTACACCGGCCTGACCTCCGAGCAGCAGGGCCTGGCGTTCGCGGGCAGCGGTTCGCTCTCGGGCGTCAGCGTGTTCAACCCGCAGTTCACGAACCTGCCGTTCGGCATTCCGTCGCTGGGGCAATTCCCGACCAACGTGAAGATCGACTCGGCGAGCGTCTACGCTCTCGACAGCGTCAACTACCGCGATCTCGTCATCCTCAACGGCGGCGTGCGCTATGACAAATACGACGTCCGGGTCGACGGCTTCGGCACCGTCAACGGCGTCGCCAACACGCCGGGCTCGACGGCGGCCTCCAGCGGCATGCCGAACTTCAACGTCGGCATGACATTGAAGCCGGTGCCCTACGCCAGCTTCTATGCGGCCTACGCCACGTCATCGAATCCGGTCGGCGCCGAGTTCGACGGTCTCAGCCCGCAATATGGCGGCCTCTCCGCGGTCACCAATGGCGGCGCAAACCAGATCTTCGGGCCCGAGAAGAACACCTCGATCGAGATCGGCACCAAATGGGAGCTGCTCGACGGTCGCCTGCTGGTCACGGGAGCCCTGTTCCAGACCGAGAAGGAGAACGCCCGCGAGTCGCGCAACATCACCAGCGCCGCGCAGGCCACCGCGGACTGCCCGTATCCGGCAGGCACCATCGGCTCCGTGCCGTGTCTCTCGGCCGGTGCCGCCTACCGCATCCGCGGCATCGACCTGCAGGCCGGCGGCAAGCTGACCGACAAATGGAGCATCTTCGGCGGCATCGTGCTGATGCAGTCGGAGGTGACGAAGTCGAACATCCCGCCGGCGAACACCGCGCTGTTCACCAGCAATGTCGGCCTGCAGCTCGCCAACACCGCGCACCAGTCGTTCAGCCTGCTGACGAAGTACCAGATCAACGACACCTGGGAGATCGGCGGCCAGGCCGTGTACCGCTCGAAGATCTTCGGCGGCACTTGGCTGGCGGCGAACCAGGGCACGGAGTTGCCGAGCTACTGGCGTTTCGATGCGTTCGCGGAAGCCAAGCTCGACAAGAACTGGACGGCGAAGGTGTTTGTTGCCAACATCTTCGACAAGCTCTACTACGACGCTCTCTATCAGAGCGCCACGCCGTTCGTGCTCGTCGGTCCGGGACGAAGCGCATCGATCGTCCTGTCCGGACGATTCTGATCGCAGACCACCCAGCCGGGGGCACACATCAAGTGATGAGTTCATGCTGATCTGTGTCCCCGGAATTCTGAGCAAAGACGATGTGGCGGAGTTTCGCCGCATCATGGACTCCAGCGACTGGGAGGACGGCCGCTCGACGGCCGGCGCCCAGTCCGCCATGGTCAAGCGCAACGAGCAGCTGCCGCCCGACAGCGAGGTGGCGCGCAAGCTCGGCCACCGCATCATTTCGGCGATGACCGCCAATCCGCGCTTTCTCGCCGCCGCCATCCCGCAGCAGATCTTCCCGCCGCTGTTCAACCGCTACAGCGCGGAGTCGGGTCATCATTTCGGCATCCACGTCGACAACGCCGTGCGCGGCGACAAGCTCACGGGCCTGCGCATCCGCACCGACCTCTCGGTCACGCTGTTTCTGTCCGAGCCGGAGGATTACGACGGCGGCGAGCTGGTGATCGAGGATCTCTACGGCTCGCACGAGGTGAAGCTGCCGGCCGGCGACCTCGTGCTGTATCCCTCCTCGAGCCTGCACATGGTCACCCCGGTGACGCGCGGCGTCCGCGTCGCCTCGTTCTTCTGGCTGCAGAGCATGATCCGCGATCCCCTCGCGCGCAGCATGATCTTCGATCTCGATACGACGATCCAGGGATTGTCGCAGCGGATGGGGCGCGACGATCCGGAAATGGTGCGGCTGACCGGCCTCTATCACAACCTGATCCGCTACTGGGCCGAGAACTAGAGGTTCTCCTTCGGTCGCAACGATCTGGTTGAGTTCGATCGTTTACGAGCCGGGTTGCACGCGACGCAGCCCGGCTCATTCGTTTTGGTGATGACCCCATCGTTCAGGCGCTTTCCCCAGCGCTCGCGACAGACCGCCATCCGAGCTCACATGCGGTCGGCTGGTCCGTTTCTCGGAGCTGTCGATCCATGTCTTTGACCGCTGGCGGATCGTCGTTGGCGAGCTCTGCGATTTTCCGTGGCGGTGAGCGCGTGCGCTTCGCGAGCCCCCATCGCGACCGCGATGGCCGTTGATCACGACGTGATCAGGGGCGTGCGGCGCGTGCTTCTTGAACGACGCCGATCTCATCGGCATTCTGATTCGGACATCGACGCCCTCAAGCTCCTTTCGGACGGCATCCCGTCCCGAAAGCCGCGCGGCATGCCCTCGTACCAACCGAACAGGATTATCACGGCGGTGCCGACTAATTAGAATCGATGGAAGACCGAACGGAGGCAATTGCGTGACGCGCGGCCGCATCGGCGGCGTCATGCACGGCTAGCTCCGTCTCGCATCAGGACTTTCAGGGAGTTAGGACGTCATGTGCGGCATCGATGGCCGATGAACAGGCCGCACGATTCGATTTTTCATTTGGCATCGCACTCACCGGAGTGACTGCCGACCTTGATGTTCCCGCTTTGAGTCAACGCGCCGTCTCAAAACAGCCGGGTTACGACTAGAAACATTACAGAGAAGATAACTACCAAGGGGTATGCAGCAACATGTTCAGGATCGTTCTTCATATAGGAGCGGTGATCGCAGCCGTTTCGGCCGGCGCCATGGCGCATGCCGAGCAGCCGGCCACATCGCCGAGACCTGGCCAGGCTGCAACCGCCCCACAGACCACAGCACCAAATCCGGCGAATGCGACCGGAGCGAAATCCGTTCAGCCTCCGGCGACAGCGGCCGCCACGCAGGCGCCTGCCGTTGCGCCCGTCAACGCCGCCGCGGCCAGTGGGCCGGCTCCCGTTGCGCACGCAGCTCAGAGCGCGGCGCCGAAGCCAGTGACCATCGGACAGGCGCAGACGGCCCCCGCTGTTGCCCAGCCCGCGCCGCAGACGGCCGCGCCTGCTCCCACGGTAGCGGCTCCGGCCACCGGCGGCGCCGCCACGACGGCCGCACCGGCACCGGCTGTCACCACGCCGCAGGCCGCCGCAACGAGCCAGGCGCCGGCAGCCGCAACGAACGACGCCCAGCCGTCGACCGCTGCCGAAACCGTTACTGACGCGTCGGTGGGCGACAAGGCGAAGGATCAGGCAGAGAAGCCGACGCAAGGCGGTGCGCAGGCGGCATCACACGTGCCGCACGATCTGTCGCCATGGTCGATGTTCCTGGCCGCCGACATTCTCGTGAAGTCGGTGATGATGGGGCTGGCGCTCGCCTCGCTTGCGACCTGGACCGTCTTCATCGCCAAGACCATCGAGTTCTCCATCCTGCGCCGGAAGCTGAGCAGCGCGCTGCGCAAGGTCGACGACGTACGCTGGCTGTCGGAAGCCAAGCTCGCGCTGGGATCACGCCAGAACGTGCTGACAGCACTGATCGATGCCGCCATGCACGAGATCAGGATGTCGTCCGAACTGCCGTCTCACGGCGTCAACGAGCGCGCGGCGTCGAGTTTCTCCGAGATCGTGCGTGCCGAAGGCCGGCGTTGCCGGACCGGCATGGGCCTGCTCGCCACGATCGGCTCGATCTCGCCCTTCGTCGGCCTGTTCGGCACGGTCTGGGGCATCATGAACAGCTTCATCGGCATCTCGAAGTCGCAGACCACGAACCTCGCGGTGGTCGCGCCCGGCATCGCCGAGGCGCTGCTCGCGACCGCCATCGGCCTCGTCGCCGCGATCCCGGCCGTGATCATCTATAATCACTTCACGCGGGTGACAAAGGGCTACATGGAGCTCGTCAACCGGTCCTCCGGCGCCACCGCCCGCATGCTGTCGCGCGATCTCGACCGCGGCCAGAGCCACCACAGCCATCACGGCGAGCGCTTCGAGCCGATCCACGTCCACTCCGCGCCTCCGATGGCGCTCGCAGCGGAGTAGGTCATGGCCGTTTCTCTGTCTGAAGGTGATGGTGACGACGATCTCGGCGAGACCAGCGACATCAACGTCACCCCGTTCATCGACGTGATCCTGGTGCTGCTGATCATCTTCATGGTCGCGGCACCGCTCTCCACGGTCGACGTGCCGGTCGATCTTCCAACCTCGACCGCCACGCCGCAGAAGAAGCCGGACAAGCCGATCTATGTCAGCATCAAGCCGGATCTGACGCTGTTCGTCGGCGAGGAGCAGGTGAAGCGCGCGAGCCTGGTCAGCACGCTCGAGCACATTCCCGAGGCCGCCAAGGACAAGTTCATCTTCCTGCGCGCCGACCGGGGCGTGGCCTATGGCGAGCTGATGGACGTGATGGAGCTGCTGCGGACCGGCGGCTATCCGAAGATCAAGCTCGTGACTGTCGAAGGCGTCTCACAGGCCGCCACCCAGGCTGCACATTGAAACCAGTGAAACGACGGAAACGAAGAATGGTCGAACACAAGTATCAAGGAGCGTCGCGCCGCTTGTGGATCTCAGCCGCGATTGGCGCCGTGATGTTGCACGGTGGCGGCGCCGCACTCGCGGTCGTCCATCTCAGCGGCAATGATGCGGAAGGTGGCCTCGGCGCCGCCGGCGCCGAGTTCGCGCTCGAGATGGCCTCGCCCCAGGTCGAGGACAACGATCTTCCGCCGGGTCCCGACAGCGACGCGGCCGAAGCTGCGCCGGAGCAGATGCAGCAGACCGCCGAAGTCCAGGAGTCCGACGCCGTCAAGGACAAGCCGACCGAGACCGAGGAAGAGGCCGATCGGGTCGTCACGCAGAACGACCCCAAGAAGCCGGAGAAGGAGGAACAGCAGCAGGCGACCCAGCAGGCCGAGGCGTCGGTCGCGTCTGCCGCGCAGGAAGAATCGGCCCGCAAGGCGCTGGACGAGGCCGCGCCGCCGGCGGAGACGGCCAAGGCCCCCAATCCGGGAATGGGCAAGGACAAGCAGAAGCTGACCAACGATTGGGGTCGCAAGATCAGCGCCTATTTCGAGCTGCACAAGCGCTATCCGGAAGGCAAGAAGCACAATGGCACGGTCAAGGTCGCGCTGGTGCTGAGCCGGGCCGGCAAGGTGATGTCTGCGTCCGTCATGCAGTCGTGCGGCGACTCGATGTTCGACGATGCCGCGCTTGCGATGATCCGTCGCTCCGACCCGGTGCCCGCGCCGCCGTCCGGACTGACGGACGATCAGTTCAGCTTCAGCCTCGACGTGAACTTCAACCAGAAGAAGTAGTCGTGGCCGAACTGACGCGCAGATCCGGAGTTGGCAGCGCTCACCTCGTGGACGCTGCATTTCGTTTTGGAGACTGGAGCCAGCCACTCCCGCCGCGCGTCCACCCGTCGCTGGGTGGCTATACTACATGGCGAAGCCGGCGCGAAACTCCAGCTTCCAGGCTTGCGGCCCTGCCCCGGAATGACTGTGGCCGCGTCACGACAGCAGGCGTGATCTCCAGGCACGCGCTCAGAAGACCGCAGATGCCGCGCGCGGGCGCCTGCCGGGCAGCCGATCAGTACTGTACCCGCGCGCCGACCTGCACCACGGTCGCCGACAGATTGTTTTCGCGGAAGTTGGAGCGCGTCTCCTCGCGCCGGACGCTGGCCCTGAGCTGCAGCAGGCGTGAGAACTTGTAGAGCATGCCGAGCTCGACCAGGTAGCGGTCGTCGACCCGCGTCGTGCCCGTGAAGGCGTCCTGACCAAAGCCGGCGAGGAAGGTGCCGATCAGCCACGGCTCGAACTGGTGCTCGACGCCGACCGTGACGTCGCGCTTGAGCACGCCGGAGATTCCGGGCTCGGTGATCTCCACGACCTGCGACTTGGCGCCGAACATCACCGCCGTCTCCTTGGCATACTGCCAGGTCAGGTTGGCGTCGGCGATGAAGCCGTTGACCGGTTTCAACATCGGATCCTGATAGCGGCGCGTGAGATAACCCACCGCAACGTCGCCGGTCAGCTTGTCGGCATAGTTGAAGGTCACGCCCGCCTCGACCGCGGTGCCGGTGGAGTCGCGGCGGAAGCCCTCGGCATCGACCGCGATGTCGTGAACGCGGCGGTCGACGGCGACGTCGACGAAGGGCCGGATCTCCGGGGTCAGGTTGTAGGTCACGCGGCTCTGCGAGCCGTATTGGACGAAGTTGCGATCGGCGTTGCTGACGATCTGGCCGTCCATCAGCGGCGCGTTCTGGAACGCGACACGGTCGATGGCGGCCTTGGTCGAGATTTCGACCTCCTCGAACCGCTTGGTGACGCCGGCCGAGCCGCCGACGGTGGAGGCCAGCGGAATCTTGGCGAACCGGCCGGCGAAGCGCGGCGTGCCGGGATCATCGGCATCGACGGCAACGTGCCCCTCGCCGTTGAGCGCAAACGTATCGGTGATGTCGTAGCGTCCATTCACCTTGGCGTCGACGGTAGGCCTGCTGAGCTGCCGGAGCTTCGCATAGTCGATGTAGCCGACGCGCACATCGGCGTTGAGCAGATGCCGCTCGAACTGAGAGCGCACGAGCAGGACCGGCGCAACGCTGACGAACGCCGAGCCCTTGCCTTGTGGTACACGGCCGGGATTGCTGTCGAAGCCTGACGACATTTCGAACGCAGGCTTCAGGATGAAGTTTCCCACCGTGATGCCCTTGGGCTCATAGGGGTCCTCCTCCATCATCGGCGGCTGCGCCGGCGGCTCCTGCGGCTTCTGCCCCTTGTTCACCGGCGGCAGCCGCATCTTCGGCTTATCGGCCAGAACGGGCGGAATCGGCTGCGCATCCTGTCGCGGAATCGGCGGCAGGTTGCGCGGCAGCACGCCACGGGTGGCCGGCGGCGGACTGACGGCGAAGGCCAGCGCATCCAGACAGCGATTGGGGACGTTCGTCGTCGACAGCCGGCCCGGCGTCGACAGGCAGCCGCCAACCAGGAGGCCGGCGGACGGAGCACCGAAAAAGCCGTTTCGAACCGGAGCCAGACGCGGCGCCGGTTCGCGGCGCGCAGCCTGAGGGAGCGCGCCCGCGCCGGCATCGATCGGAGACCGCGGCCGCGGCGGTGCAGCCCCATCCACCTGCGTTGCCGCCTTGGGCTCCGGCTCGACGCCGCCAGGCGAAACGATCACCTGCGGAATGACCAGCGGTCCATTGCCATTCGCGGGCCGCGCCGGCTGGCGGCGGCGGTTCGGCACGACCACCACCGGCCCACCCTCGGCGGCCCCGGGATCTGCATAGGCTCTGACCTGGCTCCCCGGAACGACGGTCTGACCGTAGGACGGCGCGGCTCCAAACAGCGTCACGAGCAGCACGGTGATCGCAACCGACTCCTCCTGGCACCATGAGACGTCGCGACCGATGCCACGTCTGGAAGCGACCGTCTCTCGTGCTGCCCGTTCCAAAAAGCCTCGTCTCCGTCGAGTTCGGCAACCTGCGAAGCGCCCCCCGCGGCGTGACACGTTCCGGCATCACGGCGCCGCGGGGGCCGAAGGCCGGATCACTCGATGATCAGCGTGCCCTTGTTTCCCTGATGGAAGTCGTCGAAGAATTCGTAGCGTCCCGGCTTCTGCGCCTTGACCTTCACGACGCCTTCCATGTTCGGCTTGATCACCGTCTCGAACTCCAGGGGCTCGCTCTCGAACTCGACCGGCGCGCCATCCAGATTCTTGACCTTGAACACGATCGGCGTGTCGGCCGGCGCCTTCATCTCCGTCGGCTGAAACTTGTTGTCCTTGACCGATATCTCGATCGTGGTCTCCGCCGCGCCCGCCGGAAGCGCGAGCGCCGCGATCAACAGCGCGGCGGCTCCTGCTGCCTGTACCTTCCCAAAGAGATTCATGGTGTATGTCCCTGTCCCGAATTCACCCGAATGTGCCGGACGGCTTCCAGACGCTCGCCTGTTTCGACGAGTCTCCGACACTTCATAGAACGACTATAAAGTCCCGAATGCGGCAATTTGCCGTGTCCAAATTTGACAACATCGTTGTGTGCGACAAAGCGCGCGACTTTATTAGTTGCGTAGCGTCGCGGCGCCGCGCAGATGCATCGGCTTGAGCATCGCCGACGCGCGGCACCGAATGACAGCGACGAAAATCAGCGGTTTCTGCGGTCGAGAGCAGCATGATCGCCTTGGTTCGCATCGCGGCTGTGCTGATATGAGACACGACAGGTCATGCAGCGTCGTCGCACACCCCGCGAACCACACGAGACTCACGTTCGACCGCGCGCGCTGCGCGCAGCACATGCATGATCCTCATGCGCCGGCTCGTCGAGGCGACTGCGAGCGAGATACACGCATAGGAACGCGCTCGCGCTGGTCCCGCGCGGCATGGACCGAAATGTGCGTGTGCCTCCATCCAGCTCGAGCCGTGCGCGGACAAGCCTTGCGCGCACCAGAAATGAAATCAGACGCGAGCCCGCCCGCCCATATCGGCGGCGAGCGCACACGACCGATGCCCGCCGCCTCACCTGCCGACCCCCAGCCGCTTGTCGTGAATGCTGAGGGACCGCGGCATGCGTGCGGGCTTCGCGGCGCCCGACGTCGGATTCACGCGCAGGGGCGGCAGATCGGGCACGACGGATACGTGCTCCTCGTTCGCCATCGGCTCGGGCTCCGGGTTCTGCCGTGCGACGCTGCGCGCCGCCGCCGCACGCACGATTCCGGGCACGCGCTTGCGTCCCGTGACCATCGCGCGCATCAGGTTCTCCCGCTGCAGCACGCTCATCCACACCGTGCCGAGCACATGCACGGCGATCAGGGCGATGATGGCATTGGACGACAGCGCATGCGCCTGTTCGATCCAGCCGACGCCGAAGAACCGGACCGAGACCTGCATGACGCCGCTGATGGTCGAGACGATCAGAAGCGCGAGCATCACGACCAGCATCGCGGCGCCTGCCGGGTTCAGCCCGAGATAGCGTCCCGTCTCTCCGCGCAGCATGCCCACGATGTATTGAGGCGCCGCCCGCAGCTTGAGGCTGATCCGCGCGAACAGCGAATGGCGGCTGCCGATCAATCCCCAGATCAGCCTGAAGGCGAGCAGACCGATGACGGCGTAGCCCGCCAGCCGATGCAGGCGGTCGAACGTGTTGGGCGTGACGCAGGCGACGAGCACGAAGGCCGCGAGCGACCAGTGCCAGACGCGCAGCGGAAAATCCCAGACCGCCACGGTCCCCGAACTTGAGTTCGCCGGCATCTCGGAGGAGACGCTCCGCTGCGCCCGGCCTGCGTCACGCATGACCATCAGATCACTTCGCCTTCGTATGCTTCAGTGCGAGGTCCTCGGGGCTGTAGAACAGCTCATAGAGCTTGCCGCCCTTGACGCCGTAGACCTCGTAGCAGGTGCCCTCGATCTTGGTCTGGCGGACCTCGTAGCCGGCAGCCTTCGCCTTCGCTTCGGCCTCGGCCGTTGTCTTCCACGACGCCTTGTCGAGCTTGGTGCAATCCTTGTAGCCGTCGGCGAGCGCAGCGGAGCCCGACGCAAGACCCGCCGCCAATGCCACAACCATTATCTTGATGACCTTCATTATCAAATCCCTCCTCGAAGACTGCGCCATCGGCGCCAACAGCGCTCGATGCGCGGGCTACAAAGGGGAGGGAGATTTCAACGAAACTTGGACATCGCATTCCGCGGCGGACGGCCTCGAACACGCATGCGCGGCTCGAAACAATCCGCATCCGGCCGCAATGTCGCTGAGATGCGAACTCATATACGTTCCAGTCAGGATCGAACCGTGTCGGCAGGCTGCTGATCTTTTTCCGGAATCGGCAACGTGCGTAGTTCCCCGTACGTTGCAACTGATATTGATTCGCAAGGATGTAGCAGCACTGGCGCGAGGCGCACGCGCCTTCCTCGCGCATAAGGCGTCACTGGCGATGCGCGCGGGACCACACTCCTGCCCGATTGCGGCTGTGACCAGGGTGAGGCGAGAAAGGAACCGACAGCTACACGGCTGCGACCTTAAGCCTCAGAAAAAAATATTCTGAGCGCTGCGATCGTTCACACGACCGGAGCGATATCGGTACCGGAAAATGACAATGCGGCTGTGCGCACGCATCTACCAACCGTCAAGCGCACATGCGTGCGAACCGCGGTATACCGAAGAAGCGATCCTGATCTCAGGGCCGGGCGCTGCCCTTGCCGACACCGACCACCGGCCAGGATGGCGGATCGCTGCAGGGAAACGACTTGTCGGATGCCTCGGCAACGACGTCCCAGCTCGCGTCGGGATCTGCCATGGAATCGCGCCCGGACGAGCGGCCACGGCCGGGTGAGCTGCCCTTGCTCTCGCCGCCGCTGCGGAGCGCGACGTCGGCGCGCCTCGCGAGCCTTGGCGCGAATTTCGACATGCTTCATTCCATCGCTGCGGCAGACAGGATGATGATGGATCGCCCTTGCCGCTATGGAGCGACAAGCGCCGCCCTCGGCGATGGTTCCACAAGGAGCGACCGAGCTTGCGTCCCACGGTCGCGCGTAAGCAGACGCACATCAACGCGCCCGGCCACCGGGAATGGAGAGGTCGTCACTTCGTCCCGGAGAAGACGCGGCTGATGAAGTCGGAGCTCTCGGGCGACTTCGTCGTCTCCGGCGACGGCTCGGGCTGGGCCGGCGGTTCGGCTGGTACGGATCGGATCTGCGGTCTGTTTCGGGCGCTGACGCCACGCGTCGCGCGCGCCTCCTGCTCGCCTCCGTTCGGCTTGCTCACCGTGATCATGATCTTCTCGGAGATCACCGGCGGATCGAAGTTGAGATGCCTGGTGTCGCCCAGCACGAGCTGCAGCGTGTGCTTGCCGGGCGACAATTCGATCCGCGCCTCCGTCTCCCCCGCTGCGTAATGAACGTGTTTCTTGTCACGCGGAATCTCCTCGCCGGCCTGCATCGTCTCGTCGACGTCGACCAGAAGATGATGATGGCCACTGCCGGCGAAATCGTCACCCGCATGGGTAACGCCCATGTTGCGAAGTCCGAAGCGAGCGATGACGGGCCCGGTCACCGTCTCCCCGTCCGCAGGGGAGATGAAATAGACGCGGGCATCCTTCGCAGCCTTCGTTCCCTTGGCCGGCGCCAATGACGGCGCGAGCACGAGCGATGCAGTCAGGATGAGGCAGAGTCGCGCAGACCTCGGCAGCATGCAAATCCCCTATGGTGAGAGCGCGACGCGGAAACCCAGGGTCGGATGCCGGATGCGGCCGTCATAGCGGTCGCGGCTGCCGGCCCGCGCATCGGCGGCGCCGTTCTTCCACGATCCCGAGCGGATGACGCGGGCATAGCTGCTCTCCTCGAGCCAGGCCGATCCGTCCGCCGGCGCGCCCTTGTAGTTCTTGTGCCAATTGTCGGCGACCCACTGGCCGATGCCGCCGCCCATGTCGAACAGGCCGTAAGGATTGGCCTGGACGCTGCCGATTTTCGGCGGCTGATCCGTCTCGGCCTCGCCGGCGCCGTTGCACCCCCTGCAACTGGCCATGCCCGGGCGCATGCGATCGCCCCACCAATAGCGGGTGCGCTGGCCGCCGCGCGCGGCGTATTCCCACTCGGCCTCGGTCGGCAGCCGGTACGACTTGCCGGTCGCCTTCGACAGCCAGCCGAGATAGGCCTGGGTGTCGTCGTAGCTCAGGTTGGTGACCGGACGATCATCCGCACCGATCGCGATGTCGGCGCAGCTTGCCGCCGCGACACACTGCCTCCACTCGCCTATCGTGACGGGATACTTGCCGAGCGAGAACGGCCGCACGCTGACCTGATGCGCCGGCTGCTCGGACTCGTCGTCGCCACCCATCGCAAAACTGCCGCCGGCGATCGCGACCAGCTCAGGCACGCGCAGCTTCGACTCGGCTTCCGGCGCCGGCGCGGGCCGCGAGATGGCTGCGGTGTCGGATGATCGCGCCAGCGTCGCCTCGAGGGGCGGAGCCGCCTGGCGCGGCGCGATGAAGGCGCTGGACGGCGATCGCGAGGCGTCCTGGGGCGTGCTGGCGGGTTCCAACAGGATCCGGCGCGGCGAAGGCAGCGGCGCGGCAGACTGCGCCTCCCGCTGCGAGCTCGACGATCCGGCCGACCCAGGCGGCGCCTGAATCAGCAGCCCGATCTCGCGTAGCGGCAGCAGCACGCCGCCGAGGAAGACGATGCCGAGGACCACGACGCCGAGCGCTCCACGGATCAGCTTCTTGCGAGCTCCTGCAGCCGGTGCGAACAGGGCCTTCAGCCGGCCGCCCTCACCCGTCTCCTCCTGATCATCGTCGCCGCCGTCGTCCCATCTGTCCGGAAGGGACGCCGCCGGCGCGAGCGACGGGCGCGGACGCACCGGAGAGATAGCTGCAGGTTCTCGTCGAGCCGCACTCTCCGGCTCTGCGATCTCCCATTCGGCGTCGAGCGACTGCTCGAGCGCGCCGCACATCATCAGCAGCAGCCCGCCTTCGCTCTTGCCGGTCCAGCGCTCCTGCACCTCGGGACACTCGACCTGATCCTCGACGCGCAGGAAGCTCGGCGGACGCATCGGGCTGAGCGAGACCTGCACCGTACGGCCGCAGCGCCGGCAGGCCACCGCGCGGGAATCCTCCGGCAGCGCATCCTCGGCAAGCTTGGGAGCCCGCAGCCATTGCAACGCTGAACTCTCGCTCATGCTGTCCTCGCTCGTGATGCCCGCCAACCCCGTCACTGACCCCAGCTGGCGAACACGTCCTTGAACACGCGGTCGCCGTCGGATCCCTTCTCGATCGACAGCAGCGCCCGGTTGCCGCCCTCGTAGACGATCGGAATGTCGAACCACTGCTTGCCCTTGAGAAGCATCAGGTTGCGCTTGGTATCGACCTCGTTGGCGGACAGCGCGACCATGAAGTATTTCGGTGTCACCCTGGCGGTCTGGGTCACCAGCGCCGTCCCGCGCTCGGCCTCCTCGCCCTTCAGGCCGATGCCCCTCAGGCTGTTGAGGCCGCTCACCGACTGATCCGGCCAGTCGAACTTGAGCTCCATGACGTGGCTCGCCGGCATCTCCATGTCGGCGTTCCGCCGCAGCGAGATCGTGGCCTTGGTGCCGTTCTCGATCTCGATCTCACCCTTGATCGCCGGCGCCGCATCGAGTCGCGGCCCCTTGCTCTGCTCGATCGACCAGGTGACCTTGCCCGGATAACGCTTGCCCTTCGGATCCTGCGGATCCTCATGGTAGAGGAACGCCTGCGCCGGTGTGCTAACCGGCACGCTCATGCCGACCGTGGCATGCTCCTCGGCCGCGGCGACAACCACCGGCTTGGCCTCCGGCGTGATCCGCTCTGCATTGACCTTATGGGCGCCCGGTTCGCTCGGCAGATCCGACGCTGCCGTCGCACCGCTCAGGGACAGCTGGATCCATTCCGACGCGCGCTCCCAGGACACCGCCGCACCGACGACTGCCAGCAGTCCGGCCGCGGCAAATGCCATCACCCGCCGGCTCGGCCGACGGCGGCGTGGTGCCGCGGCGTTCTCCGTCGACTTGAACGCCATCTCGACGAGGGAGGGATGAATCTTGATCTCTGTCGCCGGCGCTGCAGAAGTCGCAGCAGCGGCTGGAGCCGCAGCAGCGGCGGCGGACTCAGTGGTGGCAGAAGCCGCTGCCGCAGCGGGTGTCGCAACGACGCCAGGCTTCACGGGCTCTGCCGGCGCGGCGCTCGTGGACTCCGCCTCGATCTCCGCCGTGACCACCTTCTTTTCGGCAGGGCGCTGCGGCACCGCAAACCGATCGGCGACAATGACCGGCGCTTCAGTGACGGCGGCCGCGCGCGGTTGGGTCTGCTCGGCCGTGGCCGGCTGCGCGACGGCCGGAAGCTCGGGCGGAGCCGGAGTCACAACCGGCGTCACCATGTCCGCGGCCGGCTCGCGCGGCGGACGCCGGCGCAGAACGCGAACCTCCGGCGAGGGCTTGGGCGCAGCCGCGCGGCTCTCGGCCCGCTGCGGTATCGCGGGCGCGCTGGGCTTGGCCGCGGCAGCCGTGACGATGTCCGTCCCCGAGCGGCGGGCCATCGACAGATATTTCGCGACGGTGGCGATCTCCTCTTCGAGCGAGTGCGTCGTGATGACCTGCCGTGGCTGCGGCCGCTGCTTCGGCGCCGGCGCGCGGGCCGGCCGCGGCAGCTCGGCGGCCGGTACATCGGCCGGCCTGGACGTATCAGCGGGCAGCAGCGGAGCTGGGACCGAGGCTGCCCCGACGCCGGCAGGGCGCGCACGCAGCTCGATCCTGCGATCGGGAAAGAGGATCTCGGCGAGATCGCGCAGCGAGGCACCCGGCATCAGCAGCCGCCGCAGCGCCGGCGGAACGCGGCGCTGCGTGTTCGTCTCGGTGCGTTTGACAACAGTATCGTTGCGGCCGGCTTCGACCACGGCCCCGTCGTCGTGAAGCTCGTCGCTGATCAGAACCTTGCGGGCCCGCAGCATCGCCGTCAGTTCGCGCAGATCGGAGCGGGAGGCGTGGTCGATGACCAGAAGATCGAAGGTGCCGATCCGGGCCGGCAGCAACTCGGCGACACGCCAGGCCGGCATCACGTGACAGGGAATCTCCTCGAGCCAGCCGTCCAGAGACCTGCGCGCGGCAAACCGAAGTCGGCGCGCGGTCGGGCCGGAGCAGGCCGACGCCATCTTCTGCATCGAGTCCCTGAACCGCTTCACCGCTTGCCTGACGGCGCCGCCCGCATTCTGCGCGATGCCCAGCGACATGCGGGCGCCGATCACCGCTTCGAACAGGGCCAGCGACCGCGTCTCCAGCCGCGCGCGCTGAGCCGCGAGGTCATGCAGCAGCTGCCGCTCCTCCGCACTTTCGATCCGCATCAGCACGGCCCAATTCCAGGCCGCCACCCATTCCGCGAGCGTCGCCGCATCCTTCGCCTCGCCCGCGGCCGGCGCGGACCGCAGCCGCTGCGCCAGACTCGGCGCGCCCGCTGCAGTCGCCATCCGGCAGGCGGTCCTGACGAGTTCGTAGTCCGCGCTGGCCTCGCGGATCTTCTCCATGGTCGCGAGAATGCCTGTCCACCGCGTCTCGAGCTCCTCGGGCTCCGTCTCGGCGTCACCGACCCGCGACAGCACGTCATCCTGAACGGAGACGGCAAGCTCTCCCGCCCGGGCGAACAATTCGCCCAGCCGCGCAAGCTCGACCAGCGGTCCCGATACGCGCGTCATGACGGTCCGGATCGCCGCGCCGAACGCGGCCAGCCGCTGCGCATCCGCCAGCATCGCCCTGACCTCGCCGTCCGGCATCGACAGCTTGCAGCAGGCATCGGCCACGTTGCGGACGGCGAGCGCGGCCGTCACGATGGCGGCCTCGACGCTCTTGACGATGTGCTCGAGGTCATCGAACGTCCGCGCCGATTCCAATTGAAGCGCGGGTGCATCGATCTGCGCCGCGATCGACGTCCAGCGCGCGCGCAACGCATGCAGGTCGTGGCGCCACAGCAGGAAGCGCCCGACATATTGCCAGTCCGCCGGCTTCGACGGCGCGGCACCGTCCACCGTGATCGCTTCGACGGCGGCCTTCAGCGCGCGGCGCGAGGGCGAGAAGCGCGCGAACGGCTTCTCGCCGGCCGCAAGCCGCTCGACCACTCGGATCGCGTCCTTCCTGGTGAACGCCTCGACCGGCGCCTGCACCTGGCGCCTTGCGAATTCGGCGCTCCGCGACAGTTGGAACGAGGCATCACGCGCCCAACCCACGACCTTGTCGAGACCTGCGGGAGCGTCAGCCTTTGCGGCACCGAGCGGCGACAGCCGCGCGAGCCAGGTCTCCTCGGCGATGGCGCGATGGCCGGCTACCAGCGCATCGAGGTCGGCCGCCAGGCGGGTGGTTGCGTCAAGCCCGAAGGTCGCGATGGCGTCGAGCGCGAGATCCTCGTCGCGGCCTGCGTCCGACGTCAGCCCTGCCTGGTGCTGCAGCTCCGCGTGCAGACGCAGGATCGCGGCGGTATCGGGAAGCGCCGCGAGCTCCGGCAACTCGTCATCGATATGCTTGAGATCAGTGGCAAGCCGCAGCCGCGCTTCGCGCGCCTTGTCGACCGCCGTGACGAGCGGGTCCGTAGCCGCGAGCAGGCGCTTCGGCCGGTCGGTGAACCAGGCATGAATGGCCTGCTCGCCGATCAGCGCATCGAACAGATCGAACGGCAGCTCCGGCAAGCCGCCGCCGAGCCGCAGATTGCGCCCGACGATCTCGGCGATCTCGTCGTCCAGCGATGCGATCTGCGTGCGCTTCGAGATGATGTCGCGCTCGAGCCGGCCGATCTGACCGACATGGTCGCGCAGATTGGTCGCGTCCAGGATCGATTGCAGCCGGCCGGCCAGGGCTTCGGCCTTCCTGAGCACGTCCTTGTCGGAGCCCGTCGAGCTGACGGTCAGCTCGCGAATGGCCGGCGGCAGCTTCTGATGCAGCAGGGAAAGTGCAGCCTCGTCCCTGGACACGACGAGGACGCGCGAGCCGAGCGCGAGGTGATGGCAGACGACGTTGGCGAGCGCCGTGATCCGATCGTCCCGTGCGACGGACTGGACCATCAGGCCATCCGACCGGGACAGCTCGCGCACGATTTCGACATCCTCCACGACCGCCGGCAACGGGAAGAACAGATCTCCCTGCTCGATGGCGGCAGGCTTGGGCGCAGGCGCAAGGTCGATCGGGCCACCGACGACACTGGACAGATGCCGGCGCAAATTGGCGTGCCCTCGTCCATCCGGCTGCGACAGCAGCGCGCTCACGGCTTCCGACAGACAGCACTCGCTTTGCGGCGCATGCACGATCGCGTTCTTGAGGCAGTCGATGTCGCGCAGGGCGAGGCTCTCCGGCCGACGCCGCGCGGAGATGGCCCAGCGTCCCGACGTGAGCGTGGCCTCCGCGGCCTCCATCGCCGGCGCGCCGTCCGAAGGCACAGGATTGCGCGACGGCTTGTGACCGGATTGCACGCCTGCGGCGCTCAGGATCTGATCGAGGCCGATCGGCGTGAATGGCGACAGCTCTGCGCGCTGCTCCAGCACCTCGACCAGGCGGTCCGACCTGTCGCGCACGGCAAGCGCCGCGTCCGGTGCCACGGCATCGAGCGCCCTCAAATTGACGGTTGCGCCGACGAAGCGCGGCCGGACCCTGACCTCGGCATCCGGACGCGCGATGATCTCGATCTCGACCGCGCGCTCGAACAGCGGCAACTCGAATTCGCGCCCGCCCTGCCGCCACGATGACAGCGCGATGCCCCACAGGACCTCCATCGCCTGATCGGCGCGGATCGCGGCGGCCATGTCGCGCAGCTGCTGGTGGATCGCCATGGTACGGCGGCGCATGCGCTCGGTGTCGGCCCAGACGGTCCATGGCCCGCTGATATAGCGCTCGATCCGCTGCACGAGGTCAGGGCGCTGCTCCAGGCGCAGCCGTCCAGTCCAGGCGCCCAGCGCCGGGGCCGGCGAAAAATCCTCGGGCCGTGCGTGGCGGGCAAAGGTGAGGCGGTTCTTCTCGATCTCGTCGACCGTGACCAGGATGCTCTCGTGCTGCGATGGACGACGGTCGGGGTCGGACGACGGCTCGACCCAGGTTTTGAGATCGTCGTCGATGGCGGGCGACTCCGTCGCGGCGAGCGCCTCGACGGCGAGCCACACCGGGCCGTCGACATCGAAGGTATTGAGCACCACGCCCGGCAAACCCGCCAGCTCCTCCTGGTCGAGCGTGAAGCCGTGATCGTCGGCGAATGGATGATCCGGCTGCCGCTCCGCCGGGGAGCCCTCGGCACGAATGATCTCGGTCAGACTGCCGAGCACGTCCTGCAACGGCTCGACGGCCGATCCCGTGCCGAGCGCTTCGCTCGTCGAGAACGCCCAGGCGTCGGTCGGCGACTGCGGCTCCAGGGCCGCGGCGCCGATAGCACCAAGCAGCCGCATGCCGTGATCGGCTGCACTGTTCTGCGCCTTGCGATCGCCCGCGCCGGCCTCGTTGGGCCGCACATTCACCAGCTGGCTCATCGCGCAGATCCTTCTCTGAAGTCGGCCGCGACGTCGGCACGAGCGCGGCGAGAGGCTGACCGACAAGGATGGCCCTGCGCGTGATCACGGTGCGCCGGGCGATCGGAGAGTGGGTTCAGAGTGGACAAGCTTGCCTCGCTGCAACGTCGACGGAACTCCCGACTCGTTGCGGAGGCGTATGGCGAAGTGAGGTCACATCAATGACCCGACAGGTAGATGAATGTGACGATTCTCGCTCCCGTAGGAGAATCGGGAAAAAATCCCGGGTCATTCGATGAGGAAAATCGTGCGTAAGAAGTTTGTTGGTCTTGGCTTTTCGTGTAGCGCGGCGCGTGTGGCCGGCAACAAGCTTGGGTTGCGGACGAATACGCTGGAATGTGTCTAAGAATACTTCTAACGCTCAAGAAGAAATATCGGGACGCATGCCGAACGCCCGATCTCCCCGCCGCAGCGCGGCTACAGTCCAGGTTCGGCCACTTACCTGCCGCGCATGCGGCTCGCTTGCGAGACAGGCGCCACAAGCATCGGTGCCGGCGTGCATTGCACTGCGTCGCTCCCTCCGCAGGTACCGTGATCGCATCGACGGAAGCGGCGCGGACAGGACGCGCGCGATGGCCCGACGAAGTCCGGGGATGTCGCCGGGTCCTATGCGGCGGCTCCCGGCCGGCGCTGCTTGAAACACCCTCGAAGCTGAAGTAGCTGTTGTCGCAATGACATCGACGTCGTCCAGACGTTTCCCCGATCGATGGGCCGGGACTGCATGGTGAGGCAACGGACGAGAGCTGCGGCCGCATGCGGTGCCATGCTGTTCACGCTGGTTTCCCTGTCGTCGAGCGCGCAGGCGCAATCTGGCGGCGCAGCAGGCCGGGAGCCGGCAACGGTCAAGCTTTCCGCAACGCAGCAGAAGCAGATCGGACTCCAGACCGCCGTCCTGGCGGCGGAATCCCATCCCGAGCAGTTTCGCGCCTACGGCACGGTGCTGGACGTCGCCAGGCTGACCGACCTGACCAACAACTACGCCAATGCCCAGGCGCAGCTGCAGACGGCGCAAGCGAAACTCGACGTCGCGAGGCTCGCATTCGAGCGCGCCCGCGACCTCGTGCAGTCGGCGGCGATGCCGCGGAAGGACGCCGAAGCGGCGGAGGGCACGTTCCGGACTGATCAAGCCTCCCTGGCCGCGGCGGAATCCCAAGTGAAAACCTTGACGGCGACGGCGCGGCAGGAGTGGGGCGCCGTCATCGGAAAGGGCATCATCGAGCGTTCGCCGCAGGTCGTGCAACTGATCGAACGCGAGCAGCTGCTGGTGCAGGTCACGCTGCCGCCCGGCGTGACCTTGGCCGGGCCGCCGCGCGGCGCGCTGGCGCAGGCGCCCACCCGCAGCGCCAACATCGATCTGCGCTATTTGTCGGCTGCGCCGCGAACGGATCCGCGCATCCAGGGCGTGAGCTATTACTTCGTCGCCGCCGGTGACAGCGGGCTGCTGCCGGGGATGAACACCACCGCCTACGTGCCCTCGGGCAAGTCGTTCGACGGCGTCTTCGTCGAGGACACGGCGATCGTGCAATGGCAGGGCCGCTCGTGGGTCTATCTGCGCGCCGGTCCCGAGCTCTTCAAGCGCCACCCGATCCGCACCGACCAGCCGGTGTCCGACGACGACTATGTCGTGCAGGACATTCCGTCGGGCTCCGAGATCGTGCTGCGCGGCGCGCAGGTGCTGTTGTCGGAGGAGGCCAAGAGCGAGCTTCGCGGCGGCGGCGACGATGATTGACGGCGTTCGCGGCGCCGCAGCCGGTCCCCAGGCGGCGCTGATCTCGTTTGCCATCCGCTTCCGCGGCATCGTGCTGGCGCTGGCCTGCACTGTTCTGGCGTATGGCATCTTCTCGCTGGGCGGCGCGAATTATGCGGTGTTTCCCGAATTCGCGCCGCCGCAGGTCTCGATCCAGACCGAGGCTCCCGGGCTCAGTCCGGAACAGGTCGAGGTGCTGGTCACGCAGCCGATCGAAACCGCGATCAACGGTCTCGCGGGCGTCGAGAGCATGAGGTCGTCGTCGATCCAGGGCCTGTCGGTCATCTCGGTCATTTTCCAGCCCGGCACCGAGGTGTTCCGGGCGCGGCAACTGGTAACCGAGCGACTCGCGGTCGTTGCCGGCAGCCTGCCACAGGGCGTGCGGGCGCCATCGATGACGCCGCTGGTGCCGGCGGCCGGCACCGTGCTGGCGATCGGGCTGACCTCCGAGCAGCGCTCGCTGATGGATCTGCGCACGATCGCCGATTGGACCGTGAGCCGGCGGCTGCTGGCCGTCGCGGGCGTGGCGCAGGTCACGACCTATGGCCGGGACATCCGGTCGCTGCAGGTGCAGGTGCGGTCCGACGACCTTGTCCGCTTCGGCGTCGGCATGAACGACGTCGTCGCCGCCGCGCGCAAGGCTACCGGCGTGCGCGGTGCCGGCTTCGTCGACACCGCCAATCAACGGGTCATCCTGCAGACACAGGGCCAGTCGCTCACACCCGAGCAGCTGGCCCGGACGGTCCTGCTGCACCAGGGCGGCGCCAGCGTGGTGCTCGGCGACGTCGCGACGGTCGTGAACGCGCCGGAGCCGCCGATCGGGGGCGCGCTGATCAACGGCCAGCCCGGCATCATGATGATGATCAGCCAGCAGTTCGGCGCCAACACCCGCAACGTCGCGGCGCGCGTCGAGGCCGCGCTGCGGGAGCTGCGCCCGGCGCTCGACAGCGAGAAGGTCAGGCTGCACGCCGATCTGTTTCGTCCGGCGACCTTCATCGACGCAGCGACGCAGAACGTGCTGTACGCGCTGCTGATCGGCGGCGCCCTGGTCATCATCGTGCTGCTGCTGTTCCTCTATGACTGGCGCACCTCCGTCATCAGTTGCACCGCAATCCCGCTGTCGCTGTTATCGGCCGTGCTGGCGCTGCAGTGGATGGGACAGAGCCTGGACACGATGACCCTCGGCGGCCTCGCCATCGCGATCGGCGAGGTGGTCGATGATGCCGTGATCGGCGTCGAGAACGTGGTGCGCCGGCTGCGCGAGAACCGCGGCCTGCCGTCGCCGCGCAGCGAAGCGCGTGTGGTCTACGATGCCATGCTCGAGGTGCGCAGCGCGGTCGCCTATGCGACTTTCGCCGTGCTCCTGGTGTTCGTGCCGATCCTTGCGCTGCCGGGCCTCGCCGGCCGGCTGTTCGGGCCGCTCGGCATCGCCTACATCCTCGCCGTGGTGGCCTCGCTGATCGTCGCGCTGACGGTCACACCGGCGCTGTCGATGCTGCTGCTGGCCGGCCGGAAGCCGCGCGAGGAACGCGAGCCGCAACTGGTGCGCTGGTCGCGCGGCTCCTACGAGACGCTGTTGCGGCGGCTCGGCCGCTTTCCCAAATCGGTCATGGCGACGGCCGTGCTGGTGACCGCCGCCGGCGCAAGCCTGGTGCCGTTCTTCGGCGGCACCTTCCTGCCCGACCTGAAGGAGGGTCATCTGATCCTCCATGTCTCGACGCTGCCAGGAACCTCACTCGACGAATCGCTGCGGCTGGGCACGCTGATCGCCGAGGCCCTGCAGGGCGTGCCGGAGGTCCGCAGCGTGGCGCAGCATGCCGGCCGCGCCGAAGCCGGCGTCGATACCGCGGGCACGCATTCGAGCGAGATCGAGGTCGACCTGAAGCCGGGCCTGTCCGGCGAACAGCAGGAGCTGGCGCAACAGCGCATCCGCGCCGCGCTCGCCAACTTCGCCGGTATCAACCTGTCGATCAAGACCTACCTGACCGAGCGCATCGAGGAGACCCTGTCCGGCTTCAACGCCGCCGTGGTCATCAACGTGTTCGGCCCCGATCTCGACGATCTCGAGCGCGCGGCGCGCGACATCGCGCGCGAGCTCGGCGAGGTCTGGGGCGCGATCGACATTCAGCAGCAGTCGCCGCCGGGCATGCCGCAGGTCAACGTGACCCTGCGCCCGACCGACCTGCAATCCTGGGGCCTGGATGCGGTGGAGGTGCTGGAATTGATCCGCACCGCCTATCAGGGCGACGTCGTCGGACAGGCCTATGAAGGCAACGTGGTCTTCAACGTCATCGTCAAGCTCGACCCCGATGCGAGCGCCCGCCCGACCGAGATCGGCAACATGCCGATCCGCGCGCCGAGCGGCGCCTACATTCTCCTGAAGCAGGTCGCGGACATCTACGGCACCGCGGGGCGCTACGTCGTGCTTCATCGCAATGGGCAGCGCGTTCAGACCGTGACCGCCAATGTCGCCGAGCGCGATCTCGAATCCTTCGTGGCCGCGGCCAAACGGAAGATCGCCAAGGAGGTCAAACTGCCGCCGGGCGCGCATGTCGAGTTCACCGGCGCGGCCGAGGCGCAGGCCAAGTCGCGGCGCGACCTGCTGGTGAATTCGCTGCTGGCGACGATCGGCATCGTGCTGCTGCTGTCCTTCGTCACCGGGCACTGGCGCAACCTGGTGCTGGTGCTGATCAACCTGCCTTTCGCCTTCGTCGGCGGCGTCATCGCCGTCGCATTGACCGGCGGCGTGCTGTCGCTGGGCTCGATGGTGGGCTTCGTGACGCTGTTCGGGATCGCGCTGCGCAACTCGATCCTGATGATCTCACATTACGAGCATCTGGTCGTCGTCGAAGGCCGCGCCTGGACTCTGGAGACCGCGATCACTGGGGCCGCCGACCGCCTGGTGCCGATCCTGATGACCTCGCTGGTGACCGGCCTCGGCCTGCTGCCGCTCGCCCTCGGCGCCGGCGAGCCGGGCCGCGAGATCGAGGGGCCGATGGCCGTGGTCATCCTCGGCGGACTCCTGACCTCGATGGCGCTCAACCTGCTGGTGCTGCCGACGCTGGCGCTGCGCTTCGGCCGGTTTGCGCGCGGCGTGCACGCCCGCGGAGATGTCGCGGCGAGCTGATCTTGGGCGTTAGACGTCCGCGACGTTCGCCGCACGTGGCTGCTCGACGCGTCACCATGCGGGCCGGATGAAGACGATTGACTTCCGACCCGTGTTGACGAGCTTGCCACTGGTCAACTGCAGACCTTCGCGACCGAATTCCCGGCGTCCGCATTCAGCCCATTACGGACGCCACCGAGGCAGGCAGATCACGTACGCTCTCAGCCCATTACGGACGTGGAGGGCTGCTGGTATTCACGATCGAACCGGGCTGGATCACTATGTCCGGGTTACCTCCGGTCCTGACCGTTCGCGCGGACATCTTGGGGCGGCAGCCATGGGCCATTAGCGGAACGGTAGCGCTCCACTATTTGGAAGGCTTCTTGGTCAAAAGGCAGGTATGCTACCATTTGTAATGGCAGGCCCTGTTCCCGCGAGATGGTTGTATGGACGTAAAATCAGCCGCACGATTTAAACAGCACGTAGAGCGAGTCATTGAGGAGCTATCCTTGGCGCTCACGCTCGCCAAAGAAGCCTCTCCAGAAGATGAGTTTCTGAGATTGAGGACATCGGTCGGCGATATCATAGCTCGGATAGACACTGTGCTTCAGGACAACATTTACAAAGATCATCCCGGTCTCGATGGCATGAAAGACTGACCGTCAACTTCCGCTCCGGGTCATGAGCGTCGATTTGGCACGCCCGCCGGTTCCGATCTCCCCCTCACAGCAGACGTGTAGGCGAACATCGGATTTCGTCGGTAAGGGCCAACAGGCGACATCACCAAGGGGCTGCGTTGTGCGAGGCGCAGGAAGATTGCGCGCACGCATTTTAGCTTCTGAGGCAGTTCGTTAGATGACGCAGAATGCTCATCGCTTTGGATACTGGCCTGCGTTGTACAATCTTAACGCCTCAGCCTTCATCGCGTGATAACAGCTGGTCCCGGCGGCCTTAACTATCGGGTCCGTCACCGTCCTGTTGTCCGCCTCTATGTCTGAGACTTTCAATTTGTCGGCTAGCACGCTTGCATAGCAGCGGCAGTAGCCTTCATAGAGCGAATTAGGAATGAGGTTCGCGTCTGGATCATTCGCCGTGGCCTTGGCCCGTATACATCCGGCGGCCGTGCTCTTAACGAAATTCTCTCGGACGGAGCCGGTGAGATACTGCGCAAGGCTCGCGGGGCTCGTACCAATTGCTAGTCCTCCAGCTATCCCGAAGACTGCAAATGCTCGCCTCATGCGACATCCCCCGTTACCTGACCATACCGCGATTGTACTCGTTTCTTTTCCGATTTGATACCTCTGGCTAGTTGACAACCCAAGGTTTTGCTCGATGATCAAAGGCGGGGAGGTGGCTTAGACCATGAAAGCATTCGCTGCGACCGCTCTCTTGCTATTATGCGCCCCATCGGCTTGGGCCGACTGCGCCGATCTCAATAGTCAGGCCCTCCCGAAGAAGGCGGCGTTGCAGGCCGCCGCCGACGAATACAAAAACAGCGTCGTCTCGCATCTTCGCGACATGAAAAGCAACAAAGACCAACCGCCTCTTGTTGCCATAGCGGAGGGCGTCGTGGAGACGTCGAAGATGATCGCCGCTTTGGACGACATGATTGATTATTTACATTCTGTCTTGGATGCCGGTTGCTTTGGCAAAGACGCCAATCAATGGTCTATGGCCATTGCTAAGTTTGAAACCCAGCGTGACGGCATGCGGAAAGAGCGAAGGCTCTACATAGATACGGTTTCGATGATGGCTAAGGTTGAGGATAAGCCGCGCAACAGGTGAGGGGACTCGGTAATGCTTGCGCTCAAGGTAAGCGGTGCCGTTTTATATTGCATAGCCGTCGGCTACATCTGCATTGGAGTTCTGCACTCCATCTACTTTCAATTCTTCATCAGCCGATCAGATTGCATCGCTGCGACGAACGGTATTATCTATGTGTACTGCCACACAGGCATAGGCATTTCGCACTTCGTCGCCTGTGTCGCGTGGCCTTGGTTTTGGCTAGGGTGAACTGCCAGTTGACCGGCTATCGCGTCAGCCTAGAAAACATTACCCCCTACGAACCAGGAGCGGCGACCGCAAAGACTTGCGGTCTCGTTGTGGAGGCGGAAAGGTGAGACTTGAATTATGTCACAAAAGCGCAAGCACCTGATCCTTGCATCCGCCCTGACCTTGTTTCCCCTGTACGCGCACGGTGCGTCATCAATCCCAAATGATTGCTGGTTTGGGGTTATGACACCCGATAGAGCGCTTCATGGAGAGGTCGTGGCGACCGGTCCAGTCGCGCAGTGGCGAGTGGGTATGTCGCTTGTTCTTTATCCGACGAAAGAGGATTACGCGGCGCTGAGTGCCCTCACGGAGAAAGGACAAGCAGGCACCTTTGACACCTCGCGCCCCATCACCGTCATCCCTACTTGGCTTTCCGGGCCAGAGCCCGGCGATAAGTCCTCAGGCGAGGACAAGAGTATCGAAATCACGATGAAATATCGCAATGCTCAAGGTGAAACGGGCACAATTCTTCTGACGTACTGGAGGCCGATGTCGGGACACGAAACCTCACTGCCACCTGACCAGCAGGCTTCGATTGCGCTGATAGACCAGCAAATGCACGATATGAGTTGCCGAGGCATCCCTTGATCGGGCGTGCTCATCTGAGCACAAGTTTTTATGCAAACCTAGATCCGAGAAGCGCGAGGTCCGTTCAGGGTCACGAGCTGCTTTCCCGAACGAGCTAGCGTCACGGCCGGTGTACCTGCGATAGTTGCCGACTTGATGCAGCGCCGCAAGTCGGCAGCCTCCGGGGCCATTCAGGGCACGGTCGGGCGGCCCAGTCACGTCCGCAACTCGCCCTTCTCGGACCTTCCGGCCGCCGCCAAAGACGTCGGCCGGCTGGGCTTGAACGGATATGCTTCTCGAGACTCGTGCGGGCCCGGAGCCAGGCGCGTATGACTGACAAGTAGACCTCTGATGCGATGCGCCCAGAAGCTGATTTCACTCACCGCCACAAGCACATCACCCTTGTCCAGTCCTTCCACGAAAATATTCTACTTTCGTTTTTCAGAAAAACATGATTGACTATGCGCATCCCGTCCCGCCATGAGGGGCGCTTCGCGATCGTCACGAGACGTGGGTGCGGGATGCGGTGGGTGCATTGGATCGCAGCGCGAGCAGTCGTGCGGACGAACGAGCCCGATGCGCCGGCGAAATCGTAGGGTCCTGGCCTCCCGGTGCTGAGGCCAAGCGGACGGTGACGATGATCCGTTCGTGACGGGGGCAAGACAGCCGGTCCCCGGGGAGAGGACGTATAAGCCGCCCAACCATCGCGCGGGGAATGCCGGGATGTCTCGGCTGAACCTGTGGTACCTGCCGCCTGCATTTTTTTCGCAGGCGGGCCATGGGGGCGGCCAGCTCCCGGCATTCCCTGCGCCCTCTTCGTCGATGAGGGCGAAACGACCCGCACAACTCGGACGCACGGAGCGCCGCGAGGCCGAATGACTGCGTTCTAAGAAGCACTCATCGCAGATGTCGGCGCCCGCAGCGTCGAGGCGGTGGAGAGACGATGGACGTCCCGCATGACAGCGCGCACAAACGCCACGGCTGTCGACCATTGGCCCGGTGGATTTCGGCGCCGAGTTGCCTCAGGCGTTCAGCCTGTCGATGTGCACCTTGCCCGCCTTCATCACCAGCGGAATGTGCTCGCCCTGGCCGAGCAGACATGAGACGTCGCGCAGCGGATTGCCTGCGACCACGAGCAGATCGGCGAAGGCGCCGGGCACGATCCGGCCGAGCTTGCCCTCCATGCCCAGCACCTCGGCGCCGATCACGGTCGCGCTGGCGATGACCTCGCGGGGACCAAGGATCTCTGCGCGGATCCGGAATTCATCGCTCTGCAGGCGCTGCGATGGACCGAGCAGGTCGCTGCCGAAGCCCATCTTGACGCCGGCGTCGCGGTAGATGCCGAGCGAGCGCAGGCCGGCATCGCGCACATCGGCGATCTTGGCGACGCTCTCCGGCGGCAGGCCATACTGCGCGCCCTCATTGGCGAGCGCCTCATAGGTGACGAGCGTCGGGATGACATAGACGCCCTTCTCGGCCATCAGGCGCGCGGTCGGAAGGTCGACCAGATTGCCATGCTCGATGGTGCGCACGCCGCAATGGACGGCGCGGGCGATGGCTTCCGCCGTGTAGGCATGCGCCAGGACGTAGGTCTGCCGCGCGCGGGCCTCGGCGACGATGGCGCGGATCTCGTCCTCCGAGTAGCCGAACGCACCGACGGGATCGGTCGGCGAGGCCACGCCGCCGGACGCCATGATCTTGATCTGGTCGGCGCCCATCTGCAGCTCCTCGCGCACCGCCTTGCGCACCGCATCGACGCCATCTGCCACCCGGGCCAGCGCGCCGACGCGCACGCAGCAGGGACAAGGAGCGTTGTCGGACAGGAAATCCGTCCGCGCCCGCATGTCGCCATGGCCGCCGGTCTGGCTGAGCGCCCGGCCGGAGACGAACAGCCGCGGACCTTCGGTGAGGCCGGTGTCGACCGCCTGCTTCAGCGGATAGCCCGCGCCGCCGGCATCACGCACCGTGGTAAAACCCCGCCGCAGCATGCCCTTCAGCAGCAGCGCCGAGCGCAGGGTGACCAGCACGTTCGGCATCTGCACCTGTTGTGCGAGATTGAGCTCGACCGCGATCGCATGCACGTGCAGATCGATCAGGCCGGGCATCAGCGTCTTGCCGTCAAGATCGATCGTCTGATCGGCGCTGGTCTGCAGCGGCCGGTCGGACACCTCCTTGATCAGATTGTCCTCGACCAGCACGTCATGGCCCTCGCGCAAGTCGGGCTGCAGCGGGTCGAGCAGCGCGGCATTCTTGAACAGGATGGTCGACATCAAGGTGTCCTCGATCAGAACGAACAGGGCATCAGCAGAGCTGAGCTCTTCATCCCCTATCCTGTCCCGCGGCCCTGAGCCAGCTCAAGACGGAATAGCTGCGTCCGCTCATCCGATCGACATCAGGCTGGCATTGCCGCCGGCCGCCGCCGTGTTGGTCGAGAGGCTGCTCTCCGTCACCAGCCGGTCGATGTCGTAGCCGCCGTCCGCGGCGCGCCTGGCGACGAGCGGGATGATCGGCCCGGCGCGCGCCGCCAGCTCCCTGCCGAGCGCGATGAGCTCCGGCGCATCGCCGTCGGAGAGAACTGCGTCGAGAGCCTCGACCGCCCGCCAGCTCTCCACGACTGCGATGCGGCCGCGCGCCTGATCGGCGAGACCATCCAGAGCGGCGCGCGCGGGGTTCGACGCCTCGATGATTGCCTGGTTGCCTGTGGCCAGAATGGCGCCGAGCTGGATCAGCAGCGCATCCTCCGTGCGCGCCAGTGCGGCCACTGCGCCGCGCGGCCTGATGCAGTAGATGTTCTGCTCGCCGACCGGACCCGCCAGCTCGATTTCGACGCCGGCGAGCGTGCGTGACAGATGGGCCTCGCAATCACGCGCTGCGTTCGCATGCCCCCTTGCGCGCAACCACCCGAGATAGGCGCGCACGGCCTCGTCGGGGCGACCGGACAATCCGGACGTCTGGCGCGGCGGCGACGCAAACAGTCGTCGAAGATACAGCGGACCGCCCGCCTTCGGCCCCGTCCCGGACAGGCCGGAGCCGCCGAACGGCTGCACGCCGACCACCGCCCCGATGACGTTGCGGTTGACGTAGATGTTGCCGGCCGCAATGCGGCTCGAGGCGCGGGCAATCGTCTCCGCGATGCGCGAATGGACGCCGAAGGTCAGTCCGTAGCCGGTTGCATTGATTGCATCGATGAGCTCGGTGAGTCGCTCCCGCCGGTAGCGCAGGACATGGAGCACGGGCCCGAACACCTCGCGTTCGACATCGGAGATCCTGGCGATCTCGATGATGGTCGGAGCAACGAAGGTCCCGTGAGCGGCCTGCGGCGGCAGGGGCAGCTGCTCCACGGCATGACCGCGGGCGCGCATCGCCGCCACGTGGGCGGAGAGGGTGTCGCGCGCCTCCTCGCTGATCACCGGTCCGACGTCGACCGACAGCAAAGCCGGGTTGCCCAGCTCGAGCTCGGCCATGGCGCCACGCAGCATCGACAGGATGCGATCGACGACGTCGTCCTGCAGGCACAGGATCCGCAGCGCCGAGCAACGTTGGCCTGCGGAGTCGAAGGCCGAGGCGATGACGTCGCCGACGACCTGCTCGGCAAGCGCGGAGGAATCCACGACGAGCGCGTTCTGGCCCCCGGTCTCCGCGATCAGCGGCACGGGCTGTCCATGCACCGTCAGGCGTTCGGCGAGCTGCTTCTGGATCAGCCGCGCGACGGCGGTCGATCCCGTGAACATCACGGCCTGGATGCGGCGGTCCACGACCAAAGCCGCGCCGACGCTGCCGTCACCGGGCAGCAGTTGCAGGACGTCGGTCGGCACGCCGGCCTCGTGGACGATACGAACGGCTTCGGCGGCAATGAGCGGCGTTTCCTCGGCAGGTTTCGCCAGCACCGGATTGCCCGCCGCGAGCGCGGCTGCGATCTGGCCGGTGAAGATCGCGAGCGGAAAATTCCAGGGGCTGATGCAGACCACCGGCCCGAGCGGGTCGGGAATGCCGCCCTCTGTGAGACCCTCGATCTCACTTGCATAGTAGCGCAGGAAATCGACGGCTTCGCGCACCTCGCCGACGGCGTTGGCAAAGGTCTTGCCCGCTTCGCGCACGATCAACCCGATCAGGACGAGGCTGCGCGCCTCCATCGCGTCCGCCGCGGCGCGCAGGCATGTTGCGCGCACGCCTGCGCTGGTCGCGGCCCAGACCGTCCCGGCATTCACGGCCCGCGACAGCGCAACCTCGATCTCTGTCGCCGCCGCATCCCTGACCGCGCCGACGACGTCACGACGATCGGCCGGATTGCGAATGAGGCGCGCGCCTTCGCACTCCGTCGCCCCGGACGGGATGGCCTTCCAATCGCGGCTCACGCTCGTTGCCAGCCCTGCGCCGAGACGCGCCAGCGCGCTCTCGTCGGAGAGATCGAAGCCGGCCGAGTTCACGCGGCCCGGGCCGAACAGGTCAGGCGGACGCCTGATCTTGTCGTGGGGGGCACCGGGGCGTTCCGACGCGCGAACGATGGCGACCGGATCTGCGATCAGATCGTCAACGGACACGGCCGGATCGGCGATGCGGTTGACGAAGGAGGTGTTCGCGCCGTTCTCGAGCAGCCGGCGCACCAGATAGGCCAGCAGCGTCTCATGCGAGCCGACGGGGGCGTAGATGCGGCACGGGCGGCCGAGCCGTGCCGGCCCGACGACCTCCTCATAGAGCGGCTCGCCCATGCCGTGCAGGCACTGGAATTCGTACTGGCCGCGCTCGTAGGTGGGGCCGGCCATCTCGACGATCGATGCCAGGGTTCGCGCATTATGCGTCGCGAACTGTGGGAACACGGCGTCCGGCGCGCGCAACAGCTTGCGGGCGCAGGCGAGGTAGGACACGTCGGTATGGCTCTTGCGCGTGAAGACCGGGAAGTCCTCCAAGCCATCGACCTGCGCGCGCTTGATCTCGCTGTCCCAATAGGCACCCTTGACGAGGCGCACCATCAGCCGGCGCTGCGAGCGCCGCGCGAGGTCGATGAGCCAATCGACGACGAACGCGCAGCGCTTCTGATAGGCCTGGATGACGAAGCCGATGCCGTTCCAACCGGCGAGGTCCGGATCGCGGCAGAGCGCCTCGAGCAGATCGAGCGACAAATCGAGACGGTCGGCTTCCTCGGCGTCGATGTTGAGGCCGATGTCGTATCGCCGCGCGAGCAGCACCAGCTGCTTCAGTCGCGGCAGCAGCTCGCCCATGACGCGGCCGCGCTTGATGCTGACATAGCGCGGATGCAGCGCCGAGAGCTTGATCGAGATGCCCGGCCCTTCGTAGATGCCGGCACCGGCCGAATGGCGCCCGATCGCATGGATCGCCGTCTCGTAGGCCGCGAAGTAGCGCGCGGCGTCGTCCGCCGTCGTCGCCGCCTCCCCGAGCATGTCATAGGAGTAGCGGAAGCCCAGCGCTTCCCACGGCCGGCCGTTGGACAACGCGGCGTCGATGGTCTGCCCGGCAACGAACTGCTCGCCCATCAGGCGCATGGCGAGCGTCACGCCCTTGCGGATGATCGGCTCGCCGCCGCGGGCGATGAGCCGCGTGACGGCCGAGGCCAGGCTATCCTCGCTCGTCGCGGCCGTCAGCCTGCCGGTGACGATCAGGCCCCAGGTTGCCGCGTTCACCAGCAACGACGGGCTGTGCCCGATATGGGCGCGCCAATCGCCGGTCGCGATCTTGTCCCGGATCAGCGCATCGCGCGTCGCCGTGTCCGGGATCCGCAGCAGCGCCTCGGCCAGGCACATCAGGGCCACGCCCTCCTGGCTCGACAGCGAATATTCGTGGATCAGTCCCTCGACGCCGCCGGATTGCGCCTTGCCGCGCAGACGCAGGACCAGATCCCGCGCCAGACCGGCCGCACGTGCCGACGATGCCTCCGGGAGCGCGGCGAGATCGAGCAGCGGCGCGATGCACTCCGGCTCGGCGCGGCGATAGGCCGAGGTGATCGCAGCGCGCAGCCCGTTCTGGCGCTGGACCTGGGCATCGAACGCGGCGAACGGTCGCGGCGACGACTGCGACATGACCCGTCTCCTCTGAAGCGATCCTGGTCATTCACCGCGCATGCACGGGGCCTGAGAGCACAGAGCGAGCGACGACCCGCGCTACCGCCCGATCAACTGATCGGCATAGTAGCCGATGGTCTTGCGATAGATCACCGCCCTGTTCCACTCGCGCATCGCCTCGAAATTGGCCGAGCCCTCGTCATAGGGCGCGCCCATCTTGAAGCCGTTGCTGTGCAGCAGGTTCGCGGTCGAGGCCAGCACGTCGGCGGTGGAGTGGCGCAGATCGACGCGGCCGTCGCCATCGAAATCGACGCCGTATTTGATGTAGGACGACGGCAGGAACTGGGTCTGCCCGATCTCGCCGGCGAACGCGCCGACGAGATCGCGCAGAGTGAGATCGCCGCGCTGGACGATCTTCAGCGCCGCCAGCAGCTCGCCCTGGAACAGTTCGGTGCGGCGGCAGTCATGCGCCAGGGTGGCGAGCGTGCGGATCACCGGCAGCTTGCCCATGTCGCCCTTGCCGAAATCGGTCTCCAGCCCCCAGATCGCGACCAGTATCTGGCGCGGCACGCCATATTGCTGCTCGATGCGCGACAGCAGCGCCGCGTGCCGCTGCAGCATGGCGCGGCCGCCATTGATGCGGCCCGCGCCGACGCGGGTCGAGACGTACTGCTCGAAGCTCTTGTTGAAGGTGTAGCGCTGGCGGCGGTCGAAGGCGAGCACGGCCGGATCGAGCGTCACGCCCGACAGCGCCTGGCTGATCGTGCCGCCCGAGACGCCGGCGCTCTGCGCCTCCGCCGAGAAGCCCGCGATGAAGGAATTGAAGTCGCCACCGCAGCGCGCCGCCTGCGCGGTGCTTGCCGCTGAGAGGGCCGAGAACGAGGCCGCGAGCAGCACGGCGAGACGACGCAAGAGCATGCGGGATCCTTCGTCAGTTCAGAGCTTCGTGATTCCAGGCGCAGCGCGATCATGGCACGGGCGAAATGCTGACGTCAAAACGGCGGCGGCGTGCCGCAAAGCGCCGATCACGGAGCCGGTGCGCTCCCTCTCCCGCCTGCGGGGGAGGGTTGGAGGTGGGGCAGCCGCAACGGCGGTGCACTCACCCCCGCTTGATCCTCGTCAATACCGCGCCATCATGACTCCCTAGGCTCCACGGCCGAAATGGAGACGACGCCATGATCGGGATTACGCTGTCTGCCGACCAGATCCGCTCGGCGCCACCGGAGGTGCGGCGCTGGATCGAGCATCAGGTGCTGTCGGGCCTCGGGCTCGGCCCGGAGGCGCCGCCGACGCCTGCCCTCCCCGCCCAGAGCACGCATCTCGTCGCCTGCAGCGTCGAGGATGCGGCGAAGGTCCTGGCGCAGATCCAGAGCGCGCTGCCGGCGGTGAACGTGTTCTTCGAGTTCGGCCGGCCGGGCATTGCGATGGGCCAGCCGCCGATCATGATGTTCCGCCTGATCGACATCCTGCATCACACGCGGCTGCAGAACATCGGCCAGGTGATGGCGTCGCTGGAGATGATCAACAAGGCGCTGATCGAGGTGAGGCACGATCCCTCGGTGCGCTTCTGCGGCTTCGACAATGAGGGCCACTGCCTGATCGCGCCGGAGACGCAACGTGCCATCGCCAGCGTCTGGCAGAGCGTGATCGCCAGGCAGCATGGCGTGGCGGAGGGCGAGGCGGCGTGAGGGCTGCGGTGCGCCGAGGTTTACGCGACAGAGGCGGCCGTCGTTTTGAGTCTGTGGTGTTGAGCATGGCGCTTTCGCCTTGTTCCGTCATTCCGGGGCGCTCGCGTAGCAGCAAATCAGCAAAGCTGATTTGCCGCGGAGAGAGCGAGCCCGGAATCTGGAGCTGAGGAACGCATCTGCATACCAAGCTCGAGATTCCGGGTTCGCTCGCTGGCGCGAGCGTCCCGGATTGACGGCGTGAGGTGAGATCACGGCTCGTATCCCGACGAGGTCAGCAGGCAACCACGGCAAGCAGCCCCCTCTCCGCACCTCACGTTCGATCCAGCCTGTCCCGAAACGACGCGCCCTCGCCGCGACACAGCCATGTCCGTCCCGGGCGGCTCGGGCCTTGAGCCTGCCGCCGTCGATGCTACGATATCATTGTCGTTCACGATCCCATCGGGAGATCGCCGATGCAGCACAATCAATGCCAGCGCCGATTGCTCCAGATCCCTCTGTTCCGCCTGCTCGCGATCAACCTCGCGCTCGGCCTCGGCATGGCCGTGGTGCTGGTCGGCGGATTGCTGCTGCTCGATCCCTGGGGCCTGCGTCACCTGATCTTCGCCGACCACTCGCCCGGAGTCGCCATCGGCCTCTTGCTCGGCTCGTTCTTCGTCACCTTCGGCTCGACCGCGATGGGCACCGCGATCATGGCGCTCGGCCGCAGTGATGATGAGGACGGTCCGAGCGGCGGCACGCGGGTGCATGCCCAGGTCAAGGTGCGGCGGCGTTAGAGTCGAACTGTTGCTGCACAGACGGTGCGCTCCCTCGCCTCGCTTGCGGGGAGAGGTGAAAAGCTGAGCTCGGCGCGATATCCTCTCAATCGTCGCCTCACCAATGCCCCCTGCGCTTGTTCCAGGCGAACAGCACATCCGCAAACCGGTCGTAGCCGAAGCGCGTCAGCGGGCGCACCAGGCGGTTGCCGAACAGCGTGGCGAGCCAGCCCTCGCCGGGCGTCAGCGCCCACAGCAGCAGCGCCACGTCGGCGCCGGTGATCAGCTCCCCCTCCTCGTCGGTGGCGTGCAGGCGGCGGCGGACGTCGTCGACGTCGACACCGAACTCAGCCAGCGCCTGCGGCTCCTCGTTGATGTCCTTGAACACAACCCGCCCCGACTTCACCAACGCCAGGAGCTTGTTGCGCTGCCAGTCGATGCCGGCGTCGCAGACCGGGCAGCGCGTGTTGTACCAGATGGTGAGTTGGGGCATCGACATGGGCTGCATTCGCGGCGGGGGTGAGACGTCCACGATGAACGCACTTTCATCCGGCAAAATCGAGGAGTTTCGGGACCCCGCCGGCCGGTCCGTGATCGCTCTGGCCGCCCTGCCGATTCGGCGAAAACCATATGACAAAAAAGTCAAATTCGGGCAGCGGATAAGCATTTTCTTGCATTGACCGGACAGGCCCCGCCGCCGTAAAGCGCCTCCATGGCGAAAAAACCCGGCTCCAATCCCAAAGGCGAATTCGCCTTCTTCAACGTGACCTACGAGGACGGCTCGCAGCGCTCCAACCGCCGCGTCCCGGCCGACCTGCTCGGCGGCCTCGACGGCGACGAGCCCGCCCGCGGCTTCATCATGGAGCAGGACCGCGACATCGCCGAGAAGTCGGGCCGCCCGCCGCTTCAGATCAAGTCGCTGGAACGCGTCGGGGCGAAGAAGAAGTAGCTCAGCCGCGCTGCCGTAGGGTGGGCAAAGCGACCGCCGCCAGGCGGCCGCGTGCCCACCATCAGGTGCCTGCCGCGAAACGCGGTGGGCACGGCGCGCCACACCGTCCCCAGCCTAACCACCGTGCCAGCGCCTTTGCCCACCCTACGGCAGTGCGCTATGCCGCTTGCTTCTGGCGCTCCGGCAACAGAGCGCTTTCGCCAGCGTCCATCTCCCTCGGCCGGTTGATCAGGCTGACCAGCGTGTAGCTGATGATCAGCAGCAGAAACCACGAGCCGAGCTTGGCCGGCGACACCATGGTCCAGCCATGCGCCTGCTGCGGATAGAGCCAGACCCGCGTGAAGGTGCCGACGTTCTCCGACAGCCAGATGAACAGCGACACCAGGAAAAGCCCGAGCAGCAGCGGCATCGCGCGGTGCACGCGCCAGACCTTGAAGTGGACCGTGGCCGGCGCGAACAAAAGCGTAGCCCAACCGAACAGCACAAATCTCAGATCGAGCCCATAGTGGTCAGTGAAGAAGTTGAGGTAGATCGCCGCGCTCAAGCCGATCAGCCAACGCCGTGACGGATGGCCGGTGAAGCGGAAGTCGAACAGGCGCCAGACGCGGCAGAGATAGCTGCCGATGCAGGAATACATGAAGCCGGAGAACAGCGGCACACCGCCGAGCCGGATGAGGCTCGGCTCGGGATAGATCCAGGAGCCGGTCGCGGTCTTGAACAGCTCCATCACTGTGCCGACGAGGTGATAGATCAGGATGATCTTCGCCTCCTCCCAGGTCTCGAGCCTTGTGGCGAGCAGCGCGGCCTGAACACCGAGCATGCAGAGAAAGAGGAAATCATAGCGCGCGAGCGGCGCGGTCGCCGGATAGAACTGCCACGTCAGCAGCATCAGCGCCACCGCGATGCCGCCGAACAAGCAGGCCCAGCCCTGCTTCACGCCGAAGCGGAGGAATTCGTAGAGGGCTGCGGTCCAGGGCGTCTCCGCCGCGCGCGCAGCGAGCCGAGCTTCGGCGACAATGAAGGGACGCAGTGGCGCCCAGATCGCGGCAGAGCTGGCGGGCGCGTGGAAAACAGATGATGAGACTTCGTCGTGCTGCATGGAAGGCCGGATCGGTGAGGACACCGATGACTAGCAGCCGCGTGTCATGCCGCGTCAGCGTAAAGTTCCGTCTCTTCCCGCCGCAGCGCGGACACGTGCGGACGTGCGAAGGCTGACTTTTCTGCAGCGACAATCCAACGCACGGCTCCGCGGCGACGATGAAAGTGGCTCAGCCCCGGTGCCGTAGGGTGGGCAAAGCGACGCCGATAGGCGGCGCGTGCCCACCATCAAGTGCGGCGCCCGTGATCGGTGGGCACGGCGCACGCAGCGATGGCGCAAGTCGACACAGCAAGCCTCGCCTTTGCCCACCCTACCATTGCTACACATGATATGGTTCGCAGAGGTTGTTCGCGGTGTATGATCCCAACGATGGGCGAGAACATCTATATACGAGTGCGCTGGCTTCACGACTTTCAGGATGAGCCAGTTGACTTGTGGAGCGAGCTCGATCGGGAGCGCTTTGAAACGCGCAAGCTCGAAATATTTCGCGATGGCACGGTGGGATTCGCAAGCGCCACCGAAGCAACCGACGGCACGCGACTCGGCTCGATCCCCGTTCCTCCGCTGGCCGAAATCGCGAGAGATCCCGAGTTTGTACCCGAAGAGATTTCGCAGGAGGCTTTCGAGCGTCGTTGGAATGCACGGCATTCGCGCCAGTAACTCCAAACATGGCCACGCATTACACAACCCCGCCTGCTTTCGCTCGTCCGAGCGCAAACGAAAACAGCGGACCGATCGGCCCGCCGTTGATGTCTCGATGGATTGCCGGGTCAAGCCCGGCAATGACGACAAAGATCGAACGTCAATCAGTTATCCAAGAAGCTCCGCAGCTTCCTTGACCGGCTCGGATGCTTCAGCTTCCGCAGCGCCTTCGCTTCGATCTGACGGATGCGCTCGCGGGTCACCGAGAACTGCTGGCCGACTTCTTCCAGCGTGTGGTCGGTGTTCATGCCGATGCCGAAGCGCATGCGGAGGACGCGTTCCTCGCGCGGGGTGAGCGAGGCCAGCACGCGGGTGGTGGTTTCGCGCAAGTTCGACTGGATCGCGGCGTCGATCGGCAGGATCGCGTTCTTGTCCTCGATGAAGTCGCCGAGATGAGAGTCCTCCTCGTCACCCACGGGGGTTTCGAGCGAGAGCGGCTCCTTGGCGATCTTCAGGACCTTGCGCACCTTCTCGAGCGGCATGCCGAGCTTTTCGGCGAGCTCCTCCGGGGTCGGCTCGCGGCCGATCTCGTTCAGCATCTGGCGCGAGGTGCGGACGATCTTGTTGATCGTCTCGATCATGTGCACGGGGATGCGGATGGTGCGGGCCTGATCGGCGATCGAGCGGGTGATCGCCTGCCGGATCCACCAGGTGGCGTAGGTTGAGAACTTGTAGCCGCGGCGATACTCGAACTTGTCGACCGCCTTCATCAGGCCGATGTTGCCTTCCTGGATCAGGTCGAGGAACTGCAGACCGCGGTTGGTGTACTTCTTGGCGATCGAGATCACCAGACGGAGGTTGGCTTCCACCATCTCCTTCTTGGCCTGACGGGCCTCGCGCTCGCCCTTCTGCACCGAGTGCACGATCTTGCGGAACTCGCCGATCTCGAGACCGGTGAGCGCGGCCATCGCCTGCACCTCCTGGCGCAGATCCTTGATGCGGTCCTTCTCGTAATGGACGAAGTTCTTCCAGCCTTTTGCGGAAAGCTTCGAGACGCGGTTGAGCCAGCGCGGATCGAGCTCCGAGCCCTGGTAGTTGCGCAGGAAGTCCTCGCGCGCGACGCCGTGGGAGTCGGCCAGGCGCATCAGCCGGCTCTCGAACGAGACCAGCTTCTTGTTGATGTCGTAGAGCTGCTCGACCAGCGAGTCGATGCGGGCCTGGTTGAGGCGCAGCGACTTCACCTCGACGATGATCTCGTCCTTGAGCTTCTTGTACTTGCGCTCCTGCGACGGCGACAGCGACTCGCTCTGCAGCTGGTTGGCGATGTCCTGCTCCTGCAGGCGGCGCAGCTTCTTGTACTCGGATGCGATCTTGTCGAACGTCTCGACGACCTTCGGCTTCAGCTCGGCCTCGATGGCGGCGAGCGACATCTGGTTCTCGAACTCGTCGTCGTCCATGTCGGCTTCGGCCGCCGCCTCGCCGGGGTCCTTCTCCTCGGCGGGCGCGCCGTTCGGTGCGGCACGGAACGGGGTCGGCTGCTGCGGGGCGGCCGGCGGCGCGACCGCGGCCTGGACGTCGCCGCCCTCGGCCGGAGCGCCCTCGCCATTCACGGGCGCGGCGATCTGCGGATTCATGCCGCCCTTGGCCTCAGGGCCGGCATAGGTGGCTTCGAGATCGATGATGTCGCGAAGGAAGATCTTGCCTTCGTTGAGCTCGTCGCGCCAGATGATGATGGCCTGGAACGTCAGCGGGCTTTCGCAGAGGCCCGCGATCATCGCCTCGCGGCCGGCCTCGATACGCTTGGCGATGGCGATTTCGCCCTCGCGCGACAGCAGCTCGACGGTGCCCATCTCGCGCAGATACATGCGCACGGGATCATCGGTGCGCTCGCCGGGCTCCGACTTCTTGACCTCGGTGACGGCCTTCTGGGTGATCTCGACGAGCTCGTTGTCGGTCTCGTCCTCGCCGTCGTCCTTCTCGTCGGAGTCGTCGGCCTCCTCGGCCTCGGTCACGTTGATGCCCATGTCGGAGAGCATCGACATGATGTCTTCGATCTGTTCCGGCGAGGTGGTGTCGGAAGGCAGGACCTCGTTGAGCTGATCAAAGGTCACGAAGCCGCGCTTCTTGGCCTGCTTGATCATCTTCTTGACGGCGGCGTCCGACAGGTCGAGCAACGGCGAAGGCGCATCGGCGGCGTCCTTCTCGGGAGCGTCGGCCGCCTTGTCGTCCTTTTCCTTGTCCTTCACCTGCAGCGTCTTTGCCTTCGTGGCCATTCATTGCTCCCGAAACGCGCCCGCTCCGCCCATGGCATCTTCGCCCTTGGCATCGCGGCGCCCGCCTGCTCTACTCAAACTGTTCTCGACGCGGAAAGGGCGGCGCACTTTTAACGTCGCCACCCCCTGAAGTCTGTCGCTGGTGTCGTCCCGTTTTCGGACCGGCGCGCGTTTCTTGCAAAAGCGATACCGGTTTTGCAATCGAATCCGGCGCCCGACATGCAGGCGCGGCGTCCGACAGCGAAACCAACCCATCTGCTGCAGAAAATGCCCCGGACCTCTTAAACTTCGATTAACCCTGTTTTTGCAGCCAAACCATGGATTTGGCGAGTCTTTTCGCGCGGACCTGATACCGCGCGGGCGGACCGGGCCGAAATGTGCTCAACTGTAGACTGGGCGCCGGGCGTCCAGTCTACACGTTGCGGTTGGTACGTCCGGACAGTTCCCCGAAGCCTTCGATCAGCGCTTCGGTACCGTCCATCTCGGCCATCCTGGCCTTCACGTCCCTCAACCAGCCCATGTTCGGCTCGCTCGGCTCCTCGCCCAGCGCCAGCTCGGCATCCTTCAATTCCCTAAGTAAGGAGTGCCATTGCCGATGCAAGGCAACGAGCTGATGCCAGGTCGCAAGAACGTCATCGCGCGCCGCCCCCGACTTGGTCGCCCACACCGCCGCGGTCGTGATCGCCCGCTCAACCCGTTGAAGAAGCTCAGAAAAGCCAGACTTCTCCAGATCGGCCCGCATCTTCTCGGCCTGCTCGTCCGGGTCCGGCGAATGGTGGTGGTCGTGGGCGAAGGCGGCGATGACGGCAGCGCGGAGCTTGTGCGCCTCGGGATGGGCCAGCTCCAGCGCGGCGACCTCCTCCAGGTGATCGTGCAGGAGCCAAGGGTGGTTGATCAGGCACTGCAGGATCAGGGCCTCCCGGCGCGAGATCGCCGAGCGCTGGCCGCGCATGATCGGGCTCATGGCGAGCTGCGGGCTGGCCGCCTGGTAGGGGCCGCGGGCCATCGCCGGGCCTGTGGACGGCGGTCCGCCGCGGCGGCCGCCCCCTGTGGATAACCGCCCCGATTGTCCGGAACCGGGACTGCGGGGGCCAAACCGCCGTCCTGATTCGGCACCGTAGCCGCGGCCAAAGCCCCGGCCGCCGTCCGGGGCGAAGGCCCGGTACAGCCGGTCGCTGAGGTCCTGCTTGTAGTAGCGCCGTACCACCTCGTCGGCGATGCCGCCGGTGAGCTGGCCGATCCGCGCCTCCAGCGCGGCACGGCGCTCCGGCGTGTTGAAGCTGCCGCCCTCGACCTCGCGCGACCAGATCACCTCGGCCAGCGGCTTTGCGACTTTGAGCACCTCCTCGACCGCGCCGCGGCCGCCGGAGCGGACGAGGTCGTCGGGATCCTGTCCTTCCGGCAGCAGCGCGAAGCGGAGGCTCTTGCCGGGCTTGAGATGCGGCAAAGCAAGGTCCGCGGCCCGATAGGCCGCCTTCTGGCCGGCGCGGTCGCCGTCGAAGCACAGGATCGGCTCGTCGACCATCTTCCAGATCAGCGAAAGCTGGCTCTCGGTGAGCGCGGTGCCGAGCGGCGCCACGGCGCCGGCAAAGCCGGCCGCCACCAGCGCGATGACGTCGACATAGCCCTCGACCACGATCATCGGCGCGCCATTGTGCGCGGCCTGGCGGGCGCTGGGGAGATTGTAGAGGTTGTCGCCCTTGTGGAAGAGCGGCGTCTCCGGCGAGTTGAGATATTTCGCCGGCACGTCCTTCTGCAGCGCGCGGCCGCCGAAGGCGATGACGCGGCCGCGGAGGTCGGTGATCGGGAACATCACGCGGTCGCGGAAGCGGTCGTAGGGCACCGGAATGTCGTCGCCACCGACCAGCAATCCCGCCTCGACCATGTCGGCCACCGGCACGCCCTGGGCGCCGAGATATTCCTTCAAGCCGAACCGATCCGGCGGCGCGTAGCCAAGCCGGAATTGGAGCTGCGTCTGCGGCAGGATCGCGCGATCGGCAAGATAGCCGCGGGCGCGCGCGCCATGACGGGACGCCAGCGTGTCAGAAAAGAACTTCGTCGCCAGCTCCATCACGTCATACAGCGTCTTGCGCTGGCGCTCCTGGCGCGCCGCGTCGGGCGTCACCGCCGGCAGCGCCAGGCCGGCGATCCCCGCCAGCCGCTCGACGGCTTCGGGGAAGCTGCAGCCCTCGGTCTCCATCACGAAGTCGAAGATGTTGCCGTGCTTGCCGGACGAGAAGTCGTGATAAAAACCCTTCTGGTCGTTGACGTAGAAGGACGGCGTCTTCTCCTGCTGGAACGGCGACAGCCCCTTCCACTCGCGCCCGGCCTTCTTGAGCTTCACGCGCTTGCCGACGACGTCCGAGACCGGAAGCCGGGCGCGCAGCTCATCGAGAAATTCCGGCGTGAAGCGGGCCATGAGCGGGGCGGAGGTCCTGTGGTGATGGCCTAGGCATATAGGCAGCCGTGTACGAAATGTGAACTTCCTCCGGCTTGTCCGGGCTATTCACAGGCCAGCTCGATCCTCCGGTCATTCCGGGGCGCCCGCAGGGCGAGCCCGGAATGACCGCGTGGAGAGACCGGGTCACGGCGCCAGGAAGCGCCCCGAGACGATGCGGCCGGCTTCGTCCACCGGCCAGTTGTAGACATAGGTCCAGGCTTGGCTGACGCTGCCGTCGGCCAGCGTCACGGCGAGGCACCGGCGCAGATATTCGGTCGGCTGCTCAAAACCCTCGCCGCAGGCCTCGTACATGTCGAACTCGCGCAGCATGGGCTCGGGCTGGCGCAGCCGGAACAGCTCGCCGTGCACGATATCGGCGGCATTGTCCGACAGCACTAGGCCGGGATAGTGCTGGATGCGGTAGAGCCGGCCGCGGCAGCTGGCCTCGGCGACGAAATCGGCATTGGCCGACAGCAGCCGCGCCATCGGATGGTCGAAGCCACGCATCAGGGTGCCGTAGACGAAGAGCAGATCGGTGGTCATGGCCCGTCTATAGCGGCGATCGCCGGTGATGCGAAGCGCCCGGCCGCGCCCTGCTCCGCTCAGGCAGCCATGATCTCGTCGCTGACGACGTGAAATTTGGTCAGGGTCATCAGGCCAAACGAGGTCGACAGCGCGACGTCGGCGGCGTCCCGTCCGGTCGCCATCAGGATGCGACCAATGCGCGGGACGTTGTGGCGGGCATCGAACGTGTACCACCGGCCCGAGAGATAGACCTCGAACCAGCCCGAGAAATCCATCGGGACCGGATCCGGCGGCACGCCGATGTCGCCGAGATAGCCGGTGCAATAGCGCGCCGGAATGCCCATGCAGCGGCAGAAGGTCAGCGCGAGGTGGGCGAAGTCGCGGCAGACGCCGGCGCGCTGCTGATAGACGTCGTGCGCCGACTTCATGGCGTGGGCATGCTCATAGCCGAAGGTGACGTGGCTGTGCACGAAGTCGCAGATCGCCTGCACGCGCGCCCATCCCGCCGGCGCACGGCCGAACAACGACCACGCGACCTCGGCCAGCTTGTCGGTCTCGCAATAGCGGCTCGGCATCAGATACAGCAGAAGCTCATCGGGCAATTGTTCGATCGGCAGTTGCTGCGCGCCGGGATCGATTGCGTCCGGCCGCCCACTGTCGCGGACGATGGCGCTGCCATGGAAGGTGACCCCGCCGGCCGGCGCCACCAGGCGCCCACAGAGATTGCCGAAGCTGTCGTTGTAGAACTTGATCGGCACCTTCGGCTCTGTCGTGATCGTCTCGGTGCCGACGATGTCCGGAAAGCGCGACGGATGGATCGACAGCATGATCACCATCGGCGTCGCCGCCGGGGCCGCATAGGCGATCTCGAATCCAACCTTGATCAGCATGAAGCCTCCCTGCCTCGTTCGGGCGGCACGATGCGCCAGCCTCATCCAGCCCGGACCGTAGGCCCATTGCGAACTTCTGTCTTGTGAATGATCGCCAGAATCAGCATCGTTTGGGCGACCATCATGATGTCCGCCGGCCAAATCCTCATCTGTCTGCCCAATCCGAGATCGGTCTGCCGCTTCATGAAGCAACGAGAGGCAGCATGACCGTGTCCGGCACGAGCAACACTCATCTACTCCTTCAGCCAGACGAAGTTCCGCCTGTGCTCGAGCGCAACGCCGGTGGCGCGTCGGCATTGCTCTTCACGTGCGATCACTACGGCCGCCTGCTGCCGCGCGCACTCGGCGATCTCGGCCTGCCCGAAAGCGAACTCGAGCGGCATATCGCCTGGGACATCGGCATTGCCGAGGTCGCGGAGCAAGTATCGCGGGCACTCGATGCGCATCTGGTGGCGCAGCGCTACTCACGCCTGGTGATCGACTGCAACCGATCGCCGAAGGCGCCGAACTCGATTCCGATGATCAGCGAGCGCACCACGATCCCCGGCAATGAGGGCCTGACGCATGAGGACGCCGAGCTGCGGCGGCGCGTCGTCTTCGATCCCTATCACGACCGGATCACTGACGTGCTCGATGCGCGCAAGGCCGCCGGCCGGCCGACCATCCTCGTCTCGCTGCACAGCTTCACGCCTGTCTATGCCGGCATCGCGCGGCCCTGGCACATCGGCACGCTGTACCAGCACGACCGGGTGCTGCCGCCGCTGCTGTTGAAGGCGCTGCGGGCCGAGCCCGATCTCGTGGTGGGCGACAACCAGCCCTATGCGGTCGGCGACGGCACCGACTACACCATCCCCGTGCATGGCGAGGCGCGCGGGCTGATCAATTCCGGCATCGAGATTCGTCAGAACGAAATCGCCGAGCCCGAGGGCCAGCAGCGCTGGGCCGAGCGGCTGATCCGCATTCTCGGCGAGATCGAGGTCGAACTGCGCAGCAAGGGTCTCGCGTAGTCCGCTACTCCGTCATGTCGGAGGCGTCGTGATGCGCGAGCAGGCCCGCGAGCCGCCACAGCGCCGTGCGCAGATCGTCATGGCTCGGCAGGCCGAGCGCGAGCCGCACCGCATTCGGTGAATGGCCATGCGCCACCGCAAACGCGCTCGCCGGCGTGATCGCGATGCCGGCGCGGGCCGCAGCGGCCGTCAAGGCTTCGGCGCGCCAGCCCTCCGGCAGATGCAGCCAGACATGATAGGAGCGCGGATCAGCCTCGATGTGATGACCGGCGAGGCACTCGGCGACGATCGCCTGGCGCACCAGCGCATCGGCACGCTTGCGCCTGGTGATCTCGGCCGCCGTGCCGTCGGCGAGCAGCCCCATGCCGGCGGCCAGGGCCAGCGACGTCACCGACCACGCCCCGGTGCGCACCGTGGCGGCGAATTTTTCGCGCATGGTCGAGGGGACGTACAGGAAGCCGACGGCGATGCCCGGCGCCAGCCGCTTGGCAAGGCTGTCGACCACGACGACGCGCTCCTCGGCCTGCGTCGCCAGCGAGACCTGATCGCTGAGGAAGCCGTAGACCAGATCCTCGATGATCATCAGCTCGTGCTTGCGCACCAGACGCACGATCTCCTCGCGCCTCGCCTCGCTCATCGTCAGGCCGAGCGGATTCTGCATCACCGGCTGGATGTAGATCGCGTTGAGCGCACTGCTGCGATGCGCCTTGGTCAGCGCGTCCGGGCGGACGCCCTCGCCGTCCATCGCGAGCGGCACCAGGGTCACGCCGAGCCGCGCCGCGATGCCCTTGATCATCGGATAGGTCACGGCCTCGACGCCGAGCCGGCCACCGACCGGCACCAGCGCCGAGATCGCCGCAGCCAGCGACTGCCGTCCGCTGCCGGCGAAGACAAAGTTCTCCGCGCGCGGGCGCCAGCGCTCGCTCGCGAAGAAGGCCGCGGCGGTGCGCCCGGCCTCGGCCAGCCGGCGCTGCGTGATCGGCGCCAGCACCGGCGCGAGCTTCTCCGGCCGCTGCCAGACCGCCATCGATTTCGCGATCATGGCCGCCTGGTCGGGCAGTGTCGGAAAATTGAACTCGAGATCGATGCGGCCGTCGAACGGCTCCAGCCGCAGCGAGGACGGCACCGGCACCGCCTCTCCTGCGACGAAAGTGCCGCGCCCGACCTCGCCCACGACCAGGCCCCTGCGCAACAATTCGGCATAGACACGGGCTGCCGTGGAGGCGGCAATTCCGCGCTCGTAGGCAAACTGGCGCTGCGGCGGCAGCCGGTCGCCGGCCTTCAGCCTGCCGTTGGCGATGTCCTCGGCGATGTTGTCCACCAGGACCGTATACGAAGCATTCATGCTATATTGCACCGAGAGCAATGTTTCGATTGCACCGAGATATGTACTGCGCGATTGCTCTTCGAACAACGCAATTGAAGAGCAATAGGTGACTCATGGCATATTCCCTGGCGCAGCGTTGGGCAACTCCGCAAGTTGCCCACGGAAAGAGCAATTTGCTCGGGGTGCCGCAACTCTGGCTGCAGCGCCTGTTCTGGCGGTCCGAACTGGCGATGCTCGATCGCGAACAGATGCGTGATTGCGGCCTTGATCCGGCGATCGTCCAGGAAGAGGCCAACAAGCCGTTCTGGCGCGACTGAAAACGAGACCTGGGAGGACACAGCCATGCCGATGCTTCCGTTCCATCAAGTCGACGTGTTCTCCAAGGTCGCCTTCAAGGGCAACCCGCTTGCCGTGATCGCCGAGGCCGACGGCCTCGACGACGCGGCGATGCGGGCGATCGCCAACTGGACCAATCTGTCCGAGACGACCTTCCTGTCACGCGCTCAGAATCCGGGCGCTGATTATCGCGTGCGCATCTTCACCCCGCAGCGCGAGCTGCCTTTTGCGGGCCATCCGACGCTCGGCTCGTGCCACGTATGGCTCGCGCTCGGTGGCCGGCCGAAGGGCGAGCATGTGGTGCAGGAATGCGGCGCGGGTCTCGTGCGCATCAAGCGTGACGGAGATCGGCTCGCCTTCGCAGCCCCGCCGCTCAGGCGCTCCGGCGCCGTCGATGCCGAGCTGACGAGCAAGATCGCAGCAGCGCTCGGCATCCAATCGAGCACAGTGCGCGCCGTGCAGTGGGTCGACAACGGCCCGGGCTGGATCGGCGTGCTGATCGACTCGCGCCGCGCGCTGCTCGACATCCGCTTCAATCCGGCGGCGCTGCCGCAACAGCCGATCGGCGTGGTTGCGCCATGGGATCGGGCGCAGGATGGCCCGGAGGCCGACTACGAGGTCCGCGGCTTCATGTGGGGCGGCGGCGAGGACCCGGTGACGGGCAGCCTCAATGCAAGTCTGGCGCAATGGCTGATCGGAGCCGGAATTGCTCCGAAGCAATATGTCGCCTCCCAGGGCACGGTTCTCGGCCGCGCCGGCCGCGTCCATGTCGCGCAGGACGGCGAGACGATCTGGATCGGCGGTGACGTCGCGCCGGTGGTGAAGGGAACGATCAGCCTGTAAGGCGCGTCAGCAGACGGCGATGCGGCCGCGGGGCCAAACACGTGCTCACCGCGCTCGCGTCAGCGCCAGCCACACGCCGCCGCCGATCATGAAACCGCCGGAGATGCGCGACACCAGCCGGGTCCGCCTGGCCGAGAACAGTTTTCGCGCACGGCCCGCGAGCAGCGCATAGATCGCGTCGGTGAGACCCGCAATCAACATGAAGGTGACGCCGAGCAAACCGACCTGCGGTACGTGATCCCGGCTCATGTCCATGAACTGCGGCAGGAACGCGCCGAAGAACACCATCACCTTCGGGTTCGAGAGCAGCACCAGCAGCCCCTGCAGGAAAAAGCCGCCGCGCGGCGGCGGTGGCGGCGCCTCGCCCGCAGAGATCCCCTCGATCGGCGAGCGGATGAGCTGAATGCCGAGCCACACCAGATAGGCCGCACCGATCAGCCGCACCCATTCGAACCAATAGCCCATCGTGGCCATCAGCGACGTCAGGCCGACAGCGACGATGCCGATCGCGATCGCCAGCCCGGTCTGCACGCCGGCGATATTGATGAGCGCAGCGCGGGTCCCGTGGCGCAGACCGTTGGCGATCAGCAGCGTCACGACGGGACCCGGCAGCAGCGCGAGCCCGATGCAGGCGGCGACGAAGGCGAGATAGACTTGCAGGGACATGAGGCGCCTCGATGCGAATGAGGCGCTCACTAATGCACGACATGTCTGCAGAGGGAAGCCCGCTTGTCCTCGCGCGATCCACACCGCAGCGCTCTTGACATGCAACCGATTGGTTGCCTATTCTTTCTCACATGGATGATGTCTTCAAGGCGCTTGCGGACGGCTCACGACGCGCCCTGCTCGACAGGCTCCACGCGCGGAACGGGCAAACCCTGACCGAGCTCTGCGACGGCCTCGCGATGACGCGACAGGCCGTGACCAAGCACCTTGCCATTCTGGAAGCGGCCAATCTGGTCGCGACGATCCGGCATGGCCGCGAGAAGCTGCACTATCTCAATCCGGTGCCGATCCATCACATCGGGGAGCGCTGGATCAAGAAATTCGAGCGCGGCAAGCTCGCCGCGCTCAGCGAGTTGAAGCGGCAATTGGAGGAGCGCGATGAGTAAGCCCGAATTCGTCTACGTCACGTATATCGCGACGACGCCCGAGAAATTGTGGGAAGCGCTGACATCAAACGAATTCGCGAAGCGCTACTGGTTCGGCACCGAACTGCATTCCGACTGGCGCGTCGGCTCGCCGTTCGCGCTGGTGACCGACGGGATGACAACGGATGTCGGCCAGATTCTGGAGTTCGATCCGCCACGCCGGCTCTCCTACACTTTCCAGCACGTCCTGAAAGACGAGTTTCGCAACGAGCAGCCGACCAAGGTCGTGTTCGCGATCGAACAGCACGGCAACTCCGTCAAGCTGACCCTGACGCATGAAGGCTTCGAAGGAGCGGGGAGATTGCTCGATGCGGTTTCCAACGGCTGGCCCGCGATCCTGTCCGGCCTAAAAAGTCTGCTGGAGACCGGAACGGCGCTGGCGATCCCGATGTCAGCGCTCGGCAAAGGAGTCTGAGCGATGGATCTTGCAAAGTTCAGGCCCGCCACCGTCTACACGATCTACATCGCCGCCAGCCCTGAGAAGGTGTGGCAGGCGCTGACCTCGGCCGAGTTCAGCCGGCAATATTTCTTCGGCTTCGCGGTTGAAGCCGAGCTGAGGGCGGGTGGCGCCTTCATCGTGCGCGCGCCGGACGGCTCCGAACACATCAGCAGCCAGGTGATCGTCTGCGAGCCGCCGCACCGGCTGATCGTCACGTGGGACGTCAACTGGCCCGGCCTCGTCGAGGCACTGGGCCGCACGCTCGTGACCTATGAGATCGAACCGGCCGGCGACGCCGTCCGTCTCACGATGACTGAAGCGCACGAGCGGCCGCTCTCCGACGACATCCTGTCCGGCGGACGCCAGGGCTGGCCGGCCATCCTGTCGAGCCTCAAGAGCGTGCTCGAGACGGGCAAGCCGCTCGCGGTGAAGATGACACCGCCGACGCGCATGCTGGCGGCCCTGAAGGCGATGGGGATTGCAGTGCCTTAAACGACAAGGCCTGCTACGACACCGCGGCGATCTGTGGGATGCTGGCGAGGACGGCGCCGACCTGGACCGCATTGCCCAGCATGCCCCCCCAATGCAGCCACCGCAGCCGGCGCACGGCCGTCGTATCGCCGGAATCCCTGTCGCGGATGCGCGCGTCCATCTGCTGCAGAAACCAGCGGCGCGAGACCAGCGCGAACGCCGCGATCAAGCCAATGCCCAGCCCCAGAACGGGACGGCCGTCGGCCAGCACGGCGAGTGTGCCGATGCCGCCGGCGATCGAAAGCGCCACGAAGTAGGAGTCGAACATGCCGCGCAGGAGCCGGGTGACCGGCACGATGTCGAGCCGCACCAGCAGGAACGCCGGCGCGGCCAGCAGCAGATAGAACATCGGCAGCAATAGGACGATCGCGGCAAACAAGGCGACGTTATCCGGCATCATCCTTCTCCGACATTGGGACCGGCCGACCATTGGCGAGCCGCGGTTCGAACCAAACCCGTGCGATCGTCGCGGCAGTCCTGGCCTTACGCCGGAGCTACGATCCGGCGGTACAGATGCCAGCTCGCATGGCCCAGCACCGGCACAGTGACCAGCAGCCCCAGGAAGTACGGCAATGCCGAGATGATCAGCAGCACGGTGATGACGGCGGCCCAGCCGATCATCGGGCCGGGACTGGTCACGACCGCGCGCACGCTGGTGATCATCGCCGTCACGAAATCGACGTCGCGCTCCAGCAGCAGCGGAAACGATACGACCGTGAGCGAGAACAGCACCAGCGACAGGGCGGCGCCGTCGAGATTGCCGATCGCCAGGAAGAGCAGACCCTCGTTGGTCGTCAGCACCACCGTCATGAACTCCTTGATGCTGGAGAACGAGGCATTGAGCCCGAGCAGCAGCGCGATCAGGAGGCGCACCTGGTACATCCAGATAATGAAGAAAAATAGCGTCACGAACGCCATCCAGGCAATCTCGCCGCGTGACGTGATCGTGCGCCAGATCGCGCCATAGGTGATCGGCTGGCCGAGCTCGCGGCGGCGACTGACCTCGTAGAGACCGATCGCGACGAACGGGCCGATCAGCGCAAAGCCCGCGGCCAGCGGATAGGCCAGGTAGACCATGCCGAACGCGGTGACGCACAGCACGATGCTGATGCCGCCGAGCACGTAGATCAGCCCGAAAGCAAGGCCGAACATGGGCTGAGCCTGAAAATCACGGAGGCCTTGCGTCAAGGCTTCGGCGATATCGGCCGTCGTGATGCGGCGCACCACGGGATCGGATCGTCCCGAGACGGATGCGGTCATCGGCGTACCCTCCTGACTGTTCTTGTTGGCGATGATGCTAACAGCGGTAGGGCGAGGATTTCAATTTCAACTTGTAGGCAGCGGACAGGGTCTAAGCCGTGGCGTCCCGTGAGGCGAGATGCGAAGCCGCGCGGCGCCGCAGGTCCTCTCCCCCGTCCTTACCGGGCGAGAGCTGGGATCAGGCGCGGCCACATCCGACGCATGTTGTTGGACTCGTGCTCGTCACCGAGCGGGGGGAGCCTCGCAAGCCGCGCCATCGGGCTCGCACGGCAGCAAGCTCGCCCTACCCCCGCGCCCGCAACTCGCGCCTCAGCACCTTGCCGGTCGCCGTCATCGGCAGGGTGTCGGTGAATTCAACGTGGCGCGGGTATTCATGCGCAGCGAGCTTGACCTTGACGAAGTCCTGGATGTCTCGCGACAGAGTGTCATTTGCAACGAAGCCGGGCCGCAGCACGATCCACGCCTTGATGGCCTCGGTGCGCACCGGGTCGGGAATGCCGACGACGGCCGCCAACGCGACTGCCGGGTGCTTGAGCAGCGTGTCCTCGATCTCCGCCGGGCCGATGCGATAGCCGGCCGACGTGATGACGTCGTCCTCGCGGCTCGCATACCAGAAATAGCCGTCGTCATCCTGGGTGCCGAGATCGCCGGTCAGCAGCACGTCACGAGCGAACTTCTTCTGCGTCGCCTCCGGATTGCGCCAGTATTCGATCATGGTACAGGGATTGGGCTGGCGCACGCCGATGATGCCCCTCTCTCCGCGCGGCAGCTCCTCGCCCTTGTCGTTCACGATCAGAACCTGGAAGCCCGGCGTCGCCTTGCCCATCGAGCCCGGCCGGATCGGAAACAGCCTCGCATTGTTGCCGACGACGAGATTGCATTCGGTCTGGCCGTAGATCTCGTGCGCATCGATGCCGAAGGTCGCGCGCACCCAGTCGAGCAGCTCGGCGCCGAGCGACTCGCCGCCGGTGAGGATGCTGCGCAGCTTGACGCCCTCGTGCTTGACATTGGCCTGGCGCATCAACTTCAGCGCGGTCGGGGGCAGGAACACGTTGCGGACGGCGTAGTCCGCCATCAGTTGCATTGCGGCCTGCGGCTCGAATTTCCTGGCGCGATAACCGATCACCGGGATCGCGTGATACCATGCGGGAAACAGCGCGTCGAACAGGCCGCCGATCCACGCCCAATCCGCCGGCGTCCACATGACGTCGCCGGGCTTCGGCAGGAAGCCGTGCACCATCTCGACATTGGGCAGGTGGCCGAGCAGTACGCGATGGGCGTGCAGCGCGCCCTTGGGATTTCCGGTCGTACCCGAGGTGTAGATGATGATGGCAGGGTCGTCGCTCGACGTGGCGACAGTCGGGAATTGATCCGAGGCGCGCTCCAGCGTCGGCCAGAAGGCTCGGGCGCCGAGGCCGTCGCCGTCAGTGACATAGATCGTCTTGAGCTCCGGCAGGTGGTCGCGAATGCGCGCAAGCTTCGCAAGGCCCGTGGCGTCGGTGACGACGACCTTGGCGCCGGAATTCTGCAGCCGGAATTGCAGCGCGTCCTCGCCGAACAGCGTGAACAGCGGCACGGAGACGAGACCGGCGCGGAACGCCGCCAGATGGACGATCGGCAGCTCCAGCGACTGCGACAGGAACACCGCGACGCGGTCGCCCTGCGCGAGACCATCGGCCTTCAATACGTTGGCGAAGCGACAGGAGTAATCGCGCAGCTCATCGAATGAGACGCGCCGGGCGGCGCCGTCCTCCTCGACGACGACCAGCGCGAGGCGGGCGGAGCCGTCGGCGTGGCGATCGCAGGTCGCGACCGCGATGTTGAACTGCGCCGGAATGTCCCAGCGGAAGTCGCGAGTGAGCTGGTCGTAGTCGGACGTTTCCTTGAGCATTGTTCTCTCCGTCATGGCCGGGCGAAGACCCGCCTGCGGGGCCGAAGCCCCTCCGGCGCGGCGACGGCCCGGCCATCCACGTCTTTACTCTTGATGATAGTCTTAAAGACGTGGATGCCCGGGACAAGCCCGGGCATGACGATTTGGGGATGGCTCGGCGCTTCGCGCGGCCTAGCCCGACAGCGCCGCCTTCACCAGTGCGCTCGCCTTGGCAAAATCCATCTGTCCCGTGTACTTCGCCTTCAGCACGGCGATCACCTTGCCCATGTCCTTCATGCCGGCGGCGCCGGTCTCAGCAACGGCGGAGGAGATGGCCGACTTCACCTCATCGTCGCTCATCTGCTTCGGCAGATAGGCCGAGATGACCGCGATCTCCTCGCGCTCACCCGCGGCGAGTTCGGCGCGGCCGCCCTTTTCATACAGCTCGACCGACTCCTGACGCTGCTTGATCATCTTCTGCAGCACGGCGAGCACGTCGGCGTCGGTCAAGGGCGGCTTGCCTTCGCCGCGCGCCGCGATGTCGGCATTCTTCAAGGTCGAGTTCACCATGCGAAGGGTGGACAGCTTGCGCTCGTCCTTGGCCTTCATCGCCTCCTTGACCGCATTGTTGATGTCGTCGCGCAGCATGATCTCGCCCTCTCAAATCCATTGGCGCTGGTCTAGGCGGTTCGCCCACCCGAAACAACACAGTTCCGCATCCGTTCCGGTCGGATGACTCGAAACTCCAGCCAAATTGACCGATATCGCGTGTGAATCGGCCGCTTCCCGCTTTGACGCCGCGCGCCAGGGGCACTATGTAGAGGCCTCATGACACACATCGATACTGACGCCGCCTGGCCGGACCATAAACCGACCGCGCTCCTCGTGCTCGCCGATGGAACGGTGCTGGAAGGCTACGGCCTCGGCGCCGAGGGCCACGCCGTGGGTGAGGTCTGCTTCAACACCGCAATGACCGGCTACGAGGAGATCCTCACCGATCCTTCCTATGCCGGCCAGCTCATCACCTTCACTTTCCCGCATATCGGCAATGTCGGCACCAACGACGAGGATATCGAGACGGTGAACATGGCGGCGACGCCGGGCGCGCGCGGGGTGATCCTGCGCACCGCGATCACCGACCCCTCAAATTATCGCGCGACGCGCCATCTCGACCAGTGGCTGCGCGCGCGCGGGATCATCGGGCTGTCCGGCATCGACACAAGGGCGCTGACCGCGCTGATCCGCTCCAAGGGCATGCCGAACGCTGTGATCGCGCATGCCAGGGACGGCAATTTCGACCTCGACGCCCTGAAGAAGGAAGCGCGGGAATGGCCGGGCCTGGAGGGCATGGACCTGGTGCCGATGGTGACCTCCGCCCAGCGCTTCACCTGGGACGAGACCCCCTGGGTATGGAACGTGGGTTTCGGCCAACAGACCAATCCGGAATTCAACGTCGTCGCGATCGACTACGGCATCAAGCGCAACATCCTGCGCCTGCTCGCCGGCGTCGGCTGCAAGGTGACCGTAGTGCCGGCGACGACGCCCGCCGAGGACATCCTCGCGATGAAGCCGGACGGCGTGTTCCTGTCGAACGGACCGGGTGATCCCGCGGCGACCGGCAAATATGCCGTGCCGGTCATTCAGCAGGTGATTTCGTCGGGCACGCCGACCTTCGGCATCTGCCTCGGCCATCAGATGCTCGGGCTTGCGGTTGGCGCCAAGACCAAGAAGATGCATCAGGGCCATCACGGCGCCAATCATCCGGTCAAGGACGAGACCACCGGCAAGGTCGAGATCACCTCGATGAACCATGGCTTCGCGGTCGACCAGGACACGCTGCCATCGGGCGCGACGCAGACCCACATCTCGCTGTTCGACGGCTCGAATTGCGGCATCCAGCTCGAGGGCAAGCCGGTGTTCTCCGTGCAGTACCACCCGGAAGCGTCGCCCGGCCCGCGCGACTCGCACTATCTGTTTCAGCGCTTCGCCGAGCTGATGCGCGAGAAGAAGCGCAGCGCGGCCTGAGGTCGGCAGCTGGACACGATTCGAAATGCCCGGGCTGGTCCCGGGCATTTTTCTGTCCGCAATCTTGTGATCGCCGGCATCTGTTTTGCCCTCGATCTTTTCGCACCACATTCATATGATGATCATCATACATTGGAGATCGACGATATGAGCGAGACGGATTCGCGCGCTGAATTCGGCGTGGTGCCCCTGGCGGCGCTGGCCTCGATGCCCGGGCTCGATTTCGTGCGCGGCATCTTTGCCGGGACTTTGCCGCAGCCGCCGATCATGCAGACGGTCGCGCCGTTCGACTGCAGCGCCGAGCCCGGCCAGGTCGTCATGCACAGCGTGCCGGCCTTGCGGCATTATAATCCGATCGGTTCGGTGCATGGCGGCTACGCCGCGATCCTGCTGGATTCCGCGATGGGGCTCGCCGTCCACACGATGTGCCCGCAGGGCAGCGGTTACACCACGCTGGAATTCAAGGTCTCCTTCATCAAGGCAATGACCGAGGCCACCGGCATCGTGAGAACGGAGGGCAGGACGCTATCGTTCGGACGCCGCGCCGCGACCGCCGAGGCACGCATCGTCGATTCGCAAGAACGCCTGCTGGCGCATGCCACCACGACTTGCCTGGTGTTCGAACTGCCCAAGGTGTGAGCTGGAACGGCGGCCGCGCGGGCCGGTTGATAGGGCGAGGCCCCATCCGTTTGTTCCGAGGTCGCCATGCCTGCCGCCCCCTCGCCCCGCGTCAAGTCGATCGAACCGCTCAGCATCGTGTTCGCGGATGACGGCCTGGTGCCCAATAATCCGATGCCGTTCCTGGTCTACAAGGCCGTCATCGATCTGGACGGCGCCGATCCGGCGGCCGACATCGAGGGCGTGTTCGCCGCCAATGGCTGGGGCGACATGTGGCGCAACGGCGTCTACGACTATGTGCACTATCATGCGACCGTGCATGAGGCGCTGGGTGTCGCCGGCGGAACGGCGCGGGTCCGCTTCGGCGGCGATCAGGGCCAGGAGCTGGAGCTCAGGCCCGGCGACGTCGCCATCCTGCCGGCCGGCACTGGGCATCAATGCATCGCTGCCAGCAGCGATTTCTGCATCGTCGGCGCCTATCCGCCCGGACCGAAGATGCAGGTCACGCGGCCGACGCCGGAAAACCGCGCGCGCGCATTGAAGACGATCCCGGAGGTGCCGATGCCCGCGACCGATCCCGTGCTCGGCGCGGGTGGCCCACTCACGCGCCTGTGGCAGCAGGCGCGCTGATCAGGCGCAATACAGCCGATACAGCGTCTGCAGGATCTCGCGGACCTCGCGGCTCGCCAGCCGATAGTAGATGGTCTGGCCATCGCGCCGGGTGGCGACGAGATCGAGCGCGCGCATCTTGGCGAGATGCTGCGACAGCGCCGCCTGTCGCAACCCGACCTGCTCGGCGAGATCGCCGACTGCGCGCTCGCCGTCGATGAGGTTGCAGAGCACCATGAGGCGCTTCGAATTCGCCATGGCAGCGAGCAGGCCGGCCGCCTCCTCCGCCTTGTCGTCGAGCGCCGCCACCATGGTCTCGCGGGTTTTGCGCCTGGCCTGTGTTGTCATCATTGTTACTTCTTCAAGTTCGTATATATGCAATAATGCACATGATAGCCGATTGCAACATGCGCCCAACGAGGGAATCAAGGGACGATATGATCACGGAGTATACGGCGGTTACGGCGCTCGCAGGCGGCGCCCTCATCGGCGCTGCAGCCGTCATGCTGATGGGCCTGACCGGCCGCATCGCCGGCGTCAGCGGCATTGCCGCGCGGCTGTTGCCGCCCTGGGACGGCGCGCTCGCTGGCCGGCTCGCCTTCATAGGAGGGCTGGTCGCGGCCGCCCTTGCAGTCCGCATCGTGAGCGGGAGCCTGCCGCCGCTGAAGCTGGAGGTCGGTCCGATAGATATGGTTGCAGCCGGACTGCTGGTCGGCTTCGGGGCGGTCTGGGGCAACGGCTGCACCTCGGGTCATGGCGTCTGCGGCATCGCCAGCCTGTCGCCGCGCTCGATCGTCGCCACGCTGATATTCATGGCCACCGCGGTCGCGACCACCTTCCTCGTTCGCCACGTGCTGTGAGACGCCATGATCATCTTCATCCAGTTCATCGTCGGCCTCGTCTTCGGTCTCGGGTTGCTGCTCTCGGGCATGTCCAATCCGGAGAAGGTGCTCAACTTCCTCGATTTCGCGGCGATCCGCTCCGGCGGCTGGGATCCGAGCCTGATCCTCGTGATGGCTGGAGCGGTCGGGGTCACCTTCGCCGGCTTTCGATTGGTTTTCCGGCGCCGGCGTCCCGTCCTCGGTGACCAATTCCACCTGCCATCCTCGCAGACGCTGGATTGGCGGATCGCAACCGGCCCTGCCGTCTTTGGCATCGGCTGGGGCCTCGCCGGCATCTGCCCGGGCCCGGCCTTCGTAGCGCTCGGCTACGGCTCGCCTACCATCGTCCTGTTTGTCACGGCCATGATGATCGGAATGGCCGCAGCCCGCATTCTCGCGAGCCGCCGGCCCTCGCTCGCCGCGGTCGCTTCAGAATGAGGGAGGCTTGAATGTCCGGCATTCCACATCCGGTCGACCTGTCGGTGAAACCCGAGGTCACACCGTTCTTCGATCCCGCCACCAACACCGTCAGCTACGTGGTCAAGGACCCAGGCTCGCGGGCCTGCGCCGTGATCGATTCGGTCATGGACATCGACTATGCCTCGGGTCGCATCGCGCCCCATTCCGCCGACAAGATCATTCGCCTGATCGAGGATCGCGGCTGGCAACTGGACTGGCTGATCGAGACCCATGTCCATGCCGACCATCTGTCGGCGGCGCCCTACATCCAGTCAAGGCTGGGCGGCAGGATCGGCATCGGCGCCAATATCAGGATGGTGCAGGAAACGTTCGGCAAGATCTTCAACGAAGGCACCGAATTTCAGCGCGACGGCAGCCAGTTCGACCGCCTGTTCCATGATGGCGATACCTACCGGATCGGCGCAATGACCGCCTTCGCCATGCATACGCCGGGGCACACGCCGGCCTGCATGACTCATGTGATCGGAGACGCCGCCTTCGTCGGCGACACGCTGTTCATGCCGGACGGCGGCTCGGCACGCGCCGACTTTCCCGGCGGCGATGCCCGCACGCTGTATCGCTCGATCCGCCGGGTGCTGGAGCTGCCTGACGCGACGCGGCTGTTCATGTGCCACGACTACGGTCCGAATGGCCGCGACATTCGCTGGGAAACGACAGTGGCCGAGCAGCGCGCGCACAACATCCACGTCCGCGACGGCATCACCGAGGATCAGTTCGTCGCCGCCCGCGAGGCGCGCGACCGCACCTTGGACATGCCCAAGCTGATCATCCCCTCGTTGCAGGTGAACATGAAGGCGGGACGGCTGCCGACGCCCGATCAGGACGGCCGGCGCTTCCTGAAAGTGCCGCTCAACACGCTCTAAGACCCCCCCTCCGCCCCGCCGAGCACGCGGCAGACGTCGCGGCTCGGCTTTCCCATTTGGCAGCGTCCGCGCACCGGCGCGGCATGCCACTCCGGAGCATCACAGGATGACGCTGTCCGCTGCCGAGCTTGCGCTCGGCTCGCTGTCCGGCTCTTTCGTCGGATTCACGCTCGGCCTGATCGGCGGGGGCGGATCGGTGCTGGCCGTGCCGCTCATGGTCTATCTGGTGGGCGTCGGCAATCCCCACGTGGCGATCGGCACGAGCGCGGTCGCCGTGGCAATCAACGCGGCGGCCAATCTCGCCAATCATGCCCGCTCCGGCAACGTCAAATGGCGTTGCGCGCTGGTGTTTGCTGCAACGGGCGTGGTCGGCGCCTTCGCGGGCTCGACGCTCGGCAAGATGGTTGACGGCCAGAAGCTGCTGCTGCTGTTCGCCCTGGTCATGATCGTGATCGGCCTCTTGATGCTGCGCAAGCGCGGCACGGACAGCCAGCTGGACGTCAAGCTTTCACGCGACAATCTGTTGCCGCTAGTGGCATTCGGCTTCGGCACGGGAATGCTGTCCGGCTTCTTCGGCATCGGCGGCGGCTTCCTGATCGTTCCGGCTCTGATGTTTGCGACAGGCATGCCGATCCTCTACGCGATCGGCTCCTCGCTCGTGTCCGTCACGGCGTTCGGACTGACGACCGCAGCAAACTACGCGCTGTCGGGACTGGTCGACTGGGCGCTGGCGGCGACCTTTCTCGTCGCCGGCATCGCCGGTGGCATGGTCGGTGCGAAGCTGGCCGCTCGCCTGTCCAGTACGCGCGGCACCCTGAACAAGGTGTTTGCCACCGTGGTGTTCGTGGTGGCGGCTTACATGATCTATCGGAGTTGGTCGGCACTCGGCCACTCCGGATAGTGCGGCGTGGATATGAGCCGGAGCCGGCATCGAGGCCGGACGGGCGCCCCACGTCCTCGCAGCGCGCCCGGAGCTCAACTCAACGCGGGCCCGCTTATGCCGCGTTGCTGCCTTCCTGGCGGCTCGCTTCGAACAAGAACCAGGTGCGGCGTTCGGTCTCGTCGATGAAGGTCTCCAGCAATCCCGCGGTGGCCGGATCGTCATTGTCGTCGCACAGCCCGTGCGCCTTCCGCATCGCAGCCGCGACGTGCTTGTTGTCCTCCATCAACTCCCGCAGCATCTCGCGCGGCGGCACATACTCCTCGTTGTTGTCCTTGATGGTCTGCAGCTTGCTGATCTGGCTGATCGATTTCAGCGTCGTGCCGCCGAGCTTCCGCACCCGCTCGGCCAGTTGGTCCGTGGTGGCAAAGATCGCGTCCGACTGCTCGTCCAGCATCTCATGGTAGTCATGGAAATGCCGTCCGCTGACGTGCCAGTGGAAGTTCTTGGTCTTCAGATAGAGCGCAAAGGCGTCGGCAAGCAGCGTGTTCAAAGCTGTCGAGATCTTGTTTACGGCGTCCGGCGACAGATCGGTCGGGGTATCGAGCTCGGGGGCGGTCTTGTCGGTCTTTGCTTTACTCACGGCCTAACCTTCCTGTTAGAAGCAGCGATGGACACGGGTGATCGGACCCGTTAACGCTCGCTGACCCCTCCAGTTCCGATCAAGGAACTGTGTTTGCCGGAACACGCCATGGACGACTGGATCGACTATTACGATTCCACGCACACGATCTATGCGAGCAAGCTGCATCGCGACCTGCACTTCCAGGGGATTGCCCGCGACATCGTCGGGTATATTCCCTCGCCCGACGCGGTCGTTCTCGACTATTCCTGCGGAGAGGCCTTATCGGCCGCCAAGGTCGCCGACGCATGCATGACGCTGATCCTGGCCGAGCCGGCGCCGGGCGTGCGCGGCCGGTTGATCGCGCGTTTCGCGCCCAACACCAAGATCCGCGTGCGCTCGCTGGACGAGCTGCGCAACATGCAGGAAGGCTCGATCGACCTCGTCGTCATGAACTCCGTGGCGCAGTACATGAGCGAGGCGGAATTCGACGCGGCCCTTGCCGTGATCCGGCGGCTGCTGAAGTCGTCGGGAAAGTTCATTCTCGGCGACGTCCTGCGTCCGGACGTTGGCATGGGCCGTGACGTGCTCGCGCTGCTGATGTTCGCCGCACGGGACGGCTTCCTCAAGGATGCCCTGGTCGGGCTGGTCGCCACGGCGCTGTCGGATTACCGGCAACTGCGCACCAAGGTCGGCCTGCAGCACTACAGCGAGGCCGAGATCCTGGCGAGACTGAAGAAGGCCGACCTCAGCGCCGTCCGGGCGCCCAAGAATATCGGCCACAATCCCTGGCGGATGACCTTCGTGGCTCGGCCGATGACGGGAACCGGGTGACCGCGTGGGCCGACCAGCCGGCCGCAACTGCCAACATCAAGCAACTGGATTAGGGTTAACTGAAACACGGGCTGGCTCACGCGGCCGTGAGAGGTAAGATCACCCTCGGCCCGGTGGCGGAAGCTACGACGCGAAGAGCGGTGCAACGCTCTTGAACCTGGTTCAAGTCCAGGCCGGGCCTCCAGCCTTCGCTGCTGCGCAGCTTCGGCTCGGCGAGCCAGCGACGGCAGGGCGCCCCTCCGCCCCTCTCCGCCAAATTGGCCGTTGATTTCGGCCCAAAACCCTTTTCGCTCAGAGGAAACTGGTCTAAAGACCGCTCGCGCGCGAGCACTGGTCGCGCCTGGGCCTTACGGGGACGCGCGATACGCGCGCCCTTTTTTTGTGCCCAATTCCTGCCCGTTCCTTGCCCGTGAGCTTGAATGCCGAAACGAACCGACATCTCGACCATCCTGATCATTGGCGCCGGTCCGATCGTGATCGGCCAGGCCTGCGAATTCGACTATTCCGGTACGCAGGCGGTGAAGGCGCTGAAGGAGGAGGGCTATCGCGTCGTCCTCGTCAACTCCAATCCGGCCACGATCATGACCGATCCGGAGCTGGCCGATGCGACCTATATCGAGCCGATCACGCCCGAGATCGTCGCCAAGATCATCGAGAAGGAACGCCACGTCATCCCCGGCGGCTTCGCGCTGCTGCCGACCATGGGCGGGCAGACCGCGCTGAACTGCGCGCTGTCGTTGCGCCGGCAGGGGACACTGGAGAAATTCGACGTCGAGATGATCGGCGCCACGGCTGACGCGATCGACAAGGCCGAGGACCGCCAGCTGTTCCGGAATGCGATGGAGAAGATCGGGCTGCAGACGCCGAAGTCGCGTCTCGCCAACGCCTCCGCGCTGAAGAAGCAGTACCGCGACAAATATCTCGCCGAGCGCGAGAAGCTGTCCGGCGCCGCGCGCGACGAGCTCGACCGACAGTGGACGCTGGGCGAGAACGAGCGCCGCAAGCGCTACCAGGAGCATGCGCTGGGACAGGCGCTGATGGCGCTGTCCGAGATCGGCCTGCCCGCGATCATCCGTCCCTCCTTTACGATGGGCGGCACCGGTGGCGGCATCGCCTACAACAAGGAAGAATATCTCGACATCATCGAGCGCGGTCTCGACGCCTCCCCCACCAACGAAGTGCTGATCGAGGAATCGGTGCTCGGGTGGAAGGAGTACGAGATGGAGGTGGTCCGCGACAAGAAGGACAACTGCATCATCGTCTGCTCGATCGAGAACCTCGATCCGATGGGCGTGCACACCGGCGACTCGATCACCGTCGCGCCGGCGCTGACGCTGACCGACAAGGAATACCAGATCATGCGCGACGCCTCGCTGGCGGTGCTGCGCGAGATCGGCGTCGAGACCGGCGGCTCCAACGTGCAGTTCGGCGTCAACCCGGCCGACGGCCGCATGGTCGTGATCGAGATGAATCCGCGCGTATCGCGCTCCTCGGCGCTGGCCTCCAAGGCGACCGGCTTCCCGATCGCCAAGGTCGCGGCCAAGCTCGCGGTCGGCTACACGCTGGACGAGATCGCCAACGACATCACCGGCGGCGCGACCCCGGCCTCGTTCGAGCCGACCATCGACTACGTCGTCACCAAGATCCCGCGCTTCGCATTCGAGAAATTCCCGGGCGCCTCGACCACGCTGACGACCTCGATGAAATCTGTCGGCGAGGTGATGGCGATCGGGCGCACCTTCCAGGAGAGCCTGCAGAAGGCGCTGCGCGGTCTCGAGACCGGCCTCACCGGCCTCGACGAGATCGAGATCGAAGGTCTCGGGCGCGGCGACGACAAGAACGCGATCCGGGCTGCGCTCGGCACGCCCACGCCGAACCGTCTCCTGCAGGTCGCGCAGGCGATGCGGCTGGGCTGGTCGAACGAGGACATCTTCAACTCCTGCAAGATCGACCCGTGGTTCCTGGCGCAGATGCGCGGCATCGTCGAGATGGAGGACAAGGTCCGCCGGCACGGCCTGCCGCCGAACGCGAGCGGCATGCGCACGCTGAAGGCGATGGGCTTCTCGGATGCACGGCTCGCGGTGCTGACCAACACCACCGAAGCCGACGTCGCGGCCAAGCGGCAGGCGCTGGGCGTCCGTCCGGCGTTCAAGCGCATCGATACCTGCGCGGCGGAGTTCGCTTCGCCCACCGCCTACATGTATTCGAGCTACGAAACGCTGTTCGCAGGCCAACTCGCCGACGAGAGCGCGCCGTCCGACAAGAAGAAGGTGATCATTCTCGGCGGCGGTCCGAACCGGATCGGCCAGGGCATCGAGTTCGACTATTGCTGCTGCCACGCCTGTTTCGCGCTGTCCGACGCCGGCTTTGAGACCATCATGGTCAACTGCAATCCGGAGACGGTCTCGACCGACTACGACACCGCCGACAGGCTCTATTTCGAGCCGCTGACCTCCGAGGACGTGCTGGAGATCATCGCGACCGAGCGCAAGAACGGCACGGTGCATGGCGTCATCGTGCAGTTCGGCGGCCAGACGCCGCTGAAGCTGGCGCGTGCGCTGGAGGCGGCCGACGTGCCGATCCTCGGCACCTCGCCGGAGGCCATCGACCTCGCCGAGGACCGCGACCGCTTCAAGCGCGTCCTCGACAAGCTGCATCTGAAGCAGCCGAAGAACGGCATCGCCTATTCGGTCGAGCAGGCCCGCCTGGTGGCTGCCGATCTCGGGCTGCCGCTGGTGGTGCGCCCGTCCTACGTGCTCGGCGGCCGCGCGATGCAGATCATCCGCGAGGACAACCAACTCAGCGACTACCTGCTCGGCACCCTGCCCGAGCTGGTACCGGCCGACGTCAAGGCGCGCTACCCGAACGACAAGACCGGCCAGATCAACACGGTGCTGGGCAAGAACCCGCTGCTGTTCGATCGCTATCTGTCGGACGCGACCGAGATCGACGTGGACTGCCTTTCCGACGGCAAGGACACCTTCATCGTCGGCATCATGGAGCACATCGAGGAGGCCGGCATCCACTCCGGCGATTCGGCCTGCTCGCTGCCGCCGCATTCGCTCGACGAGGCGACCATCGCCGAGCTGGAGCGGCAGACCCGCGAGCTGGCGCTCGGGCTCGACGTCGTCGGCCTGATGAACGTGCAATATGCGATCAAGGACGGCACGATCTACGTGCTCGAGGTCAATCCGCGTGCCTCGCGCACGGTGCCCTTCGTCGCCAAGGTGGTCGGCACGCCAGTCGCCAAGATCGCCGCCCGAATCATGGCCGGCGAGAAGCTCGCCGATTTCGGCCTGAAGAAGCGCGCGCTCAGGCATGTCGGCGTCAAGGAATCGGTCTTCCCGTTCGCCCGTTTCCCGGGCGTCGACACCGTGCTCGGCCCGGAGATGCGCTCGACCGGCGAGGTGATGGGCATCGACCGCTCGTTCGCCGTGGCGTTCGCCAAGAGCCAGCTCGGCGGCGGCACACGCGTGCCGCGCAAAGGCACGGTGTTCGTGTCAGTACGTGAAAGCGACAAGGCGCGCATCACCGAGGTGGTGCGGATGCTGCACGAGCTCGGCTTCAAGGTGGTGGCGACATCCGGGACCCAGCGCTTCCTGACCGACCAGGGCGTGCCGACCGAGAAGATCAACAAGGTGCTGGAGGGACGGCCGCACATCGTGGACGCCATCACCAACGGTGACATCCAGCTGGTCTTCAACACCACCGAAGGCCCGCAGGCGCTGGCCGACAGCCGTTCGCTGCGGCGCGCTGCCCTCTTGCATAAAGTGCCGTATTACACCACTCTTTCGGGTGCCGTGGCGGCCGCGCAAGGCATCCGTGCCTATCTCGGGGGAGACCTTGAGGTCCGCACCCTGCAGAGTTACTTTTCCGAAAACTAATCGCAGCGCGCGGGCGAACGCCCGCTAAGCGGTTGGCAACAATCGGCAATAGAAGCTTTCAGGAACCCGCCGCCCCGTTCGATGTTGTACCGGCCTTTGACGGGACGGTCTTGCCGGGCCTTCAGGCTTTGCTTTGAGCCGCAAAGGCCTATTCTGAAGCTGCTGATCGTGCGCGCCCCCGCCCGCACGACTGAAGGACGAGAAGAGATGGTGGAAAAGGTTCCCATGACTTCGATGGGCTACGCCGCGTTGGAGAACGAGCTCAAGCAGCGCCAATCGGTGGACCGTCCGCGCATCATCGAACATATCGCGGAAGCGCGTTCGCATGGCGACCTGTCCGAGAACGCGGAATATCACGCCGCCAAGGAAGAGCAGTCTCACAACGAGGGCCGCATCGCCGAGCTCGAGGACAAGCTCGCGCGCGCCGACATCATCGATGTGACCAAGCTCTCCGGCGACACGATCAAGTTCGGCGCGACGGTGACCCTGATCGACGAGGACACTGAGAAGAAGGCGGTCTGGCAGATTGTCGGCGAGGTCGAGGCGGATGCCAAGAAGGGCAAGATCTCGATCACCTCGCCGCTGGCGCGCGCGCTGATCGGCAAGAAGATGGGCACCACCGTCGAGGTCATGGCGCCCGGCGGCGCCAAGTCCTACGAGATCGCCAAGGTCGAGTGGCGCTGAGGACCCGAGGCATCGGAGCGGTGCCTGTGACCGTTCGGACGAAACCAAGGGCTGCGCGAAGGCGCGGCCCTTCGTCGTTTGGCCGGCCGCACTGCGGCACAATGGCGTTCGGCAGCACACGGTCAATTCATCGGGCTGCAGGCCACACGCCGGTGACGGGCTTTCGGGAATGAGCTAGTGCAGAACCGACGAGCCGTGCCGGGAGAATGGGTCCGGTCCGTCGCATCATGATGGCTTTGATTGGGGGATGATCGACATGGAGCAGATGTTCTCGAAATGGCAACCGGCTGTGCTCAGCCTGTTTCGCTTCGTCACGGGCCTGTTGTTGTTTCAATATGGCGTGGCGAAGATCTTCAAGTTTCCGGCCGTGGACATGTTTGCCAAAGTTGAGCTGCTGTCGCTGTACGGTGCGGCCGGCTCGCTCGAACTGGTGCTCGGCGGATTGCTGATCCTTGGGCTGTTCACGCGCCCGGTCGCCTTTATCCTGTCCGGCGAGATGGCCTTCGCCTATTTCATTGGCCACTTCCCGAGAGGTTTCTTCCCGGTCGTCAACAACGGCTCGCTGGCGATCGCCCTCTGCTTTGCCTGCCTCTATCTGACGACCTCGGGCGGGGGTTCGATCAGTCTGGACGCGCTGCTGCGCAAAAAGAACTGAACTCTCTCGCGTTCTGTTCGCTTCGCGACCTCGAGCTTCCGGGTTCAGCCTTCGCGAGGCTGGCCCGGAAGGACAGCCGGGCCTAGCTGCGCCCCTTGACCTCGAGCGGCACCGCCGCCTCGTATTTCGAGTTATGCAGCACCAGGGACGTCCGCACGTTGCGGACGTGGGGCGCCGCCGTGAGGTGCGTGACGAACTCCTGAAACGTCGCCATGTCCGGTGCCACGCATTTCAGGATGAAGTCCACCTCGCCGGACAGCATCCAACATTCCCGCACCAGCGGCTCGGACCGCACGAACTCTTCGAACGCCTTCAGGTCGGCGTCCGCCTGGCTCGACAGGTGGACCGAGGCGAACACGGTCACGTCGAAGCCGAGCTTGCGCGGGTCGAGCAGGCCCCGGTAGCCGGTGATGTAGCCTTCCTCCTCCAGGGTCCGCACCCGGCGCAAGCAAGGCGGCGGCGAGATGCCGACCCGCTTGGCGAGCTCGACATTGGTGATCCTGCCGTCGGCCTGAATTTCACTCAGGATTTTGAGATCGATCTCATCAAGATTCTTGGACACGGGGATTGTGGGCTCTGGCGGAACAGGAGGAGGCGCAGGGGCGCCGGGAGACGATGGGCAACTCTCTTAGCGCAAGCCGGTCAATTCGCGCAATTTTATTACTTTAGATTTCCCCTGTTGACCGGGTCGTGAAGGGAAAATTCGCCGAGATGCGTTGCAATTCTTGCATAGCTTGCCAGATGGCTTAGACTTGGATTTGACATTTTCGATGGGGCTTCGGAGCGTTTCTTCCGCGCATTCCGCTCGCTGCGTCGTTAATCCTCCCTTTTCCAGCGAGTCTTCGGCCACATGCAAGCTCCGATCCATGCCAAAGTCGTCATCATCGGTTCCGGCCCTGCCGGCTATACGGCGGCGATCTACGCGGCACGAGCTATGCTGGAGCCGGTGCTGATCCAGGGCATCCAGCCCGGCGGCCAGCTCACCATCACCACCGACGTGGAAAACTATCCGGGATTTGCCGACGTCATCCAGGGTCCCTGGCTGATGGAGCAGATGGAGAAGCAGGCGACGCATGTCGGGGCCCAGATCAAGACCGACCTCGTGACCAAGCTGGAGCTGGGGCAGCGTCCGTTCCGCCTGACCTGCGACTCCGGTGACGTCTACCTCGCCGAGACCGTCATCCTGGCGACCGGCGCCCAGGCGCGCTGGCTCGGGCTGCCGTCGGAGGAGACCTTCAAGGGCTTCGGTGTCTCGGCCTGCGCGACCTGTGACGGCTTCTTCTATCGCGGCAAGGAAGTCATCGTCGTCGGCGGCGGCAACACCGCGGTCGAGGAAGCGCTGTTCCTGACCAATTTCGCCTCGACCGTCACCGTCGTGCACCGGCGCGACCATTTCCGCGCCGAGCGCATCCTGCAGGAGCGGCTGTTCAAGCATCCCAAGATCAAGGTCGTCTGGGACAGCGCCCTCGATGAGATCTGCGGCGCCAGCTCGCCATCCAAGGTCACGCATGTCCGACTCAAGAACGTCAAGACCGGCGCGCTCACCGAGCTGCCCGCCGACGGCGTCTTCGTCGCGATCGGCCACGCGCCAGCAACCGAGCTGGTCGCGGGGCAACTGAAACTGAAACCGTCCGGTTATGTCGAGGTGATGCCGGGCTCGACCGCGACCTCCGTTCCCGGCGTGTTTGCAGCCGGCGACGTTGCCGATGAAACCTATCGGCAGGCGATCACCGCAGCCGGCATGGGCTGCATGGCCGCCCTGGAGGCCGAACGCTTCCTCGCCCACGCCGCGAGCGAACGCGCCGCGGCGGAATGAACTGACGATGCCACGATCACGGGATGGATTTACGGATATGGATTGGGACAAGCTGAAGGTGTTTCACGCAGCGGCGGAAGCAGGCAGCTTCACGCATGCCGGGGAGCAGCTCGGGCTGTCGCAATCGGCGGTGTCGCGCCAGGTCAGCGCGCTCGAGCAGGAGCTCGCAGTCTCGCTGTTCCACCGCCACGCCCGCGGACTGATCCTGACGGAGCAAGGCGACCTCCTGTTCCGAACCGCGCATGACGTCTTCATGCAGCTGCAGGCGGCGCGCGCCAAGCTGACCGACAGCCGCGAGCGCCCGAGCGGCGACCTGAAGATCACGACCACGCCGGGCGTCGGCATCAACTGGCTGATCCCGCGACTCGGCGAATTCACCGCGCTCTATCCGGAGATCCGGATCTCGCTGATCGTCACCGACGAGGAGCTCGATCTGTCGATGCGCGAGGCCGACGTGGCGATCCGCACCCGCAAGCCGACCCAGCCCGATCTGATCCAGCGCAAGCTGTTCGCGATCAGCTTCCACGCCTATTGCTCGCCGGAATATGTCAAGCGCTTCGGCACACCGCGCACACTCGACGAGCTCGATGATCATCGCATCATCATGCTGGCCGACGGCCAAGTCGCCCCGCATCTCCAGAACCGCAGCTGGCTGGTCGATGCCGGCCGCAACGGGTCCGGTCCGCGCGAGGCCTATTTCAGGGTCAACAACATCCTCGGCCTGGTCCGCGCCTGCCAGCAAGGCCTCGGCATCGCCGCGCTGCCGGACTACCTCGTCGAGGAAAACAGCCGTCTCGTGCAATTGTTCGGAGAGTCGGATTCGATCCAGCTCGACACCTACTTCGTCTATCCCGAGGAATTGAAAACGGTCGCACGCGTTCAAGTGTTCCGTGACTTCGTCGTGAGCAAAGCGCAGCGCTGGCCGGCGTGAGATTGTGCATGTCTGACATGCGGCTTGCATGGTTGCTGCGACGCCATTGAGCCCATACTGAAGTTGTGCTGAGCGTTGGCGTTGCGCATTGTCCCCCTCCTCCAGTGGCGCGAGCGTTCAGAAATCCCTCTGGAAGGTGATTGTGTCGGCCTCGTTGGCCAGTACCTCCAGCCGGGCTCATTTGGGCCCGGCTATTTTTTTTGCCGAATGTTTCCGTGTCGTGCCCGATGCGGCGTTGACAGCATCGCCTGCACCGCGCATCTAGATCGCATGTCCACGTCTTCGCACGCCAAGCTGTCGTCGAAAAAAGCTCCCCTCCCGGGGACATGTGGACGCGCGCGCTAGAATCTCTCGAATTCACCGCCGCATCACCAGCCCCGCCGCGAGGACGGGGCTTTTTTGCGTGTCCCGTCTCCGGCTCCTGCTACCCAAGGAGATGGACCATGACCAACATTACGACCCGACTGCAGGGCCTCTGGCTGCCCCTGATCACGCCGTTCCGCGATGGCGCGCTCGACGAGCCATCCTTACGCAATCTGGTTCGGCACTACGCCGCCAAGCCGATCGATGGACTGGTGCTCGGTGCCACGTCAGGCGAAGGACTGGCGCTGTCTTGGGACGAGCGCGCCCGCCTGATCAGCGTGGTCCGGGACGAGCTCGACGCCACCGGCCGGTCGCTGCCGATCTGTCTCGGTGTCGGCGGCGTGGCGACGGCCGAGGTGAGCGAATCGCTCGACCGAACCGCGGAATGGCCGATCGACTTCTATCTGATCTCGAGTCCGCCTTACGTGCGCCCGTCGCAGCGCGGCCTGCTGGCGCATTTCACCGCATTGGCTGACCGCACCACCCATCCGATCGTGCTCTACAACATTCCCTATCGCTCGGCGGTCGGCCTCGACAACGAGACGCTGCTGCGGCTCGCGCAACATCCGGCCGTCGCAGGCCTCAAGGATTGCTGCGCCAATCGCATGCAGACGCGCGACTTGATCGCACGCCGACCGCCCGGATTTCGCATCCTCACCGGCGAGGACGCCCAGAGCTTCGATGCGCTGCAGGCCGGTGCCGACGGCGCCATCCTGCTCTCGGCGCATCTGGAGACCGAGACGTTTGCCGCAATCCTGCAGCACGTAAAGGCCGGCCGTCACGACGCGGCAGCAGCGTGCTGGGCGCAGGTCGAGGATCTCACGCGGCTGCTGTTCACCGAGCCGAGCCCGGCCCCGGCCAAGTACTGGCTGGCGCGAACCGGCATCATCGCGAGCCCCGACGTGCGACTACCTATGGTGGAGATCGGTGCCGGCCTTGCCGTACGCCTCGACCAGGAGATCGAGCGCCGCACGGCGACAAGGACGCAGAGCTGCGTCGCCTGAGCGCTCCCCGAAACGATCGTCGGACCGAGAGACGAAGCCGCAGCGCGGCCGCGGGCCACATCGGAGACCACGGAGGCCGACACCTCCGTGGTTAATCCGAGCTAACAAACGCGATCAAAAGCGGCGCAGTCCGCAACCTCGTGTTTAAAGATGTTCCGCTATGGATGTTGAAAACGTCAAAGAGCGCGGGGGCGTCGTGGCTTTGCAGGATCATCCATACCCTGAGCATCAGGGATTCAGCGTCGAAGACATTCTCTGGGCGGTCGGGATCTGGTCCGTGATCCTGACCCTGACGCCGGCTATCGCCTTCTATTTCCTGATGGTCGCCTGACCTCGCCGCGCCCTCTCGCGCGGCGCGAAGTCGGCACTCACGCGAGATCGTGTGACCCGACGCAAAAAACGCGCGGAAGACCGCGCGTCGATGCCTCATCTGATGCCGCGATCAGGCCGCCTGCTTGTGCATGGCGCCGTTGGCCGACACGGTCCCGCGAATCGCCCGCACCGAGCGCTCGATCGCAGCCCAGAGGCGCGCGATCTCGGCTGCGGCACGCCCCTCCGCATAATATTCACGCACGCCTTCGCCCTGGCCCAGCGCCATCAGCAGATCGGCGCGGTTGGTGATCTGGCCGCCCCACACCGGCGCCTTGAACTTCGCCAGCGCCTCCCGGGCGATGGTCACGATCGGGCTTTCGGCATCGTCGCGGCGCGCCGGTGCGCCATTGAGAACGACCGCGTAGGGCTTGCGCGCGGCGCGGCAGGTCTGGATCGTCTCCTGCACCGCGTTGACGTCGAACACGCCGGGGCGGGCCGGGATGATCACCATGGTCGCGTTCTTGATCGCATCCTCGACGACGGCCGAGATGGTCGGCGGCGTATCGATCAGCACCCACTCGACGCCGTCACGGCGGGCGGCGGACACGATCGCGCTCACCGAGTTCACGGCCGTCTTGATCGGCGGCTCGTTGGTGCCGCGCAGCTTGTGCCAAAGCGTCAGCGACCCCTGAGGGTCCGCATCGATGAGCAGACTAGACTTGCTCGACTTGATCTGCGCAGCGAGATGGGCGGCCAGGGTGCTCTTGCCTGAGCCGCCCTTACGCGATGCGAAAACAATGACGTTCATACCTTGGCCTCCAGATTGACCCCGGCAGCGAAAATGAATCAGCGGACTGATTCGCGGAAGAAAAATTTAGCGATTAATAAGACGTAACTCCTGATTGCCGAAACGGATTGGTTTTTGAGTCACACCAAAGCAGGCAAAACAGCAGATCCGGCCGCGATGTTCGACAACATCCGGTCATGTCCCATCGCATTTACATGTTGAGGCTGCGCATCGAGGTGCGCATCCAAGGACCTCGGTCATTCCGAGTGCCGCCAAATGCGGCCATCGGCATCGCTCAAGTCGCGTCCGGTCGCGTCGACTTCCTCGCTTTGCCGGCGCGCGCAGTGACCGGCTTGGTGACAGGACGAATGCTCATCGGCCGTTCCGCGCGGCCAGATGACGCGGCCTGGCGCTGCGGTGGCCCGAATTGGGCGCGGCATGGCGGCGACAGCTCGGCCTTGCGGCGGACCATGCAGGCAGTGACACGATCGACGTCGGGAATGTCGGAACTACAAAGCCGGAACGCATCGCCCGTGCACGCCTGCTCCTGCTCGGGGGTATAGGCCCGTGCGGTTACGGGGACTAACAGCGCGGCTACTACGATCAGTACGGCAGAGATGCATGGATCGAGATCAATCCCTCTCATCGTCCCCTCCCCCTCGTTGCCGCAAAGTGTGATTGAAGGAGACAGGATTCGCAAGCAACAGCGCCACGCCGTGCTTCTGATCCGGCGCAGCAAACCGCAAGCGAGCGCACGCCCCGGCGATATATCCGTCGAAATACGGAGACCGGGCTCAGGCTTCCGCACAGCTCTGCGCACACGCCCAGTCTACAGCCATACGCGAGAGGTCGCGACAGGGCTACAAATCACGGTGCACGATCAACCGGGCGCGGAGCACGGATAGAGGTGAGCTTGCGAACGGCACAGCAATGGTCCTGGCCATGGTACAGTTGGGTGGGCTCGAACCACCGACCTCCTGTTCCACAGACAGGCGCTCTAACCAACTGAGCTACAACTGCATCCGCCATGGACTGCCCGCGAGGGGGCGTCCGAACGGGCCGGAAACTAGGTGCAACGGGCCAATTTGGCAAGGCCGAGAACGGATAAAGTCCCCGGCCATGCCGGCGTTTTTTGACGCTGTTTCGGCCCGAGTGAGCCCCCGTTCAAGCGGGAGCCCAGAAAGCATCGAACCCGGCCGCAACTCGTCCGGGTCCTGGATCTTCCGCTGGCCTCACCGGCGCACGGCCGTACCGCGCACCTGGCTCGAATCAGGCCGCCGTCTTGAACAGCTTGCTGGCGCTTTCCTTGATCGGCTCGACCGTCTCGGCCGCAACCTTCTGGCCGAGCTCGCCGAGCTCCTTGGCCTGGGACGTGAAGGTCTCGAACTGCCTGCGCGCGAAACCGGTCCACAGCTCCATCGCCTCCGACGGCGACTTCACGCCGAACAGCTCCTGGGCGAAGTCGAGCGAAGCCGTCGTATTGGCCTTCGTGAATTCCATGACCTTGGACGAGTAGACGCCGGCGCCCTTGCTGGCGTTTGCGAAGAAGGCCTCGATGGCCGAATTGTGCGTTTCCGCAGCGTCCTTGAACTTGGCGTAGTTCTCACGGGCCTGCGACACGCCTTTTTCGGCGAGCGCGCGCACCTGCTCGGGAACCTCAAACGGGATGATGGACGCGGAGAACGGATCGGTGGCATTGGTCATGGCATGTATCCTTCGAAACATTGAGACTGGACCGTCCCGGCAATCGGGAAGTCACTTCGGATCACGCAGAGGAACCGCCCCTGGGAGGTAACAACCTCGCGTAGAGCTATATCGTGTCGTTTTTGTGCAACGCAATGGAAATTCCATTATCAGGAACTCTTTGTCGCGCCCGCCTCCAGAATTTACGGGAGCGGAGAACGTCCCCTCAGGCCTTGGGCTTGGTAGTGTCGATCGCAGCCTTGCCGATGGCTTCGCCCATTTCGCTTGCCTGTTCGGCGAGCGACCGCATCTGGCCCTGAAAAAATTCGCGGTGCAGCCGCAGCACCTCGGGCAGGTTTTTGGCGTGCACCAGCGATTGAGCGTCGTCGAGCGACGATTGGACGTTCTTTTCGGCATAGGACAAGACCTTGGCGCCGATGTCCTTGGTCCCGGCCCGTACCGTCGCGCTGCGCTGTTCGAGCGAGCCTGCCGTCGCCTCCGCCGTGGTCCCCAACGGGGGGATTGCAACGGGCCATGCCCGGGTTCGCCGCAATTCCGTGCGCTGCGCTCACGAGGAACACATTAAGGTTATCCAAGCTTTAGCAGGACAGGGGTACGGCCCCGCCGTGGACCTTGGCCCTCAAAACGCGCGATAGTAACGAATTCTTAACGCCACCAGTTCCGGCCGCCGATCAACATCACAAGAGCCGTTCGCCGTCGTCGCCCATGACCTACGCCGATCTCGAATTGCAGGCCCTCAGCGACCCCCGGCTGGCTGTCCACGCCGCCGGCAGTCTGCCGGCTTGGCTATGGTCGGCCGATGGCAGCCGTGTGCTGTGGGCCAATGCGGCCGGTGCACGCGCCCTCGGCGCGGCGAGCGCAACGGCGCTGATCGCGAAGGCGCTCGGCCCCGCCGACGCGCATCGCCGCCAGGTCGCTCAATTGGGACGGCGTCTGCCCGAGACCGGCGCCTTGCGACTCGAACGCCTCCGTGGCTTCGGCGCGCCGCTCGGCACGCTCGCGACCTGCGGCTGCACCAGGATCGATCTGCCGGATGGCACGCGCGCGGTGCTGATCACCAGCACCGACGGGGGCGGACGCAGCGTCCCGCTGGCGGAACGCCTGAAGCGGCTCGTGGAAGCCAGCGGACATGCGCTGATCGCATTCACCCAGGATGGCCAGTTCGCCGGCATCAGTGCAGCCGGACGGCGCCTGTTTGGCACGCGCGACCTGAGCGAGCCGGATTTCGCCGAGATCCGCAGAGCGGCGCTTATCGACGGCATGGCCGAGGTGACGTTCGGCACCGAGCGCGCAGCGCTCTACCGCATCGGCAGCGGCAACCAGGTCGGGCTGGTGGCCGTCCCGATGCCGGCCCTAGCCGACGGGATGGAGGCGCCAGGCTCGGCGCAGACATCAGAGCCAACCGCAGATGCCGCCCCCGCATCACCAGCCCCCGCGCACGTTGCCGCTGGGCCCGTCGTCGTGATTTCGCCTCCTCTTCCGGTGGATGCAATGACTGAACGCCGAACCGATTACGAATCCCCCGCGCTGTCGAACGAAGCGCCGGCCGAGTTCCTGCTGATCGACGATCCGGCCAAGGCCGACCTGTTCGAGGCGCCGGTGCCGGTGCCGCAAACGACGGATGAGACGCATCCTGCCGAGTCCGGCGCGGCGGAGCCTTCAGTCGGCCGCCGCCACCCACTCCGATTTTCCTGGCAGATGGATGCCGAGGGACGGTTCTCGATCGGCTCCGACGAATTCACCCGCCTGATCGGGCGGCACAGCGCCGCCAAGCTCGGCCGTCCCTGGCATGAGCTCACTGCATCGCTAGGCCTCGATCCAGACGGGCGGGTCGGTGCGGCGATCGAAACGAAAGAGACCTGGAGCGGGCTCGTCGTCAGCTGGCCCGCGGACGGCGAGCGGCTTGCGGTCGAATTGTCGGGACTGCCTGTCCTGACGGAGGACAGGACCCATGCCGGCTATCGCGGCTTCGGCGTCTGTCGCGACCTCGACGCTCTCGACCGGCTGGCCGCACTGCGTCGCCCCGCATTGGCCGATGCAGACGCGGCCGATGCTCCGGACGCTGACGAAACCGAGCCTGCCCAATCCGACCATGTGCAGGCCGCAGATGTGCCGCCGCAGCAGGACAACGTCACGGCGTCATCGCGTGAGGCTTCCATTGCGGCGGACGTACACCACATCGACGGCATCGGGCTCGAAACGACCGGGAACGTGGTCCCGTTCCGCGCTCCGGGCGAGTCCAAGCATCCGGTGCTCACGCCGGTGGAGAACAGTGCGTTTCATGAACTCGCGCGTCAGCTGTCGGCCCGGCTCGAAGGCGAGATCCGCAACTCAGCCGCGGACGTCGCGAGTACGGCGTTCGAGCCGGGATCGCGCGTGAGCGATCCGTTGGTCCCGCCGCAGCAGCAGACCCCATCGGCGACGGAGACGGCGACCGATCATGGCGCGGGGCTGCAGACCGAATGGCTCATCCCCGAGGAGCCGCCGGCCCAGGGCGACAGCCAGCGCGACCGCATCCTGCTCGACCTGCTGCCAACGGGCATGCTGATCTACCGGCTCGATCGCCTGCTCTATGGCAATCCGGCCTTCTTCAGGCAGATGGGCTACGCCGACCTTGCGGCCCTGGAGCAGGCGGGCGGGCTCGATGCGCTCTATGTCGAGCCGGGCGTGTCGTCAGCGTCGAACAAATCCGAGGCCGGCACCCCCGTCACGATCTCGGCAGCCGATGGCTCCTCCAGCGAGGAGGTGAAGGCGGAAGCCCGCCTGTTCACGATCACCTGGGACGGCGATACCGCCCATGCCCTGATCTTCGCTCCGGTGCCCGGAACCGCGGCCGCGGTTCCGACGGCGACCGACGCTGCGCCGATGCCAGTGCCGGCCTCGGCTGCACCAGCCCCCCTGGTCGTGGCCCCGCCTCCGGCCGCCGGCCACGCCGAAGCCGAAGATCTTGCGGCGATCCTCGACGTCACAGCCGAGGGCATCCTGATGTTCGACGCCGGCGGCAACATCCACGCCTGCAACCGCAGCGCCGAGGCGCTGTTCGGTCACGACGGCGCGGCGCTGGTGCGCCGTAACCTGATCGAGCTGTTCGCGCCGGAAAGCGCCCGCCTCGTGCTCGATTACCTCGACAGCGTGCAGCAGGCCGGCGCGTCGAGCGGGTTCGATCAGGGCCGCGAGGTGCTCGGGAAGATCGCTCAGGGCGGCCTCATTCCGTTGTCGATGGCAATTGGCCGGACCAGGCCCGACGGTCCGAACTTCTTTGCCGTGTTCCGCGATCTGTCGCAGCTCCACCGCGGCGAAAGCGAGTTGCTGCAGGCTCGTCGCGTGGCCGATCGGGCCGCCAACGCCAAGGCCGACATGCTGGCCCGGATCAGCCACGAAGTACGCGCGCCGCTGAACGCGATCATCGGCTTTGCCGAGGTGATGATCGGCGAACGGTTCGGCACGATCGGCAACACCCGCTACGCCGAATACATGAAGGACATCCGCACCTCGGGCGAGCGCGTCGTCTCCCTGATCGACGATCTGCTGGAGCTGTCGCGCATCGAGACCGGCAAGCTCGAGCTCGCTTTCACCAGCCAGAATCTCAACGAACTGGTGGAGAGCTGCGTCGCAGCGATGCAGCCGCAGGCCAACCGCGCCCGCATCATCATCCGCACCTCGCTGTCGCAACTGCTGCCGCCGGTCATCGCCGACGCCAGGGCGCTGCGCCAGATCGCGATGAACGTGATCTCGGCTTCGATCTCGCTGGCCAATCCCGGCGGCCAGGTCATCGTCTCGACCGCGCTGACCGATTTCGGCGAGGTCGCGCTGCGCGTCCGCGACACCGGTCATGGCCTGAACGATCAGGAGGTGGCCGCGGCGCTCGAACCGTTCCGTGCGCCCTCGGCTTCCGAGCAAGGCTCCGATGGCGCCGGTCTCAGCCTGTCGCTCACCAAGGCGCTTGTCGAAGCCAACCGGGCGCAGTTCCATATCAAGGCCGCGCCGAAATCCGGCACGCTGATCGAGGTGGTGTTCTCGCGCGCCATGGCGCGCAATCAGAGCACCGGCTGAACCGATCCTGCCCGGCGTACGGCCAGCGCACGCCGCTTGAGACCGAGCAGCAGCGGACCGAACGCCAGAACGAAGCCGGCGAATGCGACCACCCAGGCAAGCGCCGCGACGTGCAGCAGCACCTCGGTATGCGCCGGCGCCAACACGGCGCAGACCCGCGTGACCGCTGCGACGATGATCGCCAGATAGATCACCTGGGTCGCGGGCGCGGCCGTCAGCGCCTGGCCGGTGTGGCCGAGCGTGGCCCGCGTCATCACTGCAAGCGTCGTGATGCCGGCGGCCCCGACCATCCAGGCGTGCAGCCCGGCGCTTGGCAGAACCCATCCGAGGCTGGCGGCCGCCGTGAGCAGGAAGCCGAGCGGGACGAACACGTAGCCGACATGCAGGATGACCAGCAGCCGTTCGCGCAAGGTGCGATCGCCGGCCCAGCGCGCGAGCCTCACCACATGCAACAATCCGGCCGCCGTGAGCGCAAGCGCGGTCGGCGCGCTCTCAGGAACCAGAATCCAGCCGAGCAGGCTCAGCGCACTGAACAGCACGACGGCGATGTCGAAGCGGCCGAACGGCGCCGGCAGCCGACCGGGATTGTGCTTGACTAGCCAGTTGCGGGTGAAGCTCGGCGTGATGCGGCCGCCGATCAGTGCGAGCAGCAGCACGATCACGGCAACACCGACGCGAATGGCGTAGTCGGCCGAGCCACGCAGATGAGCCTCGACGTGGAACGCGATGTTGCCGGCGCACAGCACCGCGACGATTGCGACCACCGGCAAATTCCGCCAATTGCGACCGGCGACGATCTCGCGCGCGGCGGCCAGAACGACAAGCATGAGGAAGCTCGCATCGATCAGCAGCGCGGCCCACCAGGGGCCCAGCGCGGACATCGTGACGGCCAGTCGTCCGGCCGTCCACACGATCACGAGGGTGAGCAGCGGCAGGCCCCGGATCGGCAGACGTCCGGTCCAGTTCGGGATCGCCGTAAACAGGAAGCCAGTGACGACGGCCGGCAAATAGCCGTAGAGCATCTCGTGCACGTGCCAGTCTCGGGGAGCGAAGCCGGAGCTCAGCTTCAGCTCGCCGTAGAAGGCCGGGACCCAGATCAGGATCGCCAGCGCGGCCTGGAGCGCGCCCAGCAGAAAGAACGGCCTGAACCCGTTGGCGAGAACGGTCCAGCCCTGATAGTTGCGTGGAATGGCCATGTGCATGCTCGCTCGATGAAGGACGGGAACCGCACCGATCGCGGCGTTGTGCTTAACATGTAGTTGCGCGTCGCCCACTATGACTTGCGCCAGCACAAACTTCCGACGGATCGCAAAAACGTGCTATTGAGCGCCGCAAAATTGAGCCGAACCCGGCCCCGGAGAACATCATGGCTTCCATCGACCGTTCGCTGGTCGCGCATCTGCCGCTGTTTGCAGGGCTGTCCGCTGAGGATCTCACGGACGTGCTGCGGGAAGCCCGCTCCCTTCGCGTCCCCCGCAACGGCGCGGTGTTCGAGCAGGGCGCCGATGCGACCTCGTTCTTCCTGCTGCTCCACGGTCATGTCCGCGCCAGCAAGACGACGCCCACCGGCGACCAGATCGTGGTGCGCTATGTGGTGGCAGGGGACACGTTCGGCGTCGCCCCGGCCATCGGTCTCCAACATTATCCGGCGACAGCGACAGCCGTCGACGACAGCATCGTGCTGGCCTGGCCGTCCGCCTCATGGCCGCGGCTGGTCGCGAAGTTCCCGTCGCTGGCGGCGAACACGCTGCAGACGGTCGGCCAGCGGCTGCAGGAAACCCATGCGCGCGTGATCGAAATGTCGACGCAGCAGGTGGAGCAGCGCATCGCGCATGCCCTACTTCGGCTCGCCAACCAGGCCGGCCGCAAGCTCGATCACGGCGTTCAGATCGACTTCCCGATCAGCCGGCAGGATATCGCGCAGATGACCGGAACGACCCTGCATACGGTAAGCCGCATCCTCTCGGGCTGGGAGCAGCTCGGCCTCGTCGAAAGCGGACGTCAGAAGATCGTGCTGCGCGAGCCGCACAAGATCGTGCTCCTGGCGCAGCAGAACGCCGGTGACGCGGCCGCATCGCGGACCTGATCACGCGCAGGCACCTAGGGCCGCGAGGAACGCGTCGGGATCGACGCCATGCTCGTGGCAGGCATCCGCGACGTTGTGAAAACAGGCGATCGGGCAACCGACGCAACGCATCTGGAAAGCAAGAAAGACGCGGATGGTCTCCGGCCTTCGCCGCATGACGTCGTCGACCAGTTCATCGAAGGAGATTGGCATGCGCGCCTCCATTCCAGCGCGAATGGTAGCGGGCATGCCCTTGGCGGTCTTTGTCGCGGCACAAGCACCGCGGCAGCTGGCCGGTCAGACCGCCCGGCTGTGCAGCTGCTTCGACGCGTCGAGATGCGCATCGAACGCCGCAGCGACGCTGCGCACCAAGAACCGGGAATGCTCGGTCACCGCGAGCGCACCGCCGTTGAGCTCGACCACACCGTCGGAGATCAGCGATTGCAGCCGCGGCGCCGATCTCAGCATGTCGTCGGTGTCCGTGCCATGGCGGGTGCAGATGACGTCGAGGTCCACGCCGTAGTCGCACATGATGCGCTCGATGATGTCGGCCCGTAGGCGGTCGTCATCCGTCAGTCCATAGCCTTTCACGGTCGCGAGGCTGCCGGACGCGATCTTCTGCTCATAGGCCCGGACCTGCGGCGCGTTCTGGACATAACCTTGCGGCAGTTGCCCGATCGCCGAGGCGCCAAACCCGAGCAGCAGATCGTTGGCATCGGTCGTGTAGCCCTGGAAATTGCGATGCAGCCGGCCTTCGCGGAACGCGATGGTCATCGGGTCGGTGGGCAAGGCGAAATGATCGAGCCCGATCTGGACGTAGCCTGCGTTCTTCAGCGCATCAGCGATCGCACAGGCCTGATCGTAGCGTTCCAGACTGTCCGGCAGCGCCGAGTCCTGAATCTTGCGTTGGTGCGTCTTGAACGATGGCACATGAGCGTAGCCGAACACGGAGAGCCGGTCGGGGCGAAGGTCGATGGCACGCCGGACGGTGTCGAGACAGGACGCCACGCTCTGATGTGGCAGCCCGTAGATCAGGTCGAAATTGATGCCGGCAACGCCGGCCTGACGCAATCCATTCGTGGCCGCCGCGGTCTGCTCGAAGCTCTGTACCCGGTTGATGGCCTGCTGCACCCGCGGATCGAAGCTCTGCACGCCCAGGCTGGCACGATTGACCCCGCTCACCCCCAGCGCGGCGATCATCTCCGGCGTCAGCGTGCGGGGATCTATCTCGATGGCGATCTCCGCCGATGGCAGCACGAAAAATGAATGGCGCAGCGATCCGACGAGATCCACAAAGGACTCCGGCGCCATGATGGTGGGCGTGCCGCCACCGAAATGAATGTGCCCGACCTGCAGCCGCCGGCCAATCTGGCGCGCCACCATGTCGATCTCGCAGCGCAGTGCCGATTCGTAGACCGCAATCGGCTCGTCGCGCTTGGCGACCATGGTGTTGCAGCCGCAATACCAGCACATCGAGCGGCAGAAGGGCACATGCAGGTAAAGTGATGCCGTCGCGCTCGCCGGTATCGCGCGCAGCCATTCTGCGTAGGTGGACGGGCCGACCGCGGCGGAGAAATGAGGCGCCGTGGGATAGCTGGTGTAGCGCGGAAGGCGCTCCTGTCCGTAGCATGCCGCAAGATCTGGTCTCATGTCCTGCCTGTCACCTGAGCGTGTCGACCTGGGGTTCGGAGGTCCTTGACATAAGGCAAGAGGGGCGGCCTTGAGCTTTCTCAAGGCGCAGCCGGCAGATGCCCCGTTGGATAACCAGTAGAACGCCGGTTATCGCCCCGGACTTTGCGCTTCCTCAAAGTGGCCGGCTCATTTCACATCATCATTGATCTGTCGACGATTCGAGGAAAACCGCAATGGAAGCTCTGCAACTGCTGATCCGTTCATTTGCTCTCCTCGCCGGCATCCGCGGCCATATCCCCCAGTCCGACGGATTCGAATCGTTCCGCGACGAGTCGGGGCCGACAGGCCTGCTCGGCAATATCGCCATGTTCATGACCACGATGTTTTGCCTCGCGGCGGCAGGGGCCTTCGCCGCGTTGCTGGCGGTGCGCTGGCTGAGCTGACGAGTTTGGTAGCCCATCGTCGACCGGGGCAATGCCTTGAACCTCGCATCCTGGTGCTCGTGACTGTCCTGCCATCTCGGCAAACGGATGGATCATTTCTCGGCGCGTAGTTGCGCGGGGACAGTCCAGCCCCCTTTGCTCCGCGCCCCGTCCGGACTCCCCAAGAACTACTCGCCGATGCAACTCATTCGCGCGCTGCGCTGGCGCAGCCGCGCCAATTTCGCTCCGAACCCGCCACCGCATTCCGCAAATGCGAAGTTGCTTGTTGCAGCACAAACAAGCCGGGTTCCAACGGGAGCATGATGATTGCGGCACTACAACAGATCCAATGAAGGAGCGATCCATGTTGACCCGCCGCACCGCCATGTTCAGTGCAGCCATCGCCGCGATGATGCTTGCGGCTCCCGCGATGGCCGAGGACCTCAAGCTGCCGCGCCAGAAGGTCGATCTGGTGGCTCCGCCGTTCGTGCATGCGCACGAGCAGGCGACGAAGCAGGGGCCCAAGATCATGGAGTTCAAGCTCGTGGTCCAGGAGAAGAAGATGGTGATCGACGAGAAGGGCACCACCTTCCAGGCCATGACGTTCAACGGCTCGATGCCGGGCCCGCTGATGGTGGTCCATGAGGGTGACTATGTCGAGGTGACCCTCGTCAATCCCGCGACCAACAGCATGCCGCATAACATCGATTTCCACTCCGCGACCGGAGCGCTGGGTGGCGGCGCGCTGACCCTGGTCAATCCCGGCGAGCAGGTCGTGCTGCGCTGGAAGGCGACGCGGACCGGCGTGTTCGTCTATCATTGCGCCCCAGGCGGACCGATGATCCCCTGGCATGTCGTCTCGGGCATGAACGGCGCCGTGATGGTGCTGCCGCGCGACGGTCTCAATGACGGCCGCGGACACGCGTTGCGCTACGATCGCGTCTACTACATCGGCGAGCAGGACCTCTACGTCCCGCGCGACGACAAGGGCAACTTCAAATCCTATGACTCGCCCGGCGAGGCCTATAGCGACACCGAGGAGGTCATGCGCAAGCTCACGCCGACCCATGTGGTGTTCAACGGCAAGGCCGGCGCGCTCACCGGAAAGAATGCGCTCACGGCCAATGTCGGCGAGAACGTGCTGATCGTGCACTCGCAGGCGAACCGCGACAGTCGTCCGCATCTGATCGGCGGCCACGGCGATTATGTCTGGGAGACCGGCAAGTTCTCCAACGCGCCGGAGACCGGGCTCGAGACCTGGTTCATCCGCGGCGGCTCCGCGGGTGCCGCGCTCTACAAATTCCTGCAGCCCGGCATCTACGCTTACGTCACCCACAACCTGATCGAGGCGGCCAATCTCGGCGCAACGGCCCATTTCAAGGTCGAAGGCAAGTGGAATGACGACCTGATGATGCAGGTGAAGGCCCCGGCCGACATTCCGACCGGCACGACGAACTGATCGGCCCAGGGGGCCGGCATGTCCGGCCCCCCACTCTTCTCAGTGTGCTGCCATGCTGCTCGCTTTCAAGATCAAGCTCACCCTCGCCTGCGTCGTCGGATTGGCTGGCCCGACCACAATGGCCCCGATCCTTGCAGGGCTGCCAGACCGCGCCGCCGGTCTCGACGGCCCCGCCCTCACCGAGATCGCACCTGGGACGATCAGCTACCGCGACTCCGGCGACCATCTCCGCAACGGCCGCCAGGCCGAAGCTCCCATCACGACGGTCCGCTTTGATCATCCGCTGACCATGATGACGAACCAGGTCAGCGCCGCCGACTACCACGCCTGCGTCGAAGCCCATGCATGCCGCGCGCTCGATCGCGACGTCCCCATCGCCATCGATCGTCCGGCGGTGCAGGTGAGCTGGCACGACGCCGTTGCCTACGCCGCGTGGCTCTCGCACAAGACCGGCGAGAGCTATCGGCTGCCGACCGATACCGAGTGGGCCTATGCGGCCGGGAGCCGATTCAAGGACGATGGCATCTCGATCGACAACGCCGATCCCTCGCGGCGCTGGATCGCCCGCTACGAACGGGAAGCCACCCTGCAAGACGATCCCAAGACGCGCGGCTTCGGCGGCTTCGGCATCAACGAGCACGGCATTGCCGACCTCGCGGGCAATGTCTGGGAATGGACCTCGACCTGCTTCACACGCAAGCTGCAGGATAGTGCCGGTCGCGTCATCAAGACCGTCAGCAATTGCGGCGTCCGTCTGGCCGAAGGCGCCCATCGAGCCTACGTGACCGACTTCATCCGCGATGCGCGCGCCGGCGGCTGCGCCTCCGGCACGCCACCTGCCAATCTCGGTTTCCGGCTTGTCCGCGAGCACCCCTCATGGAGCCGCAGCATGACGCGGCGCCTCGGCCGGCTACTCGGCGCCATCCGCGCCTGACATGCTCGGCCTCCATAAGTCCGCTCGAAAAGTGCGCTCGAAGCACGCTTGCCTGCAACCTACGCCGGCGCCGGATCGACGGTGCCCTGACACTGGCACAAATGACAGTCACGCAAAAACAACTTTCGGTTGCGAAATCTGAGTTGCAAACGTTAGACAATTGCCGTTGAGCGACGCGATGAGCGGACCAGGAGGCGAGTGTGATTTCTCGACATCCGCCGGTCTTCTTCACGTCCGACCTGCATGGTTACGGGATCGGCAACACCAGCTGGTTCGACGACGATTCGCCGAGCGCACTGGCTGGACGCTGCCTCATCGACGCGCTCGAATATCTGCGGACGTCGCCTAAATTCGCTGCCAAGGACTGGCACGTGGTGAATGCGGGCGCGGCGCGTCTCGTGCATCAATGTCTCACGGACGGCGCGCTGGCGCGCAACGATATTCTCGATCGCGTGGCTCCCGCCATCGAACGGGTTTGCGCACGGATCGTCGCGAGCCGCCAATATCGCATTCCGTTCTATGGCGACGACTTCTGGGACTGGGCCAGTGTGGTCGACGGTCTGTGCGAGGTACAGCAGGTTTCGGTGACCGCGGCCCAGGTCGCAAGACGCGAGCTCGACCAGTTTCGCAGGACCGTCCACATCCGCATGCCGAGCGGTCTCTCGGTCGGCGACCTCGAGCACGAATGGTTCGGACCGGCGATCGCAACACGCGCCTATCGTCTGCTGGATTCCCGCGCATCGGGAATAGATCCCGACCTGCGCAACGAGTTGCAGGCGCAATCGCTCGAACGCATCGAGCGCGGCAGGTATCGCGGACGGCAGGTGACGCCGTGGCAATTGAGCTGGCACTACGGTCAGGTCGTCGGCGAATTCCAGCGCGCCGCAAGCGAGCAGGCGGCCGAGCTGGCTGATTTTGCCTGGCTCGCCGTTCCCCTCGAACTCAGCAAGCGCGCCCAAGTTCTCGCGCGCATCCTGCAAGGCGCCTGCGCGGTGAAGGACCGCAGGACCGTCCTGCAGGCCTTCGAAGAGCTCTATCGCTGCGAGACACCCGGCCGGCCGCTCGGCCAGGGCGTGATCGGCGCCGACATCGAGGCCTCCCTGGACGTGCTCGAAGCGCTGTGGCAGCAGCTCGACGGTCGTGAGAAGGCCAGCATCAACGCGATGCTCGACGCGCTGCGATTTCTCCATGCCAAAGCCAACACGATCGGTTTCGTGGTCGAAACTCCGGAGGATATCGAAGCCCTGGTCCAGGCGATGGGCCCGGGCACGCTGATCGAACAGCGCAACGCGGCGCGCGCCATCATCAGGCATTCCTGCTTCCATGCAGTCGTGTGCCTCGGGCGATCGATCGCCGAGGTGGCGAGCGCGGCCGCAGTGGCGATCGAAGAGCATGGGGCGCAGTGGCTGATCATGCCGGGACGGGCCGATGCCCTCCTGGGAGCGAATCTCCCGCAAGTGGCCCGCGGCCCGCGATTCATCGGCGCCGGCCCCGGCGATCTCGTCATCGCCACCTCGGTCGCGCCATTCCGGATTCAGATCAAGCTGCGCGACGCGCTCAGCATGGCCGAGCCGCCCTCGGTCGATGACAGCGGAATGATCATTCCGGCCGATCCCGAGCTTTGCCGCCTCGCGCACGAGGCCGCAAATGGCATGCTGGACGACATCGACGTGTTCTTCGAAGGAATGACAGTGACGTGCGATGGCGACGGCACCGACGCCGAAATCTCGGCGGCGTTTCCAGGCGCGCTTGCGACGGATGACACGGCCTATGCGATGGGACTGATCTGCCTCAGCCGCAGTGTGCCGTGCCTGATCATTCAGGGGTTGGCGGAGACGGCGCCGCCCGCTGCTGCGAGCCGGGCGCGGCATGCGGCATGCCGGCTCGCTGTCAAGGTCGCGGAGATGCTCTGCCGGCGCTGGTAGTCGCGCCCTCAGGCATTCTTCAGCGCGACCCGGAACTCGGCTTCGGTCTTGGCCTTGACCTCGTCGAGCGTCACGCCATCGGCGAGCTCGATCAGGGCCATGCCGTCATTGCCGTGCTTGTCGATCGTGAACACCGCCAGATCGGTCACCACCATGTCCACGACGCGCTCGCCGGTCAGCGGCAGCGTGCACTGCTTGAGCAGCTTCGGACCGTCCTTGGCGCTATGCTCCATGACCACGACGACGCGCTTGACGCCGGCGACGAGATCCATCGCGCCGCCCATGCCCTTGACCATCTTGCCGGGGATCATCCAGTTGGCGAGGTCACCGTTCTGGGCGACTTGCATGGCGCCGAGGATCGACAGGTCGATGTGGCCGCCGCGGACCATGGCGAAGGAATCGGCTGACGAGAAATAGCTGGTGATCGGCAGCTCGGTGACGGTCTGCTTGCCGGCATTGATCAGGTCGGGATCCTCCTCGCCCTCATAGGGGAACGGACCCATGCCGAGCATGCCGTTCTCGCTCTGCAGCGCCACGTCGACGCCCGGCGGGATGTAGTTTGAGACGAGCGTCGGGATGCCGATGCCGAGATTGACGTAGTAGCCGTCCCGCAGCTCCTTGGCGGCGCGCGCCGCCATCTGCTCTCGCGTCCAGGCCATCAGACTTCCTCCCCGGCTGCAGCGGCGGCTTCACGTTTGCGCACGGTGCGCTGCTCGATGCGCTTCAGTTCGGTTCCGACCTGGATGATGCGTTTGACGAAGATGCCGGGCGTATGGATGTGGTCGGGATCGATCTGGCCGGCCGGCAGCAGGTGCTCGACCTCCGCGACCGTCACCTTGGCCGCAGTTGCCATCATCGGATTGAAGTTGCGCGCAGTCTTGCGGTAGACGAGGTTGCCGGCGGTGTCGCCCTTCCAGGCGTGCACGATCGCCAGATCGGCAAACAGGCCGCGCTCCATCAGATATTTCTCGCCGTCGAACTCCCGCACCTCCTTGCCCTCCGCGACCAGCGTGCCGACGCCGGTCTTGGTGAAGAAGGCCGGGATGCCGGCGCCGCCGGCGCGGATGCGCTCGGCCAGGGTGCCCTGCGGGCAGAATTCGAGCTCCAGCTCGCCGGCCAGATATTGCTGGGCAAACAGCTTATTCTCGCCGACATAGGACGAGATCATCTTCTTGATCTGCCGCGTCTCCAGCAGCCGGCTGAGGCCGATGCCATCGACCCCGGCATTGTTGGAGATGACGGTGAGGTCCTTCACCCCGGACTCGCGAATGGCGTCGGACAGCGTTTCTGCGATGCCACAAAGACCAAACCCACCCGACATGATGGTCATGCCGTCCTTGAGGAGGCCAGCAAGGGCGGATTTGGCGTCCGGATAGACCTTGTTCATACGGGAATGACCTGCTGCAGAGCGGCGATCGCGCGGATATCGACCGGATTATTAGGCGAAATCTTCGCAATGCGTCAATGATGCCTTCCCAACGCGCACATCCTGCTTTAGCTGTCGCACCAGCCTGCGCCTCCGAGGCGATCCGGAGTCCGGGATATCAGGGCTCCGCCGCAATCCGGCCACACCGGCGGCATGGCCTTGAAAGCGTCAAGAAAGCGCATCAAGTTGTTGATGTTGGCAGGGGTTTTCGGCGCACCCTGCCCATCCCGAGTAACCAGCGATCCGACGATCCCAGGACATGTCCGTGACCATGGCCCAAGGAATGAGGCGCCTCGGCACACCGATCGCGGTGCTGCTGGGCATCGCGTTCGTGGGCCTGCTGGCGAGCTCCTGGCTGGTCAATCGCGAGGCATTGCGGCAGGCGGTGGAGAGCCAGATCCGCGCCGTGACCGGGCTCGAGCTCGTTGTCAAGGGACATATCGACGTCTCCTTGTTTCCGGGCAGCTATGTCTCGTTCCACGATGTCGGTCTGAAGGGCAGCGGTACCGAGGATCCGGCTCTGCGCGTCGACGTGCTGACCGCCAATCTGCAATTGCTGCCGCTGCTGTTGCAGCGGTTCGAAATCGCCGACGTCATGATGCTGCGGCCGCAGATCAACGTCAGCCGCGAGGCCGACGGCAACAGCAACTGGACGCCCTTCATCGAGACCATCGCGCGCACGATGCGCCCGGGGCCCGACAACCAGATGTCGTTCTCCGAGATCCGCATCCAGGATGGCATCCTGGTCTACGAGGACACCGGCCATCATGCTTCCGAGCGGCTCGACGATATCGACCTGTCGCTCGCCTGGCCGTCGATCTCGCGCTCGTTCGCGGCGACCGGACAGTTCGATTGGCGCGGTCAGCGCATCGAGGGCTCCATCAGCGTCAGCGACTTCCTGGCTGCGCTGTCGGGAGACCGGTCCGGCTTGAAGATGCGGCTCGCCAGCCCGCCGCTGAAGGTCGCCTTTGACGGCACGGTCGCGAATCGCACCAGCGCGCTGATGGAAGGTACGTTGACGGTGGACAGCCCGTCGCTTCGCGACGCGCTGCGCTGGACGGGGCAGACGCCGCTCGGCGGCGGCGGCTTCGGGCGCTTCGCCTTGCGTGCGCGCGCCAACGTGGTCGGCGCCTCGATCGCACTCACCAATGTCAATGTCGAGCTCGACGGCAACACCGCCGAGGGCGTCATGACCTACGCCAATAACGGCCGGCAGACGCTGCAGGCGACGCTGGCGGCCGACGCGCTCGACTTCACCCCCTACATCTCGACAATCCGGCTGCTGGCCAATGGGGCCCGCGACTGGAATCGGCAGCTCTTCGACCTCAAGGCCTTGTCCACCACCGACCTCGACATGCGGCTATCGGCCGCAAAGGTCACGGTCGGCTCCTCGAAAATCGGACGCACGGCGTTCGGCGCCAACCTGCGCAACGGCGTACTCGCCCTCTCGGTCGGCGAGGCGCAGATGTATGGCGGCATCGTGCGCGGCTCGTTTGGGATCGCCCGTGCCGACACCGTGGCCGACGTGAAGGCCGAGCTGCAATTCAACGACGTCGATCTGCAGGCCTGCGCCAACGAGATGTTCGGCGTGTCGTCTCTGTCGGGACGCGGCAATCTCAACGTCTCGCTGACGGCTTCGGGCTCGAGCCCGTTCGGGCTCGCCCAGTCGCTCGATGGCAGCGCCAACCTGCAGGGCCGCGATGGCGCGATCTCCGGCTTCAACGTCGAGCAGCTCCTGAAGCGCCTCGAGCGCAGCCCGCTGTCGCGCGGCGGCAATTTCCGCTCCGGTTCGACGCCTTACGACTCGCTGACGATCGCGGTCAAATTCTCCGAGGGCATCGCGACCGCCGAGGACATCCGCGTCGAGAGCCCGACCGCGCGCATCACCATGACCGGCACGGCCTCGGTGCCGACACGGGAATACGATTTCAAGGGCGTCGCGAGCCTGCTGTCGTCAGGCAATGGCAGCAACGGCTTCGAGCTGCCTTTCGTCGTCCAGGGCCCCTGGGAAGATCCGCTGATCTTTCCCGATCCGGAAAGCCTGATCCGCCGCGCCCCGGCCGCCGCCCCTCTGCTCGATGCGGTCAAGGACCGCAAGACGAGGGATGCGGTGCGCTCGGTGCTGGAACGATTCACCGGCGGCGGATTGCGCCCGGCCCAGCCGGACAACGTGCCGCAGGCTGACGCTCCGACAGGCGACACTCCCACCAAGCAGAACTGACCAACGCGGCTTGCTTCGCGTGCCGATACACGGCCGCCGCCCCGACCCATGTCTGATATATTACTTCTGGATCGCGTCGGGTCCCTGGGCTAGTGTCCCGCCACAACCGATCAAGCAAGATCGGCGGATCAGGGAGAGACACGTGAAATCCAGGGGAATGGGTGCGCTTTCGATCGCAGTCGCAGCCGCCGGGCTTTTTTGCGCTGCAGCACCAGCCATCGCGCAGGACACCATCACGATCTGGTGGAGCAAGGGCTTCTACAAGTCCGAGGACGATGCGCTGCTCAACGTCGTCAAGAAGTTCGAGGCCAAGACCGGCATCAAGGTCGAGCTGTCGCAATACGCGATCCAGGACATGATTCCGAAGACGGTCGCCGCGCTCGATTCGGGCACCGTGCCCGACGTGGCCTACGCCGACACCTACGACGTTCAGGCCCAGGGCAAGTGGGCCTACGAAGGCAAGCTCGAGGATCTCACCGACATCCTGGAGCCGATGAAGTCGGCGTTCGCTCCGAACACGCTCGAGACCGCCTACCTCTACAACAACGTCACCAAGAAGAAGGCCTATTACGGCTTCCCGCTGAAGCAGCAGAGCATGCACGTCCAGATCTGGGGCGACCTGCTGAGCAAGGCCGGCTTCAAGCAGAGCGACATCCCCACCAAGTGGGAAGACTACTGGACGTTCTGGTGCGACAAGGTGCAGCCGGCGGTCCGCAAGGCCACCGGCCAGCGCATGTATGGCGTCGGTCAGCCGATGGGCGTGGAATCCACCGACTCGTTCCAGTCGTTCTACACCTTCATGGACGCCTACAACGTCAAGCTGGTCGACGACGACGGCAAGCTGCTGGTCGACGACCCCAAGGTGCGCGACGGCCTCGTCAAGGCGATGAAGGACTATACCGACACCTACATCAAGGGCTGCACGCCGCCGTCGTCCACGACCTGGAAGGATCCGGACAACAACGTCGCGTTCCACAACAAGACGATCGTGATGACCCACAATTTCACGATCTCGATCGCGGCTAAGTGGTTCGAGGACTCCACCAACCCGGCGCTGACGCCCGAGCAGCGCGCGGCCGGCAAGAAGGCCTATGAGGAGGACATCATCACCGCGTCCTTCCCCAACAAGCCGGACGGCACGCCGATCAAGTACCGCTCCGACGTCAAGACCGGCCTGATCTTCGCCAATGCTCCTCACAAGGCGCAGGCCAAGGAATTCATCAAGTTCCTGATGCAGGAGGAGAACCTCGGCCCCTACATCGAGGGCGCGCTGGGCCGCTGGTTCCCGGTGACGACCGCAGGCCAGAAGAGCCCGTTCTGGCAGGCCGACCGCCATCGCAAGGCCGTGTACACCCAGTTCACCGGCGGCACCACGCCGTTCGACTTCACCAAGAACTACAAGTTCACGATCCTCAACAATGAGAACGTCTGGGCCAAGGCGATGAACCGCGTGGTCAGCGAGAAGGTGCCGGTCGAAAAGGCCGTCGATGAGCTGATCGCGCGGCTGAAGGAGGTCGCCGGCTAGTCTCTCGCCTCGCGAGACACTAGCTTGAGATCCTGAAAACGACAACAAGTGCCGGCCGCAGTGTCTGCGGCCGGTTTGGCAATAGGCTTGGAACAGACGACTATGGCGATCACGCTCTCAGCTTCCGATTCCGCGCTCGCGGAAGCGCCGCGCCCGGTGCTGCTGACACCGTCACAGGTATGGGGCATCGTCATGCTTGCCCCCTATTTGCTCGTCTTCCTTGCCTTCGTCGTCTATCCCGTCGGCTACGGCCTGTGGCTCGCCCGCGAGCCGGCCAGCTACGTCGCGCTGTACAACGACCCCATCTTCGCGCGGGCCGCCGTCAACACGCTGATCTTCCTCCTGGTCGGCATCAATCTGAAGATGGTGATCGCGCTGTTCCTGTCCGGCTTCTTCGTGCAGCAGCGCGGCTGGATCAAATGGCTGTCGGTCATCTTCATCCTGCCCTGGGCGGTGCCTTCGATCCCGACCATCCTGTCGGTGCGCTTCATGCTCAATCCCGAATGGGGCGTGGTGAACCAGCTGATCTTCAAGTTCACCGGCGAAGATGGCCCGAACTGGCTGAACGACCCGACGGTCGCGCTGTCGATGGCGATCGGCATGCACATCTGGAAGTCGCTGCCGTTCTGGACCTTGATCCTGATGACCGGGCGGCTGGCGATCTCGCACGACCTGTTCGAGGCGGCCGAGGTCGACGGCGCCACCTGGTGGCAGAAGTTCCGCTACATCACCTGGCCGTCGATGCAGACGCTCTACATCACCTGCACGCTGCTCTCGATGATCTGGACGCTCGGAGACTTCAACAGCGTCTATCTCCTGACCGGCGGCGGTCCGGCCGATCTCACCCACGTGCTGGCGACGCTCGGCATCCGCTATCTCCGGCTCGATCAGCTCAGCCTCGCCATGGCCTCGATCGTCTGCGCGATGCCGCTAGTGCTGCCCCTGGTCTATTTCATGATGAAGCGGTTGTCGCGATGAAGCTCCCCACCCTCCGCGAAGTCGGCACCGAGGCCCGGCTGCTGCTGATCGGCATTCCCGTCTTCATCTGGACGATGATCCCGATCTACCACATGTTCCTGTTCGCGATCTCGCCGAAGGAGGACGCGTTCTCGGGCAAGCTGTGGCCGGACCATCCGACGCTGCACAATTTCTCGATCGTGTTCCACCAGCAGCATTACTTCCTGCGCGATTTCTGGGTCCAGTTCGGCAACTCGGTCGTGATCGCCATGGCCGTGGGCGCGCTGACACTGATCATTGCGACCTGTGCGGCCTATGCCATCTCGCGCCTGCGCGTGCCTGGCAGCCGGGTGGTGATGAACCTCGCGCTGTTCACCTATTTCATCCCCGCCGCGTTCCTCGCGGTACCGATGTATCGCACCATGGGCAAATACGGCCTGCTCAACAACGACTGGTCGCTGATCCTGGCGATGGTGACGATTGCCTCGCCCTACGCGATCTGGGTGCTGAAGCAGGCCTCCGACAAGCTGCCGGTCGAGCTGGACGAGGCTGCCGTCATGGACGGCGCCAGCCCGCTGCAGATCTTCCGCCTCGTCTATGTACCGCTGATGATGCCGTCGCTGGTCGCGATCGGAACGTATGCGGTGCTGCTCGCCTGGAACGAATACCTCTACGCGTTCCTGCTGCTTTCGAACGACAAGGATATCACGCTGCCCGTGGCGCTCGGCAACTTCCTGGCCGCCGACGATTCGCCGTGGGAGCTCCTGATGACCACCGGCTTCATCTACGCGTTGCCGCCCGCGGCGGTCTATTACGCCTTCAAGCGCTACATGGTGGGCGGCCTCACCGCCGGCGCCGTGAAGTCGTGACGGAGCGATGAGGGTCGGATTTCGTCAGGGACGGTTCGAGGACGCTTCGCGGCCGAACTGGGATGGCGACGGGCCGCGCCCGATCGACTGGTTCGCTTGGTATCCAGCCGCCAACGGCGCCGTGGAGACGGCGCTCGCTATCGCACCTTGGCCGCAGGGCTGGTTCAAAGCGGGACCAGCGGCTTTGAATGCGCCGCTCGCTGCAAGCGCGGGCGCCTGTCCTCTCGTCGTGTACTCTCACGGCACCGGCTGCAACGGCCTGCAGTTCGAATGGCTGGCGCGCGAGCTGGCAAGTCGCGGCTTTGTCGCGGTCGCCGTCAATCATCATGGCAACAGCAATGCCGAGCCGTACCGAGCAGAGGGCTTCCTCTGCTCATGGGAACGCCCACGCGACGTGTCCTTGCTGATCGACCACATCGTGGCTCATCCCGATTTCGAAGGCCGCATCAACCTCGACCGCATCTACGCCGTCGGCTATTCGCTCGGCGGCGTCACGGCCACCGCCCTGATCGGCGCCATCATGATCCGCTCGCCGTTCGAGCCAGGCGCCAATCACGGCCGCGGCCCTCGCGAGTTTCCCGATCTCGTCGATCATCTGCCGCGGCTGATGGAGAAGAGCCCAATCTTCCGCGACTCCTGGGCGCGCATGTCCGCATCCTATCGCGATCCCCGCATCAAGGCGGCGCTGCTGCAGGCGCCGGGGCGCTCGGTGCAGGGCTTCTCCGAGGACAGCATCGCCGCGATCAACGTCCCGACGCGCATCATGGTCGGCGGCGCCGATGCGCTGCTGCCGGCCTCACGCTGGCTGCATGAGCGACTGAGCGGTAGCGCATTCGAGATCGTCGCCGACGACGCCGGGCACTACGTCTTCCTGCCGGAGAGTACCGAGCTCGGCAGACAGAGCGATCCGGCTTGCTGCGTCGACCCGCCATCCGTCGACCGCGGCACGATCCATCGCGCGGTCGTCACCGCCGCCTTGCGGCTGTTCTCGCGTTGATCAATGCTGTCTCAGCATTCTCCGTCATTATAGCGGAGCTGCGCTCTCGCCGCGATCACTCGACAGCTTCGAGGCCAGCGACGCGATGATGATCACCACGGCAATCAGCCCGATCACCAGCGTGCAGATCGCATTGATCTCCGGCTTCACCCCGAGCCGAACCTCGGAATAGATCCGAATCGGCAGCGTCGCCGAACCGGGGCCGGTGGTAAAGCTCGCGATCACGAGATCGTCGAGCGACAGCGTGAAGGCCAACATCCAGCCCGCGACCACCGCCGGCGCGATCAGCGGCAGGGTCACCATGACGAAGGCACGGAACGGGTCGCAGCCGAGATCCATCGCGGCTTCCTCCAGGCTGCGGTCGAGCGAGACCAGCCGCGACTGCACGACCACCGCGACGAAGCACATCGTGAGGGTGGTGTGGGCGACCGTCACCGTCCAGAAGCCGCGCTCGGCGTCCAGCGCCACGAACAGCAGCAGCAGCGACAGGCCGGTGATCACCTCGGGCATCACCAGCGGCGCATACAACATGCCGGAGAACAGCATGCGGCCGCGAAATCCCTGACCACGCGACAGCGCCACCGCAACCAGCGTGCCGAGCACCGTCGCCGCGGTGGCCGATGTGGCGCCGACGCGCAGGCTCATCCAGGCCGCATCGATCATGGCGCGATCGCTGAAGAACTCGTGATACCAGCGCAGCGACCAGCCGCCCCACACAGTGACCAGGCGCGAGGCGTTGAACGAGTAGATCACCAGGATCAGGATCGGGAGGTAAAGAAAGGCGAGCCCAAGCGTCAGCGACGCGACGTTGAAGCGCGACAGGCGGGAGGGATTAGGCACGATCTCCTCCTCCCTCAATCCCAGTGAAACCTTCTCCGTTCCCTCCCCCCTTGTGGGGGAGGGTCAGGAAGGGGGGCACCCAGCAAAGACCGCCAATGCGGACCCCCACCCCCAACCCCTCTCCGCAAGGGGGAGGGGAGCGAGAGAGCGTGCCTTGCTGTGCGCCATCCATCACCTGCTCTCCTCCAACTGCCGGCGCTGCAGCCGGTCGTAGAGCAGAAGCGGCAGCAGCAGCACGACCAAGAGGACCACGGCGATGCTGGAGGCCACCGGCCAATCCTTGTTGGTGAAGAATTCGAGCCAGAGCGTCTGGCCGATCATCAGCGATTTCGACCCGGCGAGCAGATCGGGAATGACGAACTCGCCGACCACCGGGATGAAGCACAGCAGCGCGCCCGCGCCGACGCCGGGCAGCGACAGCGGAAACGTCACCAGCCAGAAGATCTCACGCGGCGAGGCGCCGAGATCGGCGGCGGCCTCCTCCAATGCCGGCTCCAGCTTGGTCAGCGTCGCGAACAGCGGCAGGATAATGAACGGCAGATAGGAATAGACGATGCCGACATACATCGCGCTGTCGGTCGACAGCCACACCACCGGCGTGGACACCAGATGCAGCGCGAGCAGGATCTGGTTCAGGAGGCCGTCATGCTGCAGGATGTTGACCCAGGCGTAGATGCGGATCAGGAACGAGGTCCAGAACGGCACGATAACCAGCATCATCGCGATGCCCTGCCAACGCTTCGGCAGGCGCGCCATGCCATAGGCGATCGGGTAGCCGATCAGGAGCAGGATCGCGGTCGACGTCGCCGCGACGACGACGCTGCGCAGATAGGACGCGAGATACAGATCGTCCGACAGCAGCAGACGGAAATTGTCGAGCGACAGCGCCGCAAATGCATCCCGGAGCGACGACAAACCATCAGCCAGCGAGAACACCGGCGTATAGGGGGGCTGCGCGATCGCGGTCTGCGACAGGCTGATCTTGGCGACGAAGGCGAACGGCACCAGGAAAAACAGCACCATCCAGACATAGGGCGCGATCGCCGCAAAGCGGGCCGGACGCGAGAAGATGCGGCGCGCGCTCATCGCTCCAGCACCAGGCAATCGTCGGGCGTGAACCAGGCGACCACCCGCTGGTTCAGGCCATAGCCGTCGGCATCGAGCCGGGCGGTGTTGGCCTGCGCGGCGTGAAGCACGGCGCCGCCGTCGAGCTTGATCTTGTATATGGTCTTGCCGCCGAGATAGCTCGCATCGGTGATGGCGCCCTCGACACAATTGATCGCAGCAGCATCGCCGGCCGGTCGACGGAGCGCGAGGCGGATCTTCTCCGGACGGATCGCGACCGCGACCTTGCTCTCGCTGATCGGAGCCATCGGCTGCGCCACGACCAGCTCACCCGCAGTGTGGGTCACGACCCTGAGCCGGAGCGGCTCCCGCGCGGTCACCTCGCCCTCGAACAGATTGATGTCGCCGACGAACTCCGCGACCCACCGCGACGCGGGCTCCTCATACAGACGTCGGGGGACCGCGACCTGCTCGAGCCTTCCCGCGTTCATCACCCCGATCCGGCTCGCCACCGTCATCGCCTCCTCCTGGTCGTGGGTGACGATGATGAAGGTCATGCCGAGCTTGCGCTGCAGCTCCATCAGCTCGACCTGCGTGCTCTCGCGCAGCTTCTTGTCGAGCGCAGCCATCGGCTCGTCGAGCAGCAGCACCTGCGGCCGGCGCGCCAGTGAGCGCGCCAGGGCGACGCGCTGCTTCTGCCCGCCCGAGAGCTGATCCGGCTTGCGCTTCTCCAGCCCTTCGAGCCGCACCAGCGCCACCATCTCGGCAACGCGCGTGGCGATCTCGGCGCGCGGCATGCCGGCGCGCTTCAGGCCGAAGGCGATGTTGTCGCGCACGTTCAGATGCGGGAACAGCGCGTAGTTCTGGAACATCATGTTGACGGGCCGCTGATGCGGCAGCACCTGCGCGATGTCCTCGCCCGAAAGCAGGATGCGCCCTTCATCCGGCGTCTCGAAGCCGGCCAGCATGCGCAGCAAGGTCGTCTTGCCGCAGCCGCTGGGGCCGAGCAGCGCGAAGAACTCGCCGGCGCGGATGTCGAGCGAGACGCCGTCGACGGCGCGGAAGCTGCCGAATGTCTTGACGAGGTTCTCGATCCGCAGGATCGGCGGCTGAGCATCGGGACGCGGTTCCGGCGCTGGTGATGCTGCCGGCTCTCCGGCAGGCGCTGGGTTTGCGATGTCGTCAGCCATGTCCCGATCAAATCACCCTGCCCGGCCACAACGGCCGACCGGTCGGCAAGCTAGCCGCCCACGGATTGCAGCTCAACCGCGCGGGCCGGACTATCCCCGCTCGCGTCAACGGCCTGCGGCGTGCCCCGGCCACAGGCCGCAGTGGTCATGAACGCAGCGAGCGCATCGCGTTCGGCAGCGGGAAGCGTCAGACCCAGCTTGGTCCGCCGCCACAGCACGTCGTCGGGAAACCGCGCCCATTCGCGCGCCATGAGGTAGCGGACCTCCGCCTCGGTCAGCTGCGGCCCGAACGCCTGCCCGAGATCGGCCCGGCACCTCGCCTCGCCAAGGATCTCCGCCAGCCGGGTGCCGTAGGCGCCGAGCAGCCGCCGGGCCTCGGCTTCGCTGAGAAAGCGCCAGCGCTCCCGTGCGTCATCGACGAGATCCTCGAACCGGTCCCAGGCGAAGTCGCCACCCGGAAGCGGCGCTCTCGCAGTCCAGCGTGGCGACATCGGATAAAAGCGCGCGAGGCGGGAGACCGCCTGCTCGGCCCGGTGCCGGGCTGTCGTGACGTCGCCGCCGCACATGGTCAGGAGCGGCGCCTTGGCGCGGCCAGCATCGAGGCTCACGACCGTTTCCAGCCGCCCGCTGTCGGCGGCGCGCAGCACCATCATGTTGGCGCCGGCCACGCTCCGGACCACGTCCGCAGGCTGGATGTCCGAGCGGAAATAGCGGTTCGCCGCCTTGCAGAGATAGGCCACGTCTGCCGCCGGCACCGCCACCACGGCTGGGTCGCCCTTGAAGCCGTGGACCACCGTGCCGATCAGGGTGAAATCCTGCTCGTAGGGCTGGGCAAAGATCAGCCGTCCATCCGAATTCTGAAACACGTAGACCGCTTCGACATCGAACAGCCGCGGCACGATGATCTGGCTGACCTGCCGCGCGGTGACCCGCGGCGGCGGCTGACGCAGCACGGTCTCCGCCGTCGAGACGCTCCACGCGCCGGTGGCGTTGGCGAGCGCGCGCGAGGTGACGATGCGTCGATGGCCGCGGTCGATGATGGCGAGACGCCATATATGGTCGCGGTCGGCCCGCACGCAGCGGGCGCCGGTGCGGATCGACGCGCCGCGCTCGGCAGCATCCATCGCGGTCAGGACCACCAGGCGGGAATCGTCGACCACGCAATCGGAATAGTCGAATGCCGTCCCGATCGGACGCTTCAGGGCATCTCCGATCGGATGATGCGTGACGTCGAGCGCCGACGCTGACGGCAGCCGGTTGCGCGCAGCGAGGCGGTCGTAGAGCCAGAGTCCTGCGCGCAGTTGCCATGGCGGCCGCTCATTGGCGTGAGCTGGAATAGCAAAGCGGATCGGTCGGACCAGATGCGGCGCGACCGTGAGCCAGACGTCGCGCTCGGCGAGCGCGCGGCGCACGCGCAGAAAGCTGCGGCGCTCCAGCGCTGCGAGATCCCCATGCACCAGCCGCGACGTGGCCGACGAGGCGCCGCCGCCGAGATCGCCCTGCTCGACAAGGAGCACGCGCAGACCGCGGCCAGCCGCATCACGCGCCAAGCTGACGCCGTTCAGACCTCCGCCGATGATCGCAAGATCGTAGTCCGCCATACGCAAGGTCTTCGAGCGTGCCAGGACGAACGATCGTAGACCGGCGGAGATGATTCTCGTAGCGGCTTAGCTGTCATGCGCGCGGATAAATTCGCGCTGTTGCGCAACGGCCTCTGACCACGAGTGCCCGGTCAGCCGGTCTTGCGAACGGACGCGTCGTCGTCGTCGTGAGCGCGACCGACGATGCCGTCGTATTTGTCGATCGGCAGGGGCTTGCCGAGCAGATAGCCCTGAACCGAGTCGCAGCCCTGCTCGGCGAGGAAGCCGAGCTGCTCGGGCGTCTCGACGCCTTCCGCCACGATCGACATGTTCATGCCGTGACCCAGACCGATGACCGCACGAATGATCGCCGCCGATTGCGGGTTGCGGCCGATATTCATGACGAAGGCGCGGTCGATCTTGATCTTGTCGAACGGGAAGGCCTGCAGGTAGCTCAGCGACGAGTAGCCGCTGCCGAAATCGTCCATCGAGACGCGAACGCCGAGCGCCTTCAGCCGGCGCAGCAGCGCGACACCACGATCGAAATCCTCGATCAGCACACCCTCGGTGATTTCGAGCTCGAGCCTGCCGGGCGCGAGCCCCGTCTCGAGCAGGATCGAATGGACCAGTGCGACAAGGTCGCCATGAACGAACTGGGCCGGAGACAGGTTGACCGCGACCTGCAGCGGCTTCGGCCACGACGCCGCCTCGCGGCAGGCCTCGCGCAGGATCCACTCGCCCATCTCGACGATGAGGCCGCTCTCTTCCGCGAGCGGAATGAAGTCGCTCGGCGGCACGAAGCCGCGGACCGGGTGCTGCCAGCGCGCCAGCGCCTCGAAGCCGATGATCTCGCTGGCGTCGACCGTGCGGCCGGAGGCGGCCTGCGGCTGGAAGTACAGCGACAGTTCGCCATGCTTGATCGCGACAGACAGCTCCTGATGCAGAACGCGGCGGTCGCGAATCTGCTGATCCATTTCGGGCTCGTAGAAGGTGATGCTGCCGCGCGATTTGGCCTTGGCGCGGAACAGAGCGGCACCCGCATTGGCGAGCAGCGACGCCGGATCCGAACCATTGTGCGGGAACACCGAGATGCCCGTCGTCAGCGCTGTGCGAATCGACTTGCCGTCGATCTGGAAGTCCACCGCGATCGCCGCCGCCAACTGCTCGGCCAGCGCCCTGCCCATCTCCGGTTGCTTGCCGTCGATGATCAGCCCGAACTCATCGCCGGAGAGACGCGCGACCACCCCGCCCCGGGCAACGGCATGGACGCGGCGGGCGACCTCGATCAACAGCTTGTCGCCGATGGCGTGGCCGAAGACGTCGTTGACGTCCTTCAGGCCCTTGAGATCGACGTTCAGGACCGAGAACTCCTCGTCCGTGTCCGCGCAGGCCTCGATCATCTGGCTCAAGGCCTGCAGGAACGCGGCGCGGTTAGGCAGATCGGTCAGGCCGTCGTGATAGGCCATGTGCGCCATCCGCGATTCGGTCTGGCGCCGGTCGGTGACGTCCTCATAGGTCTTGATCAGATATTGCGGCTCGCCGGTCTCGCCCAGCACGGTTGCCCGTCGGGTCAAGAACAGCCGCAGACCGTCTTTGGTCGAGATCGGATGTTCCTCGGTCAGAAGGCTGCGCTTCTTGATGGCGGCTTCGTCGCGCGCCATGATCAGTCTGGCCTCGCGCGGATTGAAAATGTCGGCGGCGGTCAGGCCCGTGGCATCCTCGCGCTTGCGGTTGAGGATGATCTCGGCGCTGCGGTTGGCGAGCAGATAGCGGCCGTCGCTGACGCTCTCGACGATGAGCGAGACCGGAATGTTGTCAACGACCAGCTCCAGGAACTTCTTGCTGTTCTCCAGCTCGCGGCTCAGCGATCGCCGCTCCGTGGCATCGTCGAACAGCGCGATGAGGAACTGCGGCTCGTTCTTGTCGTTGCGTGCAACGACCCGATGGGCTTCGAGGATGCGCTTGTCGTTGCCGCGTTGAACGACCAGCTCGCTGCAATAGGTGGTGCCGGGCGCCAGCATCGCTTCGCGGTCGGCAGCCGCGATGTCGGCCGCGGTCGCGTCGCCGAAGAGATCGCTCGGGCGCCGTCCGATGATCTGATCCCGCGGCATCCGAGAGAACTGCTCGAATGCTCGGTTGGCGAAGATGTAGCGGCCGTCGTCGATGTTCTTGGCGGCGACGCAGACGGGAACCTGATCGACCACCGATTCCAGGAACTGCTTGGTCGAGGCGAGCTCGCGCTCCAGCCGGCGCTGCACCGTGCAGTCTTCGTGGATGCCGATCGATCCGCCGGTCGGAAGACGGAATATCTGGGCTCGCACCACACGTCCGCCGGGCAGCTCGGTCAGGCACCCGTCCGGCTCCCGCGCCTGGCGCGCATAGTCTTCGACCGTCAGATTGAGCAGGCCGCGCTGCCGCCGCAACTCGACCAGATCCCGGCCGGTGCAACCGGGCGGAATGTCGGCCCGGCTCATGCCGTAGATTTCGAGGAAGCGATGGTTGTAGAAGACGACGCGGTTGGCGGCGTCCGTCAGCATCAATCCCTGGCTCAGATTGTTGAGCGCGGAGCTGATGAAAACATTACGCCGCAGTTGTGCCCGCTTGGCGCGCCGCAAGGCCGAATGGATCCAGATCACGACCGAGGCGAGGAAGGCGCAGACGACGACCCCGGCGATCAACACTTCCCAGAGCACGTCCGGCTCGATGGTGCCCAGGTAGCCGGAGGGCGAGAAATCGGACGACGCAGCCCAGACGCGCGTCGGCGCAGCCGCCCACGCTGCCATGGCGGCCATCGAGGCCGCAACGACGCACGCAGAAAACGCGTTTCGGTCGCTCGCCTGCCAATTCTTGCCAGCCATCAATCACCCGCGGTATTCGGCGACAGTATCTGGCTTCACCTATTGGGATCGGGTAAACGGGTTCGGCAAACTTCGAAAAAGACGAAGCAAATTTGGTCAATGGCCTCCCTATGATGAACGGTTTGCTAAGGGCGTGCGCACTCCGGACCAAGGCTCCACCCACCAGGGGTTGCAGCAAGACATGATTTCCCCGAATCGTCTCAGGACCGTGCATGGATAGAGTGGATTGCGTCGTCGTGGGCGCCGGCGTCGTCGGACTTGCCGTCGCACGACAGCTGGCCCGCGCCGGACGCGAGGTCATCGTTCTCGAGGCGGCCGAGGGCATCGGCACCGTCACTTCGTCTCGCAACAGCGAAGTGATCCACGCCGGCATCTACTACAAGGCCGGGAGCCTGATGGCCCGCTTCTGCGTGGCCGGCAAGCGCATGCTTTACCGCTATTGCGACGAGCATGGCGTGCCCTACCGCAATTGCGGCAAACTGATCGTTGCAACCAATCCGGCCGAGACCGAGAAGCTGCAGGGCATCCGCGCGCACGCCGAAGCCAACGGCGTCGAAGGAATGCGGCTGCTGGCTGGATCCGAAGCGCTGGCGCTGGAGCCGGCCCTGGCCTGCGAGGCGGCCCTAATGTCGCCGTCGACCGGCATCATCGACAGCCATGCCTTCATGCTGTCGCTGCGCGGCGAGATCGAGGACGCCGGCGGCGCCTTCGCCTTCCACACGCCGCTGCTGCGGGCCAAGGCAGCCGGAGAATCAATCGAGGTCGACGCGGGCGGCGCGCAGCCGATGACGCTGAGCTGCCGGCTGCTGGTGAACGCTGCCGGCCTCGACGCGCCCGCGGTGGCCCGGCGGATCGACGGCATGCCGTCGCCGCTGGTGCCGACGACCTATCTCGCCAAGGGCAACTATTTCAGCTGCAGCGCTCGGGCACCGTTCAGCCGGCTCATCTACCCGGTGCCGGAACCGGGCGGGCTCGGCGTTCACCTCACGCTCGACATGGCAGGCCAGGCCAGATTCGGCCCCGACGTCGAGTGGATCGACTGCATCGACTACACGGTCGATCCGGCGCGCGCCGAGCGCTTCTACCCGGCGATCCGCAAATACTGGCCGTCGCTGCCGGATGGGGCGCTGATGCCGAGCTATTCCGGCATCAGGCCGAAGATCGTACCGCCGGCCGTGGCGTCGCAGGATTTCGTCATTCAGGGCCCGCGCGATCACGGCGTGCCCGGACTCATCAATCTGTTCGGAATCGAATCGCCTGGATTGACGTCATCGCTCGCGATCGCGGCTCACGTCGGCGATCTCGCCTCGAGCTGAAGACCCTCGATATCGCGATGAACAGCCTGTCGCGATAGACACGCTGGGAGACAACGCAGGCAGATGCGTTCGCGTCGTCGCGTATCGAAACTAAGTCGTGTATCGTAACTAATTCGATTGAAGTTGCGTCTGGGATGGACTCGTCGCCATCCCAGGCGCACGGTCTTGCGATCAGATGATACGGCGGATGATGGTCACATGTCAGTGAAGTGTTTCGCTGGTTACCTGTCTCAAGCGCTCGATCTCATCCTTCACCATCAGTTTGCGTCGCTTCAGTTCGGCAATTCGCAGGTCGTCCGTCGATGGATGCAGGAGAGCTTGATGCAATTCGTTTTCAAGAACTTTATGCTTACGCTCCAGTTCAACGAGATGCGCCTGAATAGCCATTCGAAACCTCCTCGGTAGGTGAACCTGAGATTCGACCAGGGCTAATGAGTGTACACTAGTCGCTTGACCTGTCGATGGGGCCAAAAGACCGCACATGCAAATTTGAGCGCCGTGTGTAACGAAGCGTGAGCTGATCCGGGCGAATCTAACGCCGGCGCCAACCTGAAATTCACGGGACAGCTGCACGGATCTTGAGGGGTGCGACTTGCTTATCAGCTTCGCAGGCGCAATATTTGCGCCCGCCTTCGCAAGGCTTTCCACTTCCTTCCGCTTTTTTGCTATCATAGATCATGGCTGACCAAGACGAGCGCGAACTGCAGGCCGAACTCGCGCGCCTGCAGCAGGAGCACCGCGACCTCGACGCGGCGATCGACGCTTTGCATCAATCGCCCGCCCCCGATTTGTTGCGGCTGCAACGACTGAAGAAGCGGAAGCTTCTGCTACGCGATCGGATCGCCTTCATCGAAGACCAGATCACGCCCGACATCATCGCCTGAGGCGAAGCGTCAGCACGGCTGACCGTATGCACCCAGGCAAGACAGCGATGCAGGATTTGCCGAAGCGCCTTGACAAAAGGAACAAAAAGGGAACAATTAGGCCATCCCTCGTAGTCCCCGGACAACAACAAGGATGGTTGTGATGCCCGCCTCCTTCTCCCCACAGGATCGCCTCTACGAACAGGCATGTGACCAAGCCATCGCGATGTGCGACGGCAATCTGCGCTCCACGATCAAGGCGCTGATCATGGCGAACGAGTATCTCGAGCTGGAGCTGCAGGAGCTGCGGGCCGCGATCTCCTGCGGCTGCATGCCCAACACCGCCTCGGACGCCGCGCAGAGCGATGCGGCCTGAGCCCGACGGCCTTTGAGGCTCTCCAGGCGATGACCCATGCACTCGCTCGGAGCTTCGGCGAGAGGTCAGGAGGAGCGTGCAATGCCCGATATCACCTACTACGTCGCGATGCCGTTCAGGCGGGACGAGGGTGGCATGCTGGTCGCGGGAACGGCTGAGGAATGCCAGAGCTCGTCGGCCGCGCTGCGTCGCGCGGAGGCCATGTCGCGCTTATCAGACAATATCGGCGCCATTGCCTTCAGCCGCAGCGGCGATCCATTGAAGGGAGAATTCAGCGACGCCCGGCTGCTGCACAAGTTCGGCGAGTTGCCTGACGATCTCGGCGAGTTGTGAGCGCCGTGTTCCGCCAGCTCGGTCGTGGGCGCGGATGGCCGGCGAGCGTCACCGCTTGTCGCCCGGCAGGGTCGTTCGTTACGCGGGGCTCTCGTACCTTCGCTGGCCCTTGCGCATGTACATCGCGCGGTCGGCTTCCTCCAACGCACGTACTGGGTTGACGCGCTTGTCGAGAAGGGCAACCCCGGCCGACGCGCCGGCACACACGGTCTGATCGCCGAAGGTGAAGGTCAGGCTGTCGATGGCCTGCTCCAGCTCCGCCGCCTTGGCATGCGCCTCCGTCGCGCTGAGGTGCCAGAGCAGCACGCCGAACTCGTCGCCGCCGAGCCGACCGATCACGTCGGAGGATCGGACCCGCTCGCCGAGGACACGCGCAACCGCCTTCAGGACCTCGTCACCGGCCGCATGGCCGAAGGTGTCATTGATGGGTTTCAACCGATCGACGTCGAGCACGACCAGGGCACCGGTCGCATCGTAGCGCTTGATGAACGCGATGGAGCGATGGAGCTCGCGGGCGAAGCCGCGACGATTGAAGATGTCGAGCAGGAAATCGCGCTCGGCGGAGGCCGTGAGCTCGGCGATCCGCGCCTGCGCTGCCCTCAGCTCGGCCTTCAGGCGTCGGATCGTCTGCCGCGTGCCCGCCGGTGCGGAACCAGGTTCAGGTGAGCGCGCGCCCCGAAGAACCCGATGACGGTACCGGGTTCTTCGCTTCCCGGCCCGCCACGCGGCCGCCATGCGCTTCTTTTTCATCGGACACCTGCCGCGCCGTCGTTTGGGCTTGCCGGGCTTAACCAAGACAGGATAGTCCATTCGGGCCTCCATGCCATGGCTTGCCGCTGTCGGGACCGATCCTATACTCCGGCCCATGCTGATGGATTCCCGAGAAGATTTGAGGTTATGACCGCCCCGATCGCCATTATCATGGGAAGCCAGTCGGACTGGGATACCATGCGCCATGCCGCCGACACACTCGGAGCGTTGGGCGTGAGCTACGACGCCCGTATCATCTCGGCGCACCGCACCCCGGACCGACTGTATGCCTTTGCCAAGGGCGCCAAGGCGGCCGGCTACAAGGTCGTCATCGCCGGTGCAGGCGGCGCCGCCCATCTGCCGGGCATGACGGCCTCGCTGACAGAGCTCCCCGTGTTCGGCGTTCCCGTCGAGTCGAAGGCGCTGTCGGGGGTCGATTCGCTGTATTCCATCGTCCAGATGCCGGCCGGAATTCCGGTGGGAACGCTCGCCATCGGCAAATCCGGCGCCATTAACGCAGCGCTGCTGGCGGCGAGCGTGCTCGCTCTCTCCGATCCTGCACTCGCCGGCCGTCTGTCGGCCTGGCGCCAGGCGCAGACTAATGCGATCGCCGAACGTCCGGAGGGCACGGCGTGACCGACTCCAATCGGGTGAAGCTCAAGCCCGGCGACACCATCGGTATTCTCGGCGGCGGCCAGCTCGGCCGCATGCTGGCGCTTGCTGCGGCGCGGCTCGGGCTGCGCTGCCAGGTGTTCTCGCCGGACCCGGACTCCCCCGCCTTCGACGTGGTGCTGAACGCAACCTGCGCCGAATATGCCGACGTCGAGGCGCTCGAGCTGTTCGCCAATGACGTCGACGTCGTCACCTACGAGTTCGAAAACGTCCCCTCGGCCGCGGCCATGGTGCTGGCGGCGAGGCGCCCGGTGCTGCCGCGCCGCTCGGCGCTCGAGACGACCCAGGATCGCCTCACCGAGAAAGATTTCGTCACCTCGCTGGGCATCAGCACCGCGACCTATGCCGACGTGTCCTCGGTCGCCACCTTGCGCGAAGCCGCGTTCCGGATCGGCTTGCCGGCCGTGCTGAAGACGCGTCGGTTCGGCTATGACGGCAAGGGCCAGATCAAGATCCGCCCGGGTGACGATCTCGAGCGGATCTGGGCCGAACTCGGCACCAAGTCGGCGATCCTTGAGGCGTTCGTTCCGTTCGAGCGCGAGATATCGGTCGTGGCGGCCCGAGCGGCCGATGGACAGGTCGAGTGCTTCGACGTCACCGAGAACGAGCATCGCGATCACATCCTGAAGGTGTCGCGGGCGCCGGCGCGCATCCCGGATGCGCTCGCCGACGAGGCCAGGGACATTGCGAGCCGGATCGCCACCGCCCTCGATTACGTCGGGGTGCTGGCCGTGGAGATGTTCGTGGTATCGGATGGTCCTACTCCAGGCGTCCTGGTCAACGAAATTGCCCCGCGGGTGCATAATTCCGGCCACTGGACCCTCGATGGCGCCTCGATTTCCCAGTTCGAACAGCACATCCGGGCGATCGCCGGTTGGCCGCTTGGCAAGCCGCTGCGCCACGGCCACGTCACGATGACGAACCTGATCGGGGACGAGATCGACAGCTACGAGCAGTGGCTCACGGTTCCCGGCGCGACCGTGCATCTCTACGGCAAGGGCGCCGCTCGTCCGGGCCGCAAAATGGGGCATGTGACCCAGGTCTCGCCACTGCCGCCGAGGCAGGGCTGAAATAAACCGCTCCGGCGAGGTTAAACTTGCGGTCAAGAGCCCGTCAGCGGGTGGACAGCGACGGTGTCCTCTGATACACGGGCGCGCTCAAGGTTAAGGGCGCGGGCATTTGCCAGCCCTGGCTTCACCAGATTTCAAACCGATAGACTGAGAAAGAGGATGCCGCGTGCAGGTTCTCGTTCGCGATAACAATGTCGATCAAGCCCTCAAGGCGCTCAAGAAGAAGATGCAGCGTGAGGGCATTTTCCGCGAGATGAAGCTTCGCGGCCATTACGAGAAGCCGTCCGAGAAGAAAGCCCGCGAGAAGGCCGAAGCCGTGCGCCGTGCGCGCAAGCTGGCCCGCAAGAAGTTGCAGCGTGAAGGCCTGCTGCCGATGAAGCCGAAGCCGGTGTTCGGCGCTGGCCCCGGCGGTGACCGTGGTGCTGGTCGTGGTCCGGGCGCAGGTGCCCGTCCCGGCGCGCCGCGCTGATCTGGCCACTTCAATCTGACGTCGTCTGAAGCGCGGGCCTTTGGCTCGCGTTTTTGTTTTGGGCGCTCCTTTTTGATTTTGCGCCTCTGGCCATCCGGCGACCGGATTGAATCCGGGTTGCTGCGCCCGCCCCTCGCATCGCTGCAGAGCTCGCCACTCCAAAGAAAAAGCGGCAGACCGGCCAGGCCCACCGCCTCGATCACGTCCGCGAACGATTCGACCGGCTATTTCGGCAGCACTGAGTGGAACACCGATTTCGCCGCCGACATCATGTCCTGCGCCACGCTGGACATCTGGTCCTTGATCGATGGATCAGTCTTGTCGGCGCGCAGGTCGAGCGGACGCAACTGCTGGACAGGGATCTCCGCCGGCGGGGTCGGGCGCCCGTCCGGCTGCAATGATCCCGTGTAGGTCGGGCTCGAGGCCGACGGCAAGGCAAAGCCCTGCTCGGCCGGTGGCGCAGAGACCGTCACGGGAGGCGGCAGCGGACGGACCGGCGACACCTGTGGCGCGACGGTCGCGATGCGCGGGGTCTCGCCAGCGCCCCGGGCTGCGTCGCTCGACGGCTTCTCGGCAGCCGTCTTGCCGGCACCTTCGCTCGCGCGCAACCGCTCGATCGCCGCGCGGGCGAGATCAGCAGCATCCCGGCGATCGTCCTGCTGGGCCGCTGGGGCCTCGGCCGGAGTACCGCGCGCAATCAGCTTTTCCCGCGGCGACCCGGGATGGCGCGCGGCCTGCACATCGGTCGGGAGGCTCGCTGTTTCGGTCGGCTTCACTTCGACGGCCTTCTCCGCAGCCTTGTCGGCGAGCGACTTCTCCGAGACCCCCTTGGCCTTGATGCCAGGAGCGGGAATGCTGGAGACCTCCGTCGACGTTTCCGCCGGCTTGGCGTCGGACCTGGGATCGGACTTCGCTTCCAGCTTGGCGGGGTCGGTCCCCTTGCCCGTGGATTTCGGAGCGTCGCTCTTTGAGCCGGTGAGCTTGGCGTAGGCAGCCGACGCCACCGCCGCCACGGTCGATGGCGGCGAGTCGGGCTTGGTATTGATGTAGTGGTTGACGATGTAGGCCCCGATGATGGTGGCAACCACCGACGGGACGATCTCCATGGCGAACTTTGTGAGATATTTCAGCATGCTGACCACTCCCGCGCGGTATTTGCGGGAACTTTGAGGCACAATTAAGGGACCATCCCAGTACCTTCCGGAGCCCGCAACCTGCGATCCCTGCAGGCGCAACCGCCGAAAAGTCGTTCTCCTGAAGCCCTTTGAGACCGAAGCCGTGCTGCAATCCAAGATCGTATGGGCGCTGCCAACTGCTTCCGGATCGCCGGCTCAAGATACCACAATCAGCGGCATCCCGGTAAACAAATGGTTACGGCTTCAATTCAACCTCGAGGAAAACGATCTCGGAACCGGTCTCGTTCAGTACATCGTGTTCGACACCGGCTTTGCGGAAATAGGATTTGCCGACCGCGAGCTGCGCCTTCGAGCGCTCGCCGGACGGCGCCACGATCGTCATCTCGCCCGCGGTGACCGGCACGATGACATAATCCATCTCATGGATATGGCGCCCCGTCGCACTGCCGGGCAATAGCCGCCACTCCGTGACGCGGACTTCGGGCGTGTCGACCTGGACGTCGGACTGGGCGCTGAGCATCGGGGATCTCTTGAATCAGGGGACGAAGAGCAGGAACAGGAATATCGCGAACACCACCATGTGCACCAGCCCGAACAGGATGTTCGTCCGTCCCGTGCCGAAGGTCAGCATGCTCAGAACGAAGGTCAGGACCAGCAGCACTATTCCCTGCGGGTCCAGCCCGAGGACGAGCTGCTTGTCGAGCACATGGGCGGCGACCGCCACTGCCGGGATGGTCAGCCCTATGGTGGCGAGCGAGGAGCCAAGCGCGAGATTGATGCTCTTCTGAAGGTCGTTGGCGCGGGCGGCCGAGAGGGCGGCGATACTCTCCGGCAGCAGGATCAACAGCGCCACGAGCACGCCTGCGACCGCCTGCGGCGCACCCGTTGCGGCAACGCCGGCGTCGACCACCAGCGAGAACTTCTTGGCAAGCAGGACCACAGCGAGCAGTGCGACCAGCAGCAGCCCGACACTGAGCAACAGCTTCGCACGCGGCAGCCGGACATCGTCATCGGCGAACCCAGCCGAGCCGCCGACGAAATAGTCCCGGTGGCGGGTGGTCTGCATATACAGGAAGACGGCATAGAGCAGGATCGTGACGACGCTGACGAAGGCGAGCTGCACGGCAGAATAGACCGGACCGGGCGAGGTCAGCGTATAATTCGGCAGCACCAGCGTGATGGTCGCCATCGTGAACAGCACGCTGAGATACAGATTGGAGCCGGAGACCAGCACGTCCTGCTCGCGGTAGCGCAGGCCGCCGATGAAGATGCAGATGCCGACCAAGCCGTTGCAGACGATCATGACGACGGCAAACACCGTGTCGCGCGCCAGCGCGGGCGCCGCCTTGTCGCCGAGCATGATGGTGGCGATCAGCGCCACCTCGATCACCGTCACCGCCAGGGTCAGCAGCAGCGTGCCGAACGGCTCGCCGATCTCGTGGGCGATCACCTCGGCATGGTGCACGGCCGCGAACACCGTGCCGAACAGGATCACCAGCAGCACCGCGGCGAAGACCACGCCGGCGGCCGACGGCGTGAAGTCATAATTCGTCACGGTAACGATTGCGACGAGCGCGACCGCCAGGCCGGGAAAGACCACCGATGATGCGGGCGTGGCGCCCTTCACGCTCATGATTCGCGTCCTTCGATCCGTTCTGTCCGACTATGCGCGACAGCGAGGCGATCGTCACGCGGTCCGGCCGTGACAGGGTCAACCAGGACGGTCTCTGAAAGTGCCGTCGATCAGGTCAATGCGGGCTGAGCAGCGGATGGATCGGAAGCACGGTCAGCAGCACGAACAGCGGAATGAGGACGGCAGCTGCCCGCAGCATGTAGCCGAAGAAACTCGGCATCTTGATGCCGCGCTCATTGGCGATCGCTGCGACCATGAAGTTCGGCGCGTTTCCAATGTAGGTCAGCGCACCCATGTAGACGGCGCCCATCGAGATCGCCGCCAGCGTGCCCGAGAGTTCGCCCATCAGCACCTTGGGATCGCCGCCCGCCAATTCGAAGAACAAGAGATAGGTCGGGGCATTGTCGAGGAAGGCCGACATCAGCCCGGTGAACCAGAAATAGGCGACCTCTCTCGGCGCGCCGGCGGGTGTCGTCACGGCATCCAAGAGCCAGCCGAACGAGCCACTGCGCCCCGCGTTCAGCATGGCGATGACCGGGACGATCGCGGTGAAGATCGCCGCGAACAGCTTGGCGACCTCTCGGATCGGCTCCCAGTTGAACCCGTTCGCCTCGCGGTGCTCGTCCGGCGTGAGCCAGAGCGACAGGCCGGCGATCGCCACGAGGATGGCATCGCGCACGAGGTTCTGAAGCTCGACATGCGTGCCGAAGACGTCGAAGGAGATGCCTGGCTTCCAGGTCGCCGAGAGCAGCGTATTGGCAACGATCGCGGCGATCAGAACGATATTGATGAGGCCGCGAATGCGCACCGGCTCCTTCGTTACGAACGCTTGCGACGCAAGCTTCTCCGCTCGGAAGCGCCACCAGTCGATAGCGGCAAAGACGATGAGCAGCAATCCGGCGACGATCGCGGTCTGCAGCCAGAGGTGTTGCGTCGTCCAGAAGAAATCGACGCCGCGCAGAAAGCCGACGAACAGCGGCGGATCGCCCAGAGGGCTGAGCGCGCCACCGACATTGGCAGCCAGGATGATGAAGAAGACCAGCACGTGCACGTTGTGCGGCCGCGTCAGATTGGCGCGGATCAGCGGACGTACCAGGATCATCGCGGCACCCGTCGTGCCGACCACGCTCGCGATGATCGTGCCGAGTGCCAGGATGGCCGTATTGATCGCCGGCGTACCTCTGATGTCGCCGGTCACCAGGATGCCGCCGGCGACGGTGTAGAGCGCAAACAGCAGCGCGATGAAGCTGAGATACTCCGCGAGCAGCGCGTGGATGAAGGACGCGAGCGAGGCCGCCAGTCCCGCCTGCCAGGTCAGCGCCGCCAGCGTCACCACGGCCCATGCCAAGGCGATCTTGCCGTAATGGTGATGCCAGAGGCGGGCAAACAGCAGCGGGCCGAGCGCGATCGATAGCAGCAATCCCGCAAACGGCAGCGCGAACGGCCAGGTCATCGCAGCGCCATCGAGGCCGGCGGCGGCATACGCGGGGATCGGCAGACCTGCGACGATCGCGACTACAAGCAGAGCTGGCCACCGACCGAGGACATTACGGGCTGTCGATGAAACTCTTGGCCGTACCTGTCGCACCATAGAAATCCAGATCATTATGTCCGCCGTCGGGAAACCGTACGAAGCGCTTGGGGTCATGCGCAAGCGCGAACAATCGTTCCCCGAAGCGGATCGGAATCCCCGGATCTTTGGCGCCATGCATGATCAGCAGCGGCACATGCACCTTGGCGATGCGCTGATCGGATTGGAAGCGGTCGCGCATCAGCAGGCTGACGGGAACCACTTTGAGCATGTCGGAGGCGACGTCGACCGTGGACGTATAGGGCGCCTCCAGGATCAGCCTTGCGATGGGACGCTCAGCGGCGATCGCGGCGGCCACGCCGCTGCCCAGTGAAAAGCCCCAAGCCACGATGCGCTCCGCCGCGTAGCGCTCGCGCGTGAAGGCATAGGCGGCTGCGGCATCCTGAAGCAGCCCCTGCTCACTGGGGTTGCCGCTCGAGCCTGCATAACCGCGATAGGACAGCGCGACGAGGCCGGTCCCGTCGGAGGTCAGCGCCTTGAAGCGCGAGACCACGCCGGCGAGGAAGTCGCCATTGCCTGGGAAATACAGCACGACCTTGCGGCCGGGCTGCGCCGGCACATGCCAGGCGATGACCTTCTCGCCGTCGGCCGAGGTCAGCACGTGCTCTTCAGCCTGCGGAAATCCGGCCGCGTCCGGCGCGGTGCGAGCGACCGGCGGGATCGGAAATAGCATCGCGCGCTGGCGCATGAACAGCACAGCAAGCACGGTGGCGTAGATCGCCACCACGACGATCAGGAGCCATTTCAGGACCGCCATGGCTCCCAATAATGCCAGCTACATGCCCTTGACGATGTTCTCGGTCATCTTCTTGGCGTCGCCGAGCAGCATCATCGTGTTGTCGCGGTAGAACAGCGGATTGTCGATGCCGGCATAGCCCGAGGCGAGCGAGCGCTTGATGAACATCACGGTGCCGGCCTTCCAGACCTGCAGCACCGGCATGCCGTAGATCGGCGAGGACTTGTCCTCCTCAGCCGCCGGGTTGGTGACGTCGTTGGCGCCGATCACGAAGGCGACGTCGGCCTGGGCGAATTCCGAGTTGATGTCCTCGAGCTCGAACACCTCGTCATAGGGGACGTTGGCTTCGGCGAGCAGCACGTTCATGTGGCCGGGCATCCGGCCCGCGACCGGATGAATGGCGTACTTCACCTCGACGCCTTCCTTCTTCAGCGTGTCGGCCATCTCGCGCAGCGCGTGCTGGGCCTGGGCCACTGCCATGCCGTAGCCGGGCACGATGATCACCTTCGAGGCGTTCTTCATGATGAAGGCCGCGTCGTCAGCCGAGCCGAGCTTGGCCGGCTTCTGCTCACCGGTACCACCGCCGGCCGCTGCGGTCTCGCCGCCGAAGCCGCCGAGGATGACCGAGATGAAGGACCGGTTCATCGCGTGGCACATGATGTAGGACAGGATCGCACCGGACGAGCCGACCAGCGCGCCGGTGATGATCAAGGCCGAATTGCCGAGCGTGAAGCCGATACCCGCCGCGGCCCAGCCCGAATAGGAGTTCAGCATCGAGATCACGACCGGCATGTCGGCGCCGCCGATCGGGATGATCATGAGCACGCCGAGCGCCAGCGCCAGCAGCGTCACCATCAGGAAGTCAAACCCGCCGCCCGTCATCACCAGACGGACCACGAAGAAGACGAGCGCAACGGCGAGCGCAATGTTGATGATGTGGCGCGCCGGCAGGATGATGGGCGCGCCGCTCATCCGTGCCGAGAGCTTCAGGAAGGCGATGACCGAGCCGGTGAAGGTCAGCGCGCCGATGGCGACGCCGAGCGACATTTCGACCAGGCTCTGCGGATGGATGTTGCCGGGCGTACCGATGTCGAAGGCTTCGGGCGCAAAGAACGCGCCGGCGGCGACCAGCACCGCGGCCATGCCGACCAGCGAGTGGAACGCCGCCACGAGTTCGGGCATCGACGTCATCGGCACCCGGCGCGCGATCACCGCACCGATGCCGCCGCCGATCGCAACGCCGAGGACCACGAGGATCCAGGCGATCGCATCTGCCGGGGGATGCCCGGCCAGCGTGGTGGCGACCGCAATCGCCATGCCGGCCATGCCGAAGAAATTGCCTTGCCGGCTGGAGGCCGGACTCGACAGCCCGCGAAGAGACAGGATGAACAGCACACCTGCCACGAGATAAAGGAGTGCCGACAGATTGGCGTTCATTGCAGATGCCCCGTTGTGCCTGTCATCCCGCGTCGTGCGGCGTTGTTACTTGGACTTCTTCTTGTACATCGCCAGCATGCGCTGGGTGACGAGGAAGCCGCCGAAGATGTTCACACAGGCGAAGATCAGCGCGATGAAGCCGAACGCCCGCGCCAGACCGCTGCCGCTCGACAGCATGGGAACGCCAACCGCGAGCAGCGCGCCGACCACGATCACCGAGGAGATCGCGTTGGTCACCGACATCAGCGGCGTGTGCAGGGCCGGCGTCACCGACCACACCACGAAATAGCCGACGAACACCGCCAGCACGAAGATCGACAGCCGGAAAACGAAGGGGTCGACGGCTTGGACGACATGTTCCATGGCTCTGCTCCTTAGGCCTTCGGCTGGAAGTTCGGGTGGACGATGGCGCCATCCTTTGTCAAAGCCGTGGCCTTGACCAGTTCGTCGTCCCAGTTGACCGCCAGTGTCTTTTCCTTCTTGTCGATCATCGTCTCGATGAAGGAAAATAGGTTGCGGGCGTAGAGACCGGAGGCGGAAGCTGCGACCCGGCCGGCGAGATTGGCGTAGCCGATGATCTTGACGCCGTCGATCTCGACGGTCTCGCCCAGCTTGACGCCCTCGACATTGCCGCCGCGCTCGACCGCGAGGTCGACCAGCACCGAGCCCGGGCGCATCGACTTCACCATCTCCATGGTGACGAGGCGCGGCGCCGGACGGCCGGGAATCAGCGCCGTGGTGATGATGACGTCCTGCTTCTTGATGTGTTCCGCCGTCAGCGCCGCCTGCTTGGCCTGGTACTCCTTGGACATCTCCTTGGCGTAGCCGCCGGCCGTCTGGGCGTTCTTGAACTCCTCGTCCTCGACCGCCAGGAACTTGGCGCCGAGGCTCTCCACCTGCTCCTTGGTGGCCGGCCGCACGTCGGTCGCAGAGACCATGGCGCCGAGCCGGCGCGCGGTTGCGATTGCCTGCAGGCCGGCGACGCCGACGCCCATCACGAACACCTTGGTCGCCGGCACGGTGCCGGCCGCGGTCATCATCATCGGGAAGGCGCGGCCGAAGGCCTCGGCGCCCTCGATCACGGCGCGGTAGCCGGCAAGGTTGGCCTGGCTCGACAGCACGTCCATCACCTGGGCGCGGGTGATGCGCGGCATCAGCTCCATCGCGAAGGAGGCAATGCCGGCATCGGCCATGGCCTTGAGCGCCGCGTCATTGCCGTAAGGATCCATGATCGCGAACACCAAGGCGCCGCGCCGGTAGTTGGCGAGTTCGGAGGCTTCCGGCCGCTTCACCTTGATGATGATGTCGGCATCCTTGAGCGCTTCCGCGCTCACGGTTGCGCCCGCCGCCGTGAATTCCGAGTCCGGCAGGCCGGATTTGATGCCGGCGCCGGGCTCGACCGCGATCTCGGCACCCAACGCCTTGAACTTCTTCACCGTGTCGGGAGAGGCGGCAACCCGCGGCTCCAACGGGTCGATTTCCTTGGCGACGGCAATCTTCATGAGGCCTCCGGCGCGAATGCGCGCGCGAGCTTTAAGAGGGCGGGACGTCCATGGGCTACAGCATGACGCCAAGTTAGCACTTGGCTTCGGCAGTCAGCTGAAGGCCCGCCGGCGGGGATGCCGGCGGGCCGAGAGCGACATTAAGCGAGGAAAATAGCCATCAAGATGACGATGAGAGCGACGCTGATCGTGCCGTACTTCACCAGCTTGATGAAGCCCTCGTAGGTGGCCTCATGCGCCACATAGTCGTTGCCGTCAGCCGTCGAGTAGGCGATCTCGCCATGGTTTGCCATCGGGGTCCCCCAGAGAAATATGCTTTGTTAAGGTCGCATACCCCAAAGCCGATGCAAGGGCAACGGCTGGCATGCAAGGCAGTTTTATCGCGTTTTCCGATCGCCCTATTGGCGAGGCCAATTGTCACGGATCCAGCGCGTCAGGCTGGCCTCGCTGACCTCGCCGGCAGCGAGGGCGAGGATCATGGCGGTGGCCTGAGCCGGCTCGGGCGCGAACGCGATTTCGTTTCTCCGCAGAAACGTCATCATCGCCATGAAGGCGATCCGCCTATTGCCGTCTACGAAAGCGTGGTTCTTGGCCAGTCCGAATGCATAGGCTGCGGCAAGCTCGGGAAGCGTCGCCTGCTCATAGCTCCATTTGTTAATGGGCCGCTCCAGGGCCGAGCGGAGCATGCCCTCGTCGCGCGGCCCGGGCGCGCCGCCGAAGCGGCGCAACTGTCGGGCGTGGATCGCGACGGCCTGCTCGTAGGTGATCCAAAGCGGCCCCTGCTGCTCGCTCATTTGGCGAGCGCGGCCAGGGTGTCGCGATACTCATCCATGATCTCGTCCGCGATCTCCATCGTCCGCTCGAAATCCGGATCATAGGGCAGCGCCTGGAAGCCGCCGCCGGGCAATTCGACGATGTGCAGTTGCTGACCGCGTTTGAGATCGAGCCGCTGCATCAGTTCGCGCGGCAACAGCAGGCCGTCGGAATTGCCGATCTTCTTGATTTCGATCTTCATAGCAGGCCGCTCCGAAAAAGAGGCGCGTTATACAAATGTATAACGCGCCTCTTCAATCCGTTCAACAAATGTTTTACGCCCCTACCCCATCGCCTCCAGCTCGTCGATCATGCCGGCGATGACTGAGAGACCGCCGTCCCAGAATTTGGGGTCCTTGGCGTCCAGGCCGAACGGCTTGAGCAGTTCGGAATAATGTTTGGTGCCGCCGGCCGCGAGCATCGCCAGATAGCGCTCGGCAAACCCCTCGGCGGCGTGCTCGTAGACCGCATAGAGCGAGTTCACGAGGCAGTCGCCGAACGCATAGGCGTAGACGTAGAACGGCGAATGGATGAAGTGCGGGATGTACATCCAGAAGTTTTCGTAGCCCGGCTTGATCTCGATCGCCTCGCCGAGACTCTCGGTCTGCACCGAGAGCCAGAGCTGCCCGAGCCGCTCGGCGGTCAGCTCGCCGTTCTTGCGCTCGGTATGCACCGCGCGCTCGAACGAATAGAACGCGATCTGCCGCACCACGGTGTTGATCATGTCCTCGACCTTGCCGGCGAGCAGCGCCTGACGCTGCCTGGCGTCCTTGGTCTCGGATAGCAGCCGCTTGAACGTCAGCATCTCGCCGAACACGCTCGCGGTCTCCGCCAAGGTCAGCGGCGTCGGCGCCATCAGCGCGCCTTGCCTCGCCGCCAGCACCTGGTGCACGCCGTGGCCGAGCTCATGCGCGAGCGTCATTACGTCACGCGGCTTGCCCTGATAGTTCATCAGCACATAGGGATGCGCCGACGGCGTGGTCGGATGCGAGAACGCTCCCGGCGCCTTGCCGGGCCGCACCGGCGCATCGATCCAGCTCTGGTCGAAGAAGCGCTGCGCGATGTCGGCCATCTCCGGCGAGAAGCCGCGATAGGCCGTCAGCACCATGCTCTTGGCCTCCGGCCACGCAATGGTGGCATTGGCGGCGAAGGGCAGCGGCGCATTGCGGTCCCAATGCGCCAGCTTCTTCTTTTTGAACCAGCGCGCCTTGAGCTGGTAGTAGCGATGCGACAGCTTCGGATAGGCCGCGCGCACCGAGGCCACCAGTGCATCGACCACCTCGCGCTCGACGCGATTGTTCAAGTGGCGGGAGTCGGCGACATCCTGGAAACCGCGCCAGCGGTCCGAGATGTCCTTGTCCTTGGCGAGCGTATTGGTGATCAGCGCGAAGGTTCGCTCATTGGCCTTGAAGGTTTTTGCCAGCGCCTCGGCGGCCGCCTTGCGCTTGGCGCCGTCACGGTCCTGGAGGAAGTTCAACGTCGGCTCGATCGCGAGCTCCTTAGCCCCGACCTGGAAGCGCAGGCCAGCGATGGTCTGGTCGAACAACCTGTTCCAGGCCGAGTATCCGGTCTGCGACTTTTCGTGGAACAGCTGCTCGACGCGGTCCTCGAGCTGATACGGCTTGTCCTTGCGCAGATCCTCGATCCACGGCCGGTAATGGCCGAGCGCGGGCGTCTCCATCGCGCGCTCGATCACGGCGTCGTCGATGCGGTTGAGCTCGAGCGGGAAGAACAGCAGATGCGTCGACGCCGCCGTCAGCCGCTCCGAGATGTCGCCGTAGAATTTGGAGATCGCCGGATCGACGCTGTCGCCGGCATGCGCAAGACCGGCGAACGAGCCGAGCCGCCCGGCGAGATCGTCGATCGCCTCGTAGCGCCGCACGGCTTCTGCGAGCCATTCGCCGCCATCCTCGCGCGCGACATGCTCGGCGAGCTTGCCCTTGTAGTCGGTCTCAAACGCGACGCATTCGGAATCCATCTTCGCGAGATCGTGAGCGATCTCCGGCGCGTCGATGCCCATATAGAGGTCGCCGAGATTCCATTCGGGCAGCACGCCGATGCCGGCCTTTGCCGCGACGGCCTTCTTTGCCGGTTTGGCCGATGATTTGGCCGTCGCACCGCGCGCAGCCTTGACCTCTACCGGCTTCGGCTTTGACGCGGGCTTCTTGGCCGGCTTGGCCTTGTTGGATTTGGTCTTGGCGGATTTGGTCTTGGCGGATTTGGTCTGGGGGGCGGATCTGGTCGGCTTGCGAAGGGCAGAAGAAGCGCGCGAGGTCATCGGATGGGTAACCTGTTGTTCGAACGTGTATCCCGATCAGCGAGGTTTAAGGTTGCGTTAATCGGCGTCGGCGAGAGTGCCCCGATTCGAGACAGATAGTCGTAGCGTGCAAGGAAAGCCATGGCTGCCAGCATTTTGATTGCCGATGATGATCCGGTCCAGCGCCGGCTGGTGGAGAACATGGTGCAGAAATGCGGCTACGAGGCGGTCGTCGTCGAGACCGGCGATGCCGTCATCGAGAAGCTGACGAATCCTGATGCCGGCCCCATCGACGCCATCGTGCTCGATCTCGTGATGCCCGGCCTCGACGGCATGGGTGTCCTCTCCAAGATGCGCGAGATGGGGATCTCGATACCTGTGATCGTGCAGACCGCGCATGGCGGCATCGACAACGTCGTCTCCGCAATGCGCGCCGGCGCGCAGGACTTCGTCGTCAAGCCGGTCGGCATCGAGCGGCTCCAGGTCTCGTTGCGTAATGCGCTCAATACCTCGGCCTTGAAGGGCGAGTTGCAGCGCATCCGGCACAGCCGCGAAGGGCGCCTGACCTTCGCCGACATCATCACCCGCGCGGAGGCGATGGCGCCGATCCTGCGCATCGCCGAGAAGGCCGCGACCTCGTCGATCCCGGTGCTGATCGAAGGCGAATCAGGCGTCGGCAAGGAGCTGTTCGCCCGCGCCATCCACGGCACCAGCGAGCGCAAGACGAAACCGTTCGTTGCCGTCAATTGCGGCGCGATCCCGGACAATCTGGTGGAATCGATCCTGTTCGGTCACGAGAAGGGCGCATTCACCGGCGCGACCGAGCGTCACATGGGCAAGTTCGTCGAAGCCCATGGCGGCACGCTGTTCCTCGATGAGGTCTCGGAGCTGCCGCTCACCGCCCAGGTCAAGCTGCTGCGCGCCCTGCAGGAGGGCGCCGTGGAAGCCGTCGGCGGCCGCAAGCCGGTCAAGGTCGACGTCCGCATCATCTCGGCGACCAATCGCAGACTGCTTGACCGCGTCAAGGAGGGCCACTTCCGCGAGGATCTGTTCTACCGGCTGCATGTGCTGCCGCTCACCGTTCCGCCGCTGCGCACCCGCCGCGAGGACATCCCGCATCTGTTGCGGCATTTCCTCGCGCGGTTTGCGGCTGAGGAGAACCGCGCCATTTCGGGCATCGCCGGCGAGGCCGTCGCCTATCTGACCAAGCTCGACTGGCCCGGTAACATCCGCCAGTTGGAAAACGCGGTCTACCGCGCCGTCGTCATGGGCGAGAGCGACCAGCTCGGCGTGGCCGATTTTCCACTGATTCCCACCCACGCACCGCCGGTGGAGTCTGCGCCGGCCCTCACCGTGGAGCGGCCCGTTCCTCCCCTGCCTGCGATGGTGCCGGGGAGTGAAGTCCCCATTGCCCCTCTGCCCTCGCACGGGTTCCTGCCGCTGCTCACCGCAAGCGGCGAGGTGCGGCCGCTCGAGGAGATGGAGCATGAGATCATCCGCTTCGCCATCGCCCATTACCGCGGCCAGATGTCGGAGGTGGCGCGCCGCCTCAAAATCGGACGCTCGACGCTCTACCGCAAGCTCGACGAAGCCAATGACGAGACCCCCACGACGGAAAGCCCGCCGCTCGGCTGAGCCGCTCGGATCCCCACCATGGTTGCGCTTGGCTGTCGTCCGAAAAAGGCCGCAAGTCTTGGCAACACTGGAACATCTGAACCGTTGCCTTGCGGTGACAGACAAAGGAAATAACGCGTGGCACAAACGCACGATCGGTTTGGCCGGGGTTTCCCAAGAGTCAGTTTGTCGTGAGTTGTCCCGTGTGGCGCTGGCCGCAGAAATGGGGCTTGAGTATCGTTTGGGCGTGAATCATTGCGTGCAGATGTGAACCATCCTCACAGGCGGTACCCGCGCCGAAGCTGGCGGATCGACCTTGTTACCCCTGTTCCAGCCGGGACAGATCATCCGAGGGATTGATGATGCGAGATTGTGTGACCACCCGTGGCGGATATGACCGCGTGCTCATGGCTGTCGCGGCGACCTTCCTCGCGGTGTCCTCGACCTCTGCTTTCGCCCAGAGCGGTCCGCCCCGCAACAGCGCGGCCGAGCTCGCCATCGATGCGGCGATCCCGTTCCCCGAGCCGGCCAACGTGCCGCCGCCGACCGCCAGTGACTTCAAACTCGACACCACCGCCACCGTGTCGCCCGACCAGGCCAAGTCGCCCGAGACGACGACCAAGCCGCTCGACTCTGCCGCGGCGCCTGCGGCCGATCCCGCCAAGACCGTCGCCACGCCGCCGGCAGCGGCCCCTGCGACCGCGACGGTCCCAGACCCGGTCAAGGCCGCCAGCACCGTTCCCGCCGCCGACCAGCCCGTTGCCGACCGTCTGCGCGACCTGATGGCGAGCAAGGCGACAAGGTATTTCGACCGCAAGGCCGAACACGCCGCCGTCGAGAAATTCTACACCGGCCGCGACTACGCGCCGATCTGGACCCAGGGCGGCAATCTGACAGCCGCCGCGAAGGGCGTCATCGCCCGTCTCAGGGATGCAGCAGCCGATGGCCTCAATCCCGGCGACTATCCGGTGCCGGATTTCGCAGCCGCAGCCTCCGCACCGGACGCGCTGGCGGAGGCGGATCTCAGACTCACCGAGAGCATGATGGACTACGCGCGCCAGGCGCAGAGCGGCCGCATGCACTGGTCGCAGGTCTCAGCGGATATCCAATATCCCGAGCATCCGGTCGATCCGAACGAGGTGTTGGCCAACGTCACCGGCGCAAAGGATGCCTCCGCGGCGCTGGAGAGCTACAACCCGCCGCACAAGCTCTACAAGCTGCTGAAGGCCAAGCTCGCCGAGCTGCGCGGCGTCAGCGACGGCGCGCCCGTTATCATCGACGACGGCCAGCCGCTGAAATACGCCCCTGCCCACGGCAAGAATGCGCCGGAGGCCGAGGCGCAGATGTCCGACCCGCGCGTGCCCAAGCTGCGCGCCAAGCTCGGCATCACCGAGAACGCCGACGACATCCGCTATGACGCCAAGGTCGCCGCCGCCGTCCGCAAGTTCCAGGAAAGCGTCGACCTCAAGCCGACCGGAGTGCTCGACGACCGCACCGTGAAGGCGCTCAACACGCCCAAGCGCGACAAGCAGATCGATACGGTCCTCGTCAACATGGAGCGCTGGCGCTGGCTGCCGCGCGACCTCGGAGCGCCCGCGATCGGCGACGCTTATGTGATCCTCAACATCCCCGACTACACGCTGAAGGTGATGCAGCACGGCGCGCAGGTGTGGACCACCCGCGTGGTGACCGGCAAGCCGGGGCAGCATGCGACGCCGTTGCTCAGCGAGACGATGAAGTTCATCACGGTCAATCCGACCTGGAACGTGCCGCCGTCGATCATCTACAACGAGTATCTGCCGGCGTTGCAGCAGGATCCGACCGTGCTCGACCGCATGGGCCTGCGGCTGGAGCGCGCGCGCGACGGCTCGATCCACATCTCGCAGCCGCCGGGCGAGGCCAACGCGCTCGGCCGCATCCGCTTCAACTTCCCGAACAAGTTCCTGGTCTATCAGCACGACACGCCGGACAAGAACCTGTTCGCCCGTGACGAGCGCGCCTTCAGCCATGGCTGCATGCGCGTGCAGTATCCGGATCAGTACGCGTCGGTCCTGCTCAACATCACCATGCCGAACGAGCGCTACACGCCGGAGCGCATCCGCAGCATGTACGGCCGCAGCGAGATCGACTTGAAATTCCCGACGCCGATCCCGGTCAACATCACCTACCAGACCGCCTTCGTCGACGATGCCGGCAAGCTGCAATTCCGCAAGGACATCTATGGCCGCGACGCGACCATGATCTCGATCCTGAAGAACAACCGCGGCAAGGATCTCGAGAACGTCGTCGCTCACGCCCAACCGAGCTACGCGCGTCCGAAGGGGCCGCTGCCGAACTCGGTCAACATCAGCGACAACAGCTTCTCCTCCGGCCCGAACTTCTTCGAGCGCCTGTTCGGCGGCGGCGGCCTGCCGACGCCGCCGGCGCCGGTCGGCCGCCCTGCCCGGCGGGTCTTCACCCGCTGATCAGGCCGCCGATCACGGTCAAAATTTCCATTTTGAGATCAAAGGCCTCGCCGATCGGCGGGGCCTTTGCTTTAGGTTAACCACAATGATCAACCAAGATTCGATGGCTCTTTTTCGCCACACTCAAGAGTATATGTTAAGGGTAATTGGGGGGCGGGTCGGTCAGTATCCCTTAACCATCCCGCCTTAGGTAAGCGTTTCCTCTCTCTTCCGCCGGACGGGCCGCAAGAGGGTCATCGAGTAAACGCTCGTCGACGGGGTGGCTGCATCTTGCTGTCTGTTTTCGCGCGCCAATCTGTTTCGCTCACGAGGGCGGGTTGGAAGGCTGGATGCCAATGCGGGCTGGCGGCGCTGCTGCTGCTCGTCGGCGCCGGCTCGGTGCATGACGCGGCGGCGCTGAATGAAACCCACACCCTCTCCTTCCACCACACCCATTCCGGCGAGGACCTGACGGTCACCTTCAAGCGCGAGGGCCGCTATGACGAAGACGCGCTGAAGAAGCTCAATCACTTCCTCCGCGACTGGCGTACCCAGGACGAGACGGTCATGGACCGCCGCCTGTTCGACATCCTCTGGGAGGTCTATCGCGACGTCGACGCCAAGCAGCCGATCCAGATCATCTCGTCGTACCGGTCGCCCGCCACCAACTCGATGCTGCGCCGTCGCTCGGCGCATTCCGGGGTGGCGCGGCACAGCCAGCACATGCTGGGCCACGCGATGGATTTCTACATTCCCAACGTGCCGCTGGAGCAGATCCGCTTCGCCGGCCTGCGCCTGCAGCGCGGCGGCGTCGGCTTCTACCCGACTTCCGGCTCGCCCTTCGTGCACCTCGACACCGGCAACATCCGGCACTGGCCGCGGATGACGGCTGACCAGCTCGCCCGCGTGTTCCCGGACGGCAAGACCGTTCACGTGCCGAGCAACGGCGTTCCGCTCAAGGGCTATGAGCTGGCCAAGGCCGAGATCGAGAAACGCGGCAATGGCGATGACGCGTCGTCCAGCCGCCCCAATCTGTTTGCACGGCTGTTCCGCGGTCGTCCGAGCGAGGATGACGAGGAGTCTGGCGAGAGCGAGAGCAAGGCCGACGCCAAGCCGGTCCAGACCGCGGCACTCGCCGCGAAGCCGGCTGACAAGAGCTCCGACAAGGACGGCCGGACCGTCGAGCGATCGGTGGACAGCAAAGCCGCCACCACGCGCGGCAAGATCGCCAATGCCCTGCAATTGGCCTCCGCGGATGCGCAATCTGCCGCTCAGCCCGCGGCGACCAAGCCCGAGACGAAGTCCGAAACGACAAGCGCCGTCGGCAGCAAATCCAGGGACGGCGCGCCGCAGAGCGTCGCCGACATCATCAATTCGCGCGGCTTCTGGGGTGACAATCCCGGCACGCCGAAGCAGGCCACCCCCGAGCAGGTTGCCGCGATCACGGCGCGCCGTGCGCTGTCATCGATCGATCAGCAGCAGACCGCAAGCCTGATGCAGGCCATGGCCTTCGCACCCCCGGCCTCCTCTCCGCTCGATCGCGCCAATGTCGCCTCCACGGCCCCCATCCCGGTGCGAAACTCCCGCCCGGCGACCCGCAGCGTCGCGCCGGTGCCTGAGGCCGCCCCCGCGGCCGCGAAGAACGGCCAAGGTCAGGACGGCGCCATCACGATGGCGACGCGAATCTCGGCGGCCAAGGGTCCCGATTCGACCTGGATGCGGGCCATCATGCTGACGCCGAGCGCGTCGTCATCGATGTCCGTGACGAAAATGGGCGACGTGGATCTCACCGTGATGCGCAGCTATTTCGTCAAGCCGCAGGTCGCGCTGGCGATGAGCTTCACCGCCGAGCCGACGCCGGGACTAAGCTACGATCAGTTCACAGGGCCGGCGATCGTCAAGCTCGAAACCAAATCCTTCGCCATGCGCGCGGCAGCCTTGCGCTGACGCCGCGGCAGCCGGTTCGTCGTTCTCCTCAGCATTGACGAGCTGGAGTGCAGCGTCGATGGCCGCATGCCGCCGGCGCGCCGAGGCGAACCGGGAGAAAGCGAATGCCCCGTCAGGGGCAGCCGAGGTCTGCTCCAGGTGATCGAGGCCGCTGCTCAGATCATTCCGAGCGCCTGCATATAGGTCTCGAGGATGCTTTCCTCTTCCTGGCGCTCGTTCGGGTCCTGCTTGCGCAGCCGGATGATCGTGCGCAGCGCCTTGACGTCGAAGCCATTGCCCTTGCTCTCGGCGTAGACATCCTTGATGTCTTCGGAGATCGCCTTCTTCTCCTCCTCGAGACGCTCGATCCGCTCGATGATCGACTTGAGCTGGTCTACGGCAAAGCGGGTCGCGGGCGAGTCGTCGTCCTTCGCGGCGGCGGAGGTGGCCATCTGATACTCCTGAGCGGAACTCGTGTGTCCAAGGAAGGCGCCAAAGGGCGCTACATGTTCGCCGCGACCCTCAAATCTGGCGTGCCCCGCGTCAAGGCGACATCGTCCTCATCCACAGAGCGGCCCACATCTTGTTGGCCTGCGTAGCGTGAAGCCCACAGAAGCCGGCCGCGCCACTTGTGTTTCGTCGCCATCCTGCGCAGGACCCGATTCGCCTTCGAAGCCCCTGCCAAGTCTGGGCTCGCGCGCGAACGGCAGTAAAGCGCGTCTCCTGCGCGCTCGTTTAGGAATCAGTGGCCCGGATGCGCCTTCTTGAAGGCTTCGCGCTGCTCGGCGCTGGCCTCGCGCTGGTACTTCGCCTTCCATTCCTCGTAAGGCATGCCATAGACCGCCTCGCGGCTCTCGTCCTTGGTCATTGGCGCCCCCTGGGCGTCGGCGGCGTCCTTCAGCCAGTTGGAGAGGCAGTTGCGGCAGAACCCCGCCAGATTCATCAGATCGATGTTCTGAACGTCGGTTCTGGTCCGCAGATGCTCGACGAGCCGGCGAAAGGCGGCGGCTTCGAGTTCGGTCCGGGTGGTGCTGTCCATCGTCATCTCTTTGTTCCCTGTTCCGCGCCATGACGGATGTCTGCTATATAATGAGGCTTCGTCGCAGATTTGGCCATATCGCAGCGCCGTCAGGAGGAGCGAGGCGCTGGATCGCAGCGGCTTCGCACGAGATCGTCATGGCGTTGACAGCCGCAGCCAAGCCCAGCGACATCGTTCAACGGTTGATATAGCGTCGCGCAATGATCCCCAAAATCTCCTCTCTCCTGCATCGCAATCCCTTCCGCCCTGGCTACGGACTGCTTTCGCTGCTTGGGCTGGCCGCGCTCTGTCTGTCGTCCACTCCGGCGGCCGCCGATTTCCGGCTCTGCAACAACACCTCCAGCCGGGTCGGGATCGCCCTCGGCTACAAGGACGCTGAAGGCTGGACCACGGAAGGCTGGTGGAACGTGTCGTCACGCAGCTGCGAGACCCTTCTCAAGGGCACGCTGGTGGCACGCTATTATTACATCTACGCGCTCGACTATGACCGCGGCGGTGAATGGTCGGGACAGGCCTTCATGTGCTCGCGCGACAAGGAATTCACCATCAAGGGCACCGACAATTGCCTGGCTCGCGGCTTCGACCGCACCGGCTTCTTCGAGGTCGACACCGGCGACCAGCGCGCCTGGACGGTGCAGCTCACGGAGGCCAATGAGCAGCCGGCGCAGCAGCGCGTGCCCGGAATTCCCGGTACGTTGGGACCCGGAGGCAACGTTCCAGGTCTGCCCAATGGGCCGCAAGGTGCGCCGCCGGCAGCCGCACCGGCCCTGCCGCCAGGGCAAGCACCCAAGCCATGAGGCGGCTGCGACGCATCAAGATCCTCGCCACGCTCGGCCCCGCCTCCTCGGACAGCGCGATGATTCGCAAGCTGTTCGAGGCCGGGGCCGACATATTCAGGATCAACATGAGCCACACCCCGCACGACAAGCTGCGGGAGCTGGTGACGACGATCCGCAGCGTCGAAGCGAGCTACGGCCGCCCGATCGGCATTCTGGTCGATCTCCAGGGTCCGAAGCTCAGGCTCGGCACCTTCGCCGACGGCCCGGTTCAGCTCAACAACGGCCAGAGCTTCGTGCTCGATTCCGACAAGACACCGGGCGATGCGACGCGGGTCCATCTGCCGCATCCGGAAATCCTGGCCGCCCTGCAGCCGGGACATGCGCTGCTGCTGGATGACGGCAAGGTGCGGCTGATCGCCGAGGAGACCTCGCCGACCCGCGCCGTCACCCGGGTCGTGATCGGCGGCAAGATGTCCGACCGCAAGGGCGTGAGCCTACCGGACACCGACCTGCCGGTCTCGGCGATGACGCCGAAGGACCGCGCCGACCTCGATGCAGCCTTGAACATCGGCATCGACTGGATCGCGCTGTCCTTCGTGCAGCGCGCCGACGACGTGCTGGAAGCCAAGAAGATCATCCGCGGCCGCGCCGCCGTGATGTCGAAGATCGAGAAGCCGCAGGCGATCGACCGGCTCAACGACATCGTCGACGTCTCCGATGCTTTGATGGTGGCGCGCGGCGACCTTGGCGTCGAGCTGCCGCTAGAGCGCGTGCCCGGCCTGCAGAAGCAGATGACGCGGCTGGCGCGCCGCGCCGGCAAGCCGGTGGTGGTCGCGACACAGATGCTGGAATCGATGATCCAGTCGCCGGTGCCGACGCGCGCCGAGGTCTCCGACGTCGCCACTGCGGTCTATGAAGGCGCCGACGCGATCATGCTGTCGGCCGAGTCGGCCGCCGGCAAATACCCGGTCGAGGCGGTCTCGACCATGAACCGCATTGGCGAGGAGGTCGAGCGCGACGTGGTCTATCGCTCGGTGATCGCGGCGCAGCGCCCCGAGCCGGAATCGACCGCGGGCGATGCGATCGCCGAAGCCGCACGCCGGATCGCCGAAAATCTCGATCTTCCTACGATCATCTGCTGGACCTCGTCCGGCTCCACCGCGATCCGCGTCGCGCGCGAGCGGCCGAAGCCGCCGGTGGTCGCGATCACCCCGAACCTGGCAACCGGACGCCGCCTGTCGGTCGTGTGGGGCGTGCACTGCGTGGTGGCCGAGGACGCGCGCGACCAGGACGACATGGTCGAGCGCGCCGGCTCGATTGCCTTCCGCGACGGCTTCGTCCGCGCCGGACAGCGCGTCATCATCGTCGCCGGCGTGCCGCTCGGCACACCCGGCACCACGAACATGGTGCGCATCGCCTATGTCGGGCCGTCGAGCGACGCCCATATCTGAGACGACCTATTGGGTCCTATCGATCGCGCCCAGTCCGGCCGTGGACGGGGGCTTGGCCCGCGCGATCACCGGACAGGCCTCGATGGCAATGCCGGCGGCGCCGGGGATGCGCTCGCAGCCGCGCGACGCATCGATCTGGAGATCATAGTCCGCAAGCACCTCGAGCCGCGGCGGGTTGTCGGCCGGGCTCTTGGAGAAATACAGCGCCCACACGCCTCCCGGCAGCGGATTGGCCAGGCCGTTGCGAACCCGGCGGTCCAGCACGCCGCCGGGCACGATCGGCACCACGAGCTCCGACAACTGATAGACGCGCGAGCCCTGTGGCAGGAACGACGTGACGTAGCCGAGCGGCTTCTGCAGCAGCAGGAACGTCGCGGGACGCTGCAGGTCCGCCGCGAGCTGCGGCCGGTAGGGATCGGACCATGGCCGCCGCATCCAGTCGGTCGGCTGCGACGCCAGCGCGATGCCGAGCGCGGCCATCACCGTGACGGCCTGCGTCATCCGCCGCGATGGTGACGCGACCGGCCCAGCGTCTGCACGCCAAGCATCGACCAGGCGGATGAGCAGCAGCACGATCAGCGGCGCCGACAACAGCTCGAGCGGCATCAGATAGCGCTGGATCGAGAAGGCCAGCACCCACAGGACGTAGCTGAGCCAGAAGAAGATCAGGAGGCGCCGGTCGCGCAGCGCCAACACTTCACGCCGCTGCCACAGGCCGGTGACGATCAGCGCGATGAGCAGCACGATCACGACGGCGAGACGCGGATCGCGGAACGGCCATTCCGACGAGGGATGCTTGCCGATCACCCAGTAGAACGGATAGGCGAGCGCATCGAGCAGTCCCTGCGGCATGAAGCGCGTATCGACGATCGAGGCCTGCGGCGCTTCGGGCGAACGGAAGATCGTGTTGTAGAACGGAAACAGCGGGCTGCCGTATTCGCGCGCCATCTTCAGCGCCCACGGCCCCGCGGTCACAATCACGCCGGCCGAACTGCCCGCGCCGAATGCGACGATCGCGCGCCACGGCCGCGCCACCAGCAGCAGCGACACGCCCGCTCCGACCAGAAACGTCGCATTGGTGAGCTTCAATCCCGTGGCCGCGCCGATCAGCAGGCCCGCGGCGACGAAACGGCGGCCGCGCTCATCATCCTCCCCGAAGATCAGCGCGATGCCGGCGAGGATCGGAATGGTCGTGAGAATGTCGGCGAAGCTGGTGCCGACCTCGGACAGCGCCATCGGACTGAGGGCGGCGATGATGAGCGCGGCGCTGAGCGTGAACGCGTCAGCCGCGCGCCGGAGCAGCACGCGCGCAACCCAATAGACCAGCGCGAGATTGAGGCCGTGCAGCGCGCCCAGCGCGACGCCCCACCACGGCGCATCGAGCCCGTGGCGGACCGCGTAAGGCAGCAGGTAGATCAGCGGATTGAGGAAGCTCTGAAAGCCGCCAGGCGCGACGTCGATGTCGAAGCGGCCATGCAGCAGCGCGAAGCCGGCATAGTCGTGATAGTTCTGCCAGTCCCAGTTGATGTCCTCGCCGGCGAGATATGCATAGACAGCGCCGGCGGCGGCCGATCCGGCGATGACGAGGCGCGTCGCCAGAGGGTTGCGTGCAATCGACATCGTCTGAGGAGGCACCTGGAGTGGGGCAAGGCGGTGCTCTCGCGGCACGCCAGCCTCACCATCGCCGCGACGGGTGAATCCTTGCTTAAGCGCGGCCTTGCGTCCCAAGGGTAAGGCATGGGCGGCGCGGACTACGCGCCGACCAGGCTCCTGACCGGCAGCACGGCCTGCACGACGAGACCGCGCGCACGCGCATCCATGACGCCGACCGCGCGCAGCGCCAGCAGGGTGACCGCCTGAACGGTGTCGCGGAGCTTGGCAGGGTCGTCGGGATTCTCGGTCGCCAGCGGCCCCACCAGCGCCTCGTGCAGCGCGCCGAGCAGCGCGGTCGCGGCCAACTGGGTGTCCTGCGCCGGAAGGTGGCCGGCACGGACGGCCGCGTCGATCCGTGAGGCGATCTCGCCGACGATCTCGCGGCGGCTCGCGATCCGTGACGCCGTCACGTCGACGTCGACGGGCTCGGCCAGGATGCCCCAGGCGAGCTTGCGCTGCGACAGGATGTGCACTGCGACCGTGGACACCGCGGCAGCCAGCGCCGAGGATGGACCGGGCGCGGCATCGGCGGCGCGCCGGACGGCGGCGAGCTCATCGCGCGAGACTTCCGCGATCAGCTCCGAGATCAGATCCGCCTTGGAGGGAAAGTAGCGATAGACGGTGCCGGCTGCGACATTGGCCCGGATCGCCACCGGGGCGATCTGGACGGCAGACATGCCGCCTTCCGCGGCGGTTTCGCGGGCGGCAGCCAGGATCGCGCTGCGGCGGGCCGCGAGCCGCTTCACGACCTGATGGGTTCGCCGATAGACCATGGCGTTTCTCGTCCCGGACGCGCTCGTCCAGGGCACCCGGCGAACGCTGGTTCAGTGTTTTTGGAGGATCGACCTCACAAATGGCTGGGAAGAACTGAACACCTGTTCACGAAGGAAGACAAGGGAAATCATGACCCTGCCCGGCCCCAACCGGTGTGTCAGGCGCTCGCGAGCGCCGCCGCGGCGGGCGCCGGCTGCCGACGCCACCACGAGCCGGCGCGCGCCAGCACCAGGCCGGCCAGGATCAGATTGGCCGCAAGCCCGAGCGGAATCCCGGACAGCATGAACGTGATCTGAAGCGCCGCGATGCCGCCGAGCGCGGGCAGCTCGTAGCGGCGAAAGCCGTCGGCGAGGCCGATCCGCACCAGCCATGCCACCGCGATGGCCTGAACCATCATGTCGTACATGAACAAATAGGGCGTCGTCAGCAGCAGCCCGACGGCCAGCGCCGCCGCCTTCAGCGCGTAGCGCACCGGGCTGCGCCACAGCGTCACCAGCACGACCGCAACGGCTGCGGTCAGCACCCATTGGAAGGTCCAGCCGAGCGCTTCCGAGCCGCCGAAATAGCGCACGAGCGAAAACAGGCTCTGCAGCTTCCACCAGGTCGCCTTGCCCTCGGTCAGGAACGCCTGCGAGAACATCGGCAGCCAATGCAAGAAGGCCTGCCAGCTCTCCGGCCCGAAGGCGAGCCATGACAGCAGCGCCAGAACGATGCCGGTGACGCTCGCAGAGACGAAGGCTGTCCAGCGCTGGGTGGCGATCAGCACGATCGGGAAGAGCAGGCCATATTGCGGCTTGTAGGTCAGGAGCCCAAGACAGATCCCCGCCAGCACCGGCCGCACCGGCAGCAGATAGAGCGTGCCGCCGACGAGCGCGGCGGTGAGGCATCCGTTCTGCCCGACCAGCGCGTTCGAGAACAGGGCCGGAAAGCCGGCTGCGAGCAGCAGGCCGAAGCCGCGGCCGACGATCGCGCGCATCGCGAGCGCATAGGGAACAAAGCTGGCATAGACCCAGCCGACGAAGGCGAGCGTGTAGGGAAACTGCGCCAGGAACGCTGCGACGAACAGGAACGGCGGCGGATAGTGCCAGGCAAAGTAGCCCGGGAAATCCTGCCGCAGCAGGTCGAGCTCGACCTGGCGCTGCACGTCCCAGTCCCAGGCCAGCGCCGGATGTCCCTGCAGCGCCAGCTTGCCGGCCGCCCAGACATTAACGAAATCGGTGGGAATGCCGAGACCCGCCTGGTCCCAGATCCAGGTGCCCGACCACAGCCCGGCCGGGAAGAACGAGGCGTTGATGCAGGCGAGCGCGAAGCAGGCCGCGAACAGGCCGAGCGGAACGTCACGACGCTGCGATGGGATCGCGGCGGCATCAGGATTGTCAGCCATCTGGACCTCGCCCCGCGCCTGCATGGGCGCCTCCCGATCGAGACATAGGCGGGGACGCTTGAAGAAGGCTTAAGCGTGGGCGACGGCGCGCGACCGCCGGCGCCGCACCGATTGTTTACGCGCGATCTGTATCGCAGGGGTCCGAATGCAACCAACGGCGGCAGGCCGGGGAGATCCCATGTTCGTTTATCGCGCCCTCATCGCGCTGCTCGTCTGCACCATTTGGCCGGCCGCAAGCCGCGCCCAGGACAAGGGTCCGGTCCGCGTCTCCTCCGACGTGAGCTATGAGTATCTGGCCCGCTGGGACGTCGCCCGGCTGAACACCATCCTCACCGTCGATACGCCGAAATTCGCCGGCGTCCCGGTGACCTACACCCCGGCCCGCAACGCCGTGCGGCTCTATCGCGTCACCTATGCGTCCGTCGTCCCCGAGCGCGGCAACAAGCCGATCACGGCGAGCGGCCTGCTCGCGGTGCCCGAGACCGGCGAGACCAGCCTGCCGATGGTGTCCTATCAGCACGGCACGGTGTACGGAAAGCAGGAGGTGCCATCGTTTCCGGAGCAGTCGCCCGAGACGCAGCTGATGATCGCGCAGTTCGCAGGACAAGGCTATCTGCTGATCGGCGCAGACTATTTCGGAATGGGCATCTCGACCGAGCCGGAAGGCTACATGGTGAAGGCCAGCCATCAGCAGGCCACCTACGACATGCTGCGGGCGAGCCGCGCCGTGCTCGACCAGATGAAGCTGACGAGCGCCAGGCTCGACATCGCCGGCTGGTCGCAAGGCGGCTTCGTGACCATGGCCTTTCTCGAGAAGCTCGAAAGCGCCGGCGTGCAGGTCGCGGCAGCGGCGACGGCGAGCGCGCCGGTCGATGTGTTCGTCGCGCTGAACGGCTTCCTGAACTTCCCGCGCAAGAACGACGCCGCCTGGGTCAATTCGCTGTTCATCCTGTCGGCGTTCGCGTTCGAGAACTATTACAGCGTGCCGGGGCTGGCGCGCTCGGTGATCAGCGACAGCTATTACGACGTCGCCCGCAAGGCCTATGAGCGCGAGCCCTTCAACGTCGCCGACGTCCCGACCGATCTGCACGAGCTGCTCAAGCCCGACTATTTCGATGCGCAGTATTTCGCGGCGTCGGCCTACGGCCGCCTGGTCGCGCAGACGCAAGCCTATCGCTGGATCATCAAGACGCCGGTGCGCAACTATTACGGCGAGACCGACGAGGCGATCTCGACCGGTCTCGGCCGGCTGGCGATGACCTACCAGCAGGCGATCGGGGCCGGCAACAGCAAGGTCGAGGCGGTGTCGACGGGGCCGACCAGCCATCGCGGCACGTTCGCGACCGCCGTCCCGCAGTGGAAGGCCTGGTTCGACAAGCCGTGATGCGCGGCGCTGGAGGCGGTCCGCGGCGCGGCAACCCGTCAACGAAAGACCTGACAAACAGAACGCGCGCCCACCGCGCGCGAAACGGACTGCCGCCGGCACGACTCCAAACAAACGAAAAGCCCGGCTGTAAGCCGGGCCTGTCGTCTCTCTCGATCTTCCGGATCAGATAGGCTGACCGTCGGAAGTCCGTTGCATATCACCCTGGCTCACGCCTGCGGCTGTGGCTCCAGGCCCGGATCGGGCCGCGGCCGCGGCTTGCCGGCCGGCGGCACGGCCGACGCGCGCGGCGTCGACGGCTCGACCGCCGATTCGCGGTTCGGCTTCTTGCCCTTCAGGAGGTCGTTGATCTCCTCGCCGGTCAGCGTCTCGTATTCGAGCAGCGCCTGGGCGATCGCTTCCCAGTCATCGCGCTTCTCGGTGATGATGCGGCGCGCCTCCTGCTCGCCGGCCTCGATCAGGCCGCGAATTTCGGAGTCGATCAGGCGGGCGGTATCGTCGGAGATGTTGGTCGAGCGCGCCACCGAATGACCCAGGAAGACCTCCTGCTCATTGCTCTGGTAGCGCACGCGGCCGAGCTTGTCCGACATGCCCCATTCCATGACCATAGCGCGGGCGAGGTTGGTGGCCTGCTGGATGTCGCCGGTGGCGCCATTGGTCACCTTCTCCGCACCGAACTTCTGCACCTCGGCCTCGCGGCCGCCGAACATCATCGCGAGCTTCGAGACGCACCACTCACGGGTATGCGAGTGACGGTCGGCCTCGGGCAGCGACTGCACCATGCCGAGCGCGCGGCCGCGCGGAATGATGGTGGCCTTGTGGATCGGGTCGTGGCTCGGGACGTTGAGGCCGACGATCGCATGTCCCGCCTCGTGATAGGCGGTCAGCATCTTCTCTTCCTCGGTCATCACCATCGAGCGGCGCTCGGCGCCCATCAGCACCTTGTCCTTGGCCTCCTCGAACTCGGACTGCGTTACCATCCGCTTGTTGCGACGAGCGGCGGTCAGAGCAGCCTCGTTGACGAGGTTCATCAGGTCGGCGCCGGAGAAGCCGGGCGTGCCGCGGGCGATGGTCTTGAGGTTGACGTCCGGCGCCAGCGGCACCTTGCGGACATGAACCTTGAGGATCTGCTCGCGGCCGATGATGTCCGGGTTCGAGACCACGACCTGGCGGTCGAAGCGGCCGGGACGCATCAGGGCAGGATCGAGCACGTCGGGCCGGTTGGTGGCTGCGATCAGGATCACGCCCTCATTGGCCTCGAAGCCGTCCATCTCGACCAGCAACTGATTGAGGGTCTGCTCACGCTCGTCATTGCCGCCGCCGAGACCGGCGCCGCGATGGCGACCGACGGCGTCGATTTCGTCGATGAAGATGATGCAGGGCGCGTTCTTCTTGGCCTGCTCGAACATGTCGCGGACGCGGCTGGCGCCGACGCCGACGAACATCTCGACGAAGTCAGAACCCGAAATGGTGAAGAACGGCACGTTGGCTTCGCCGGCCACCGCACGCGCGATCAGCGTCTTGCCGGTGCCGGGAGGGCCGACCAGCAGCACGCCGCGCGGAATGCGGCCGCCGAGCCGCTGGAATTTGCCGGGATCGCGCAGGAATTCGACGATCTCCTGCAGGTCCTGCTTGGCCTCGTCGACGCCGGCGACGTCCTCGAACGTCACCCGGCCGTGCGCCTCGGTCAGCATCTTGGCGCGCGACTTGCCGAAGCCCATCGCCTTGCCGGCGCCGCCCTGCATCTGCCGGGAGAGGAAGATCCAGACGCCGATCAGCGCGATGAAGGGCAGCCACGACACCAGCAGCGACACGAACCACGGCACGTTGTCGCCGGGCGGCTTGGCCTGGATGTTGACCTTGGCGTCGTACAGGCGCTTCACGAGGTTCGGATCGCTCGGCGCGTAGGTCTGGAACGACGAGCCGTTCTTGAAGGTGCCGTGAATCTCCGGCCCCTGGATCACGACGTCGCGCACATTGCCCTGATCGACCTCGGTCAACAACTGCGAGAAGTTGATGTCGGTCGACGACGCGCGTTGCCCCGGGTTCTGGAAGAGTGTGAACAGCGCCAACAGCAACAGGACAATAATGACCCAAAGGGCGAAATTGCGCAGATTGGCGTTCATCGATTTTCCTTCGTGGTCGCGCGGATCGCGGCCGTTCGTCCTCGGACTCATCCCTGGGTAGCCACGAGGGAATCCCCCGGTCGACCGTCTCGTAATCTAGGTACCACTCGCGGCAATGCCAAGGGAACTAGAAAGGACTATTTATCGCATCCTAGCCCGATTCCCGCTCAAAAAAAGCGCGGGAAACCGCTGCCAGGGCCGGTGGTTAAGGGTCCGCGAAAGCGACGAGCCGCTTCAAGTCGCGCCCGACCGCCGCGGCGGCGCGGGCGTGATGCGGATCGCGCCTCGCGTCATGCTTACCAGTGCACCAGCCAGGGTCTGTTTTAGCCTGCCCGGAGCAGACGTACCGCCATCTGCGTTCCCCGCAAGAGTCCGGTCCAGCCGCGCCAGCAGCGCCTCGGCCTTGCCGAGTTCCACGGGACCTTCAGTGCCAATGCGATTGATGGCGCGCATCAGCAGCCTCAGTTTGATTTCTGCCGGGAGTGCGACAAAGGCGCGCGCCTCGAAGGTCTCGCCGTGATCCGCCTGTCCGGGCCCGGTGCCGGCCGCTCGCAATGCGAGATAGCGTTCGGCGCCATCCGCCATCAATTCGATCGCGGCATTGGCCCGTCCGAGCCGGTCGGCCAGCGTCGCCAGCGTCCGGGCATCACCGCCCTCGGCGGCCAGAGCCGGCATCAGAGCGCGCAGCCGCGGCCGGGTGAAGGCGAAATCTTGATTGGTCGGATCATCTGCGAAGGGGATCCCGGCCGAGCGCAGCGTCGCCACCAGCCTGGCCTTGGCAACGTCGAGCAGAGGCCGCGCCAGCAACAGCCCTTCCCGCTCGCTGAGCGGTGCCATCGCCGCGAGCCCTGCAATGCCGCTGCCACGCAAGAGCCGCATCAGCACGGTCTCGGCCTGGTCGTCACGGGTGTGGGCGGTGACGACGTGTCCGGCGCCCGCCTGCCGCGCCGCGCGCGCCAGCAGGCGGTATCTTGCCAGGCGCGCCGCTTCGGGAATCCCGGTGTCCGGCTTCTCATCGTTCCAGCGCAAGGTCCGATGTTGAATTGCGAGCCGCCGCGCGGTCTCCTTCACCATGCGGGCTTCACGGGCGGAGTCGCGCCGCAGAGCATGGTCGACCGTCACAGCTACAAGGCGCGGCCCCTGCGCAAGCCCCGCGCGCCACCGCGCCGCGAGCCACATCAGAGCCATCGAATCCGGACCGCCCGATACGGCGAGCACCAGCACGGGCGCCGCCGAAAGCGGCGCGAACAAGCGCTCCGCTTCGGCGGCGGAGATCGCAAGATCATCTTCGGTACCGGCCTTCGACATGGCGCCGCAGCCTACCCGCCCCGTCGGTCGTAGGCGAGAGGCCTACCCTCGCCCGGGGGCGTTCAGCACTTCACCCGCTTCTGCTCGCGATCGACCGTCGCCTTCACGCCCGCCGACGCGCGCGGATATTTGCGCGTCACTTCGCCGAACGCGGCGCAGGCCGCCTCCTTCTCCTTCAGCGCGGCCAGCGACTGGCCGAGCCGGAGCAGCGCATCCGCCGCCTTGCCCGACTTCTCGTATTTCGTCGTCACGGCGAGGAAGACCTCGGCGGCATCGCGATATTGCTGACGCTGGTAGAAGCTCTCGCCGAGCCAATATTGCGCGTCGCCGACCATCGGATCGTTCGGATATTTCTGGGTGAAGTTGCGCATCGTCTGCTCGGCCAGCGCGTAGTCGCGGCGCTGCATGTAGCCGATGCCGAGGTCGTATTCGTCGCGCGGCGTCTGCCGCGGCGGCGCGGTCTCCAGTCCGCCAGCGCCCGGAGCGGCGGCCGGCGGCGCACCCTGGGGATAGCGACCGCCCGTGTTGGCGAGAGTCGTGGGATCGCCGGCGGGACGGCCGGCGGCCTGGCCGCCACCCGGCTGGATCGGCAACTGGCCGCCGCCGAGCGCTTGCGGGGCGCCGGGAGCCGTCGGATTCTGGCTCGGATCGAACGCATCGCCGCGGCGGCCCCGGCCAGGGGCCGCGGGCTCCTGGACGATTTGCACCGGCGCGCCGGCCTGCGGCTGCGCATAGCCCGGCTGCTGCTGGGGAGAGGCCTGTTGCGGCTGGCCGTACTGCTGCTGGCCATATTGCTGCTGGCCATAGGCCGGCTGTGGAGGCTGGCCGTAGGCGGGATTGGCCTGCGCCGGCGCGGCCGCGCTCGGCTGCGCCGCGGCGGCGCCGCCGGGCGCTGCGCTCTGCAGTTGCCGCAGCCGCTCCTCGAGCTGGCGATTGCGATATTGCAGCTCCTCGTTCTGACCGGTCAGTTGCCGGAGCTGGTTTTCGAGCCGCTGGATCCGGATCTCGGGATCATCGTCGGTCTGGGCGAGCGCCCGCGACGAAAATGCCTGGCACGAGAAAACGACGAGCGCTGCGAGGATCGCGGCGGCGCTCCGTGGAAGAAACATGAATGACATGCTGCCCTGACGACCGGATCGGCGAGACATTGAAAACAGGCCTGTGAGCGAGGCTGTAAAGCAGAAATGCGATAGAGACAAATGACGTTCAAGCGAAGACAAGACCAAGCCCGGACAAGACCCGCCGATCACATACAACGAAGCCGGCGTCGATGGGCGACGCCGGCTTCATCAGCAACGGATTCGTTCAGCTTTATGAACTGGCGTTCAGGACCGTCACCGCACGGCGGTTCTGCGACCAGCACGAGATATCGTTACAAACCGCCACCGGCCGCTCCTTGCCGTAGGAGATCGTTCGCATGCGGCCCTGGTCGATGCCGCGCGACACCAGGAAGTTGCGGACCGACTGCGCGCGCCTCGCGCCCAGTGCGATGTTGTACTCGCGGGTGCCGCGCTCGTCGGCATGGCCCTCGATCGTGAAGGAGTAGCGCGGATAGCTCTGCAGCCACTGCGCCTGCTTCTCCAAGGTCGCGATCGCCTGCGGCGTGAGATCGGTCTGATCGCTCTCGAAGAAGACGCGATCGCCGACATTCACGACGAAGTCCTGCTGGCTGCCTGGAGTCGCAGCGCTGGCCATCGCCCCGTCGGCCCCGGTGAGATTCTTGTTGGCGCATGCGCCCATCGACAGCGCCACGGCGAGCACGGCGGCCAACTTCAATCCCTGGAGGATACGCATCTGATATTTCATTCCCGGAGCCTCCACGCTCACGTTCTTAGACTGCCATCCGGTCTACAGGGCGATGGTTAAGCGAACGTTCCGTCAACCTTGATGGGGTCTTGCCGAACCCCGTCAAATGCTAACGAAACCCGAAAAGCGACCGCGATGGTTAATGGGTTGTAAATGTGGCGCCAGGGTGAAGGCAAGCGGCGCGACGCCTGCAGCAGGGCGCTTTTTCGCTGAATTTTGCATCGGGGCCACGGTGTGAACCGGCCAGACGGCCGAGCTGGCCCCGATATCGGCCGATGATCAGCCGGCCTTCGCGACCGCCTGAATCCTGAACGAATCAGTGAAGGCGTCCGGCGCGGGACGATCGAACAGCATCCGCCGTTCGAACGCGCTCGAGCGCATGAACGGAAAGCGCTGGAACACGCGATCGCGGATCGAAGGGTAGTGCGCCGCCACCAGGCCGACCGGCTTGGTGAGGCCGGAGTAGAGCCGCGGCTCACCCCATGGTTCCTGCAGGAACACCTTCTTGTAGAAGGCGCGATGCTCGGGGCGGACGTTGGCGAGACCGATGTCCGCATTGAAGTGGGCGCAGGCGACGTAGCCGAGCCGGACCGTCACATAGGGAAGCGCCGGAAACAGCCGCGCCTTCTCATGGTCGGCGACGAACCGTGTCGGGTCGATGATGACCTTCCCGCGATCAAGCTCGGGATGCAGCAAGTCGGCGAACATGTCCGAGGACAACGATCGGCGCCATTGCGAGTTCACGACGCTGATGCGGATCGAGCTGTAGAGCTCGCCATTGACGTAGACGCCGAAGATGAAGCTGTTGGGAAGATCGTCATATTCGTCGGTGACGCGTTCGCTGGGCGACGGCAGGATGGCGCCTTCACGCAGATAGGCGCGGTAGCGCAGCCGATAGATCTCGTCCTTGTCCTCAACAGTCAGCGCCAGTCGATAGTCCACGTTCTCCAGCACATCCGACTTCTGTTCAGCAACGGCACTTACTCTAGCCGCCGACTTCATCCGCAACCCCTTCTCACACAACTCCTACGAGCAGTATGAGCTTAACAGCGGGTTAATGCCGACGCAAAGCTTTCGGCGGTACAAAGTTAACGGCTCGCAGAATCCCGGAGGCGCAACCGTGACTTACGGGATTGGACGCTGCACCGGACGGATTGCTTCGGATCACTTGCGTGTCAAATCGAAACGGATTCGCTTGGTAGACGCGTGCAATGTTTCCGAATGGTGCGACGTGGGGTTGTCACATCGCCATTCACGTGCGAGCCACGCTCGTAGAGAGGACCGGCGGGATGCTACGCACAGAGCTCGCCTCCAGCGCCGGTCGATCTTCGCGGCACGTCCGCATCAAGGCGGAGGTCGGGCGATCAAGCGATCGAACGTGTCCCGCCGGCGGCCGCGATCGCCCCGTCGCTCGAACGGCGCCCATGCGAGGCATTCAGGAGCTGTCGGATGCGGATTGCGGGGACGGGCCGGCTGAACAGATAGCCCTGCGCCTCGGTGACCGTGCCGTCGGCGCTGACCAGTTCGAGCTGCTCGTTGGTTTCGATGCCCTCCACCACCACCGACATGCCGAGATCGGCGGACAATCTTGCGACACCGCGCAACAGGGTCAGCGGCCGATCGCTGTCGATGCCTTCGAGGAAAGAGCGATCGATCTTGACCTTCTCCAACGGGAAGTTGTGCAAATAGCTGAGGCTCGAATAGCCGGTGCCGAAATCGTCGAGCGAAATACGGACCCCGAGCATGTGCAGTTGCGACAGCACATCGTGCGTGAGCTGGGTGTTGCGCAACAGCGAGGATTCGGTGATCTCGATTTCGAGCCGATGCGGCGGCAGCCCGGACACCTCGAGCGCGTAGCGGACCTCACTGAGCACGTCGCGCTGATGGAACTGCTGCGGCGAGAAGTTGACGGCGACGCTGACCGCATCCGGCCATTTCATGCATTCCAGGCAGGCCTTGCGCAGGATCCAGCGGCCGAGATCGACGATCAGGCCCATGTCCTCGGCGACGGGAATGATGTCGACCGGCGAGACCGTGCCGCGCACCGGGTGGTTCCAGCGCAGCAGCGCCTCGCAGGTCGAGATCTTGCCGGACTTCAGATTGACCAGCGGCTGATAGAACAGCTCGAACTCCTCGTTCGCCAGCGCCTTGCGCAGATCGAGCTCGAGGATGCGGCGCGCCTCGACCGTCTGGGCGAGTTCGTCGCGGAAGAAGCAGAAGGTGCCCCGTCCCTCGGCCTTGGCGCGGTACAGCGCCATGTCGGCGTTCTTCAGTAGCGTGTCGGCGCTGATCCCCGGCCCAGTCATGGCGATGCCGACGCTGGCGCCGATCTCGACCAGATGATTGTCGATCTTGTAGCGCTCGCTGAGCTGGTCGACGATCCGGCGCGCCAGCATGGCCGCGTCATCGTTGGAGCGGATGTTGCGCTGGAACACCACGAACTCGTCGCCGCCGAAGCGCGCGACGAAGTCTTCCGGACGCAGCATGTCGCGCAGCCGCTCGGAGACCGCGCAGAGCAGTTGATCGCCGCAGGGGTGGCCGAGCGTGTCGTTGACCTGCTTGAAGCGGTCGAGATCGACGAACAGCAGCGCGGACAATTCGCCGTGCCGCTGCGGAATCCTGAGCAGCCGTTCGATCTCGTCGCGGAAGCTGACGCGGTTCGGCAAGGTCGTGAGCTCGTCATAGCGCGCCAGATGCGAGATGCGCGCCTCCGCATGCCGGCGCTCGGTGATGTCCTCGAGCAGGACCACGGCGCCGCCGTCGGCCATCGGCTGGAAGGTCCAGGACAGCGACCGGTCGCGCGCGACGTCGGGATCGCTGGTAATGACGTTATGGGTCTTGGTGTGCTCGATCTCGGCCAGGATCAGCCGGCCGCTCGAAGCGGAGATCGAGCCTGCGATCACGCAGGCGTTGATGATGTCGGCCGCCTTGCCGCCACGCTGCAGGATGTCATCCGGCAGGCTCATCATGTGGCCGAAGCGGTGGTTCATCACGGCCAGACGCCCGTCGGAGCGAAACATGCACAGGCCGTGCGGCATGTTGTTCAGGGCCGTATCGAACTGCTTGGCCAGCGCAGCCTCGCTTTCGCGCGCCACGAAGGCCTGGACGAAGATCCTCTGCAGATTGGTCGAGATATGTTTCAGCGACACGAAGAACAGGACGCAGAACGCCGCCATGCCCAGGTAATAAGGGCTGCCGTGGATCGCGAGAGCCACTGCAAGCGGTCCGCAGGCGAGCAGGATCTGGACATGGAATATCCAAGGCCGCCCGTAGGTCCGGCCGGCGCCCGCCGACATGTAGCAGAGCGTCACCGTGATCGCGATCAGGTGCACCACCGGGTCGCTGTTGTCGACAAGGGCGACTACGCACCACACGCCGAGCACCAGCGCATAGATCATGGCGCCGATCTGGTAGCGAACCTCCCAGCGCTCGACCGCCTCCTGCGTGAGGCGACCGTTGTCGCAGAGGCTCCGATAGTAGCGCATGTCGAGCGAACGGAACGCCCCTGCGATGATCAGCATCGCGGCACACGGCCACAGATTGACGTCGCCGCTCTTGATCGCGGTCATGACGGCGGCGACGGCGGCGCAGAGTGCGCCGGCGAACATCGGGCCGGGATCCTGGAAGAGGGAGTCGACGAGAGCCGCCTGGATCGCAGGCGACAACTTTCGATCGTCTTCTCCATTCTGAGTGGCAAGCTGCATTCGTGCGCACGCGTCCTGTTCGGTGCACAAACATTACCGCTCGCAGGTGAAGTCTTTCTGAGGGAACATCGTTAGCGGAGCGTTTCCGCGCTCGCGAAATGCACGAATTCGCTCGAAAATTCAGAGAACTAGGCAAACACTACCCGGCTACTACAACTAATAGTTCCACCTTTCCACAGAACACGCCTCGCGCGACTCGAAAAATCGCGTCCACCACGACGTGAGCGGGCCCAGAGCCTCGCTCACCGTCACGACAACAGCGGCGACCAGGCCGGATCCGAGGCGAAGCCCGGCGTCGGCACCTTCTGCTCGAAGCGGCCGGAGACGTCGATCGAGTACAGCGACGGACCGGCGGTGCCGCCGGGGTCACGGAAGAACATCAGCACGCGGCCGTTGGGCGAGAAGGTCGGCCCTTCGTTGTGGAAGCCGGCGGTGAGGATGCGCTCGCCCGAGCCGTCCGTCTTCATGATGCCGATCGCGAACTGGCCGCCGCCCTGCTTGGTGAAGGCGATGAAGTCGCCGCGCGGCGACCACACCGGCGTCGAGTAGCTGCCCTCGCCGAACGAGATGCGCTGCGCTGCCCCGCCACTGGAGGACATCACGTAGATCTGCGGCTTGCCGCCGCGATCGGACTCGAAGCAGATCTGGCTGCCGTCCGGCGAGTAGCACGGCGAGGTATCGATCGCCGGCGTGTCGGTCAGCCGCGTGGTCGTGCGCGAGCGCAGGTCCATCACGAACAGGTTGGAGTTGCCGCCCTGCTGCAGGCTCAGGATGATGCGCTGGCCGTCCGGCGAGAAGCGCGGCGAGAACGACATGCCGGGGAAGTTGCCGACGATCTCGCGCTGGCCGGTCTCGATGTTGAACAGATAGACCTTCGGGTCGCCCTGCCCGAACTCCATGTAGGTGATTTCCTGGCTCGACGGCGAGAACCGCGGCGTCAGCACGAGGTCGGCGCCGCGGGTGAGGTAGCGGACGTTGGCGCCGTCCTGGTCCATCAGCGCGAGCCGCTTGACGCGGCGATCCGACGGGCCGCTCTCGTCGACGAACACGACGCGGCTGTCGAAATAGCCCTTCTCGCCGATGATCTGGGAATAGATCTGGTCGGAGATGATATGGGCGATGCGCCGCCAATATTCGGGAGCCGTGACGTATTGCTGGCCGGTGATCTGCTGGCCCGAGTTCGGCTCCCACAGCCGAAACTCGGCCTTCAGCCGCCCGTCAGGCTGGCGCGTGGCACGGCCGGTAACGAGACCGCGCAGTTCGAGCGGCTTCCAGCTGGCAAATTGCGGGGGCGCCTCGAAATTGCTGATGCGTTCGGGAAACGCAGCCGGATCGACCGGAGCGAACAAGCCGCTCCGCCTCAGATTATTCGTGATCACCTGGGAGATGCCATTGCCAACATCGGCATCGCCGGCACCGCCCGGCACGAAGGGTGGGATCGCGATCGGGAGTGGCTTGAACTCGCTGGGCGCAATCTCCAGGCGTTTTTGCTGGGCGAGCGCGGGACCGGCGCCGAGCGCCGCAATCGCGGCGCCGCCGGTTGCCAACAGCTGGCGCCGCGTGAAAGATCCAGTCGTGCGATTGGAAGGTATCGTCAAGTTCGGCCTCGCATCGAATTCATCATCTTGAGATTGAATCGCGTCAGGATCAGCTTCCATTCGTTATAACGATTCTTCGGCAAAAACGAATATGGCTGGCAGTTCTCGACTGCACGTTTCGCGTTTTCCGCCATGGCGAGGCTGACCGCCCGCGTCGGGCCGGTCATGCCGGACACGACCGGCGTTGCGAGCAGGGATCCGTCCGGACGCAACTGAATGTCCAGATCGACCGAGATCTTGTCCTCGTCGACACCATTATAGGGTGCGTTGAAACAGCGGGTCACGGCCTCCTGGAAAGCGCCCTGCCAGCTTGCGACATTGACATCGGCTGTTCCTTGCACGGCGCCCAGCGCCGCATTGGCATTGAGCTCCGCCCCCGTGGCAGCCTGCCGCGTCGGGTCCTTCTGATTGATCAGGCTCGCGATCTTCTCAGAGTCGTATTTGCGCTCGCTCTTGTGCTTGGGCGGCTCCGGCGGCGCGGCGGCCTGCTGCTTCGGCGGCTGCTTCGCCTTGTCCTTGTTGAGCACGCTGGCGATCTGGTCCGGATTGAAGGGATCGGGCTTCTTCTCTTCCGGCTTCGGCTTCTCGGCCGGCGCGGGCTTCGGCGGCTCCGGCTTCTTTTCGGCCACGGGCTTGGGCGTATCCGGCTGCTTCTCGACCGGCTTCGGCGGGTCGGGCTTCTTCTCGACCGGCTTCTCCGGCTTGGGCTGCGGCGTCGGCGCGGCGTCGGTCTCGGTGACCTGCTTGGTGTCAACCTTGCCGACGATGTCCTCGGTCGGCTTCTTCTCGCCGATCTTGTCGGCCAGCAGCTTCTGGGATTCCTTCTTGCCCGTCAGCGCGCCGGCCTTGGCCTTGGACGAGTTGTCCTCCGAGATCACGTCGACGGGCACCAGGTCCTCCGCCGGCACCACCATCGAGCGCGCGGAGAAGCTGAACAGGCCCCAGCACAGCACGAGCACGTGCAGGGCGACGGACAGCACCGTCCCCTTGCGCGTGCGAACGAACCGGATGAGGTCTGCTGACGTCATGAGCCCTGATCCGGCAGCACGACGATGCTGGCGCGATAGCCGGCGTCGCGCGCCAGGCCCAGCACCTTCATCATGTCGGAGTAGCAGGCGTCGCGGTCGCCGCGGATCTTGACGACGTTGTCGGCGCCACCGGCGCCCGCTTCCTTCATCGCCTTGATCTTCGGCCCAAGCTCGTTGATCGCGATCGGCGAGTCGCCGAGATACACGTCCACCTTCGACGCGCAGCCGCCGCCGGTCTTCTTGACGGTGACCTCGAGCGGCGGCTTGGCGTCGGCCGTCGAGGCCGAGCCGCCTTGCGCCTGGGGCAGGTCGACCTGGATGTTGACGGTGAGCAGCGGCGCCGCGACCATGAAGATGATCAGCAGCACCAGCATGACGTCGACCATCGGCGTGACGTTGATCTCCGCCATCACGGCCGCCTTGCGCCGACCGCGGCGACCACCGCCACCGGACGCGCTGCCCATGCTCATGCCCATGCTGTGGTACTCACGATCCGAATGCCACTATACCTGCCCTCATCCCCGCTCGTCGATCTGACGGGACAAGATGGCTGAAAATTCATCTGCGAAGCCTTCCAACCGCTGCGCCTGCCGGTTCACCTCCGAAGAGAACTTGTTGTAGAAAATCGTCGCCGGGATGGCCGCTATCAGGCCGATGGCGGTAGCGAACAGCGCCTCCGCGATGCCCGGCGCGACCACCGCCAGAGAGGTGTTCTTCGAAGCCGCGATCGCCTGGAAGCTGGTCATGATGCCCCAGACCGTGCCGAACAGGCCGACGAACGGGCCGGCGGAGCCGACCGTGGCGAGCACCAGGAGACGGCGTTCCAACCGCTCGACCTCGCGCGCGATCGACACGTTCATCACCTTCTCGATGCGCATCTGCAGCCCGGCGAAGGAGCGCGCATGGCCCTCGAACGAGCGTTTCCATTCCCGCATCGCCGCCACGAAACACGCCGCCATCGACTGCGTCGGCTTCGCCGACAGCACCCGATACAATTCCTCGATCGATTCCCCGGACCAGAAGGCCTGCTCGAACCGATCCATCGAGCGGCGGGTCCGCGAGAACAGGAACATCTTGTCGATCGCAATCGCCCAGACCCAGATCGAGCAGGAGATCAGGCCGAGCATGATGATCCGAACCACCCAGCCGGCATTGCCGAACAGATCGATCAGGGACAGGCCGCCGCTATCGACAGACATCTGCAGTATCCTCTCAACCAATCATCCCGGGACGCCCGGGACCATGCAGCCGCCGTTCCATGCCGGATGCCGTCGCGGCGGAAAGCGCCTGCGCGAGAAAACCCTGAACTGATCGCTTTAAGAGGCCCGCCGAAGCCATAAGCGGCCTGCTTCCTCTGCCAACGTGTCAAAACAAGGGCTCTTGGCGCGCGTAAGCGCCCCTTAACCAAACCCCCTCCGGGGTTAAGGCGGGGTTACCGCGGAGTATTGCCGAGGTCAAAGGTCCAGCCGGACCAGCCAGATAGAGCCTTTGTGATCAGCAGCTTGACCATTTTGGCCGCCAGCGGGCAGCGGCCAGCCGCCGCAGGCGGGCGGTATCGGAGAACGCAAAACGCCCGCCGGCGGGGGAAACCGCAAGCGGGCGTCTTATGCCGTCAGGGCGGGGGCTGAAGGCCCTGCGCCGTCAGGTGAGAGGCGATCAGCTCTGCGGCTGGTCGTTCGGCGGGGTCGGACGCGGCTTGTGCTGGGCCATGAACGCGTCGAACTCCTCCTTGTCCTTGGCGTGGCGCAGCCGGGTCAGGAAGTCGCGGAACTCCTGCTGCTCCTCCTCGAGCCGCCGCAGGGTCTCCATGCGGTACTCATCGAAGGCGCGGTTGCCGCTCGAAGCCGGCTGCGAGAACCCGAAGCCGAAGCCGCGGCGCTCCATCTTGTCGCGCATGCGGTCCATCTTCCACTGCATCCGCTCCATCTTGTTCGACCAGCGATCACCGCCGTTCCAGCACGCCATCTTTCTGCTCCCGAGTGTAAAAAAGAGAAGGGCAAGTCCGATCGGCCACCAGATGATGAAGCCGAGCACGGTCACGGCGATCCAGCCGGGATGCCAGGGCGACTCCATCATGCGGGGCCGGTACCTCTGCTCCTCCTCCGAACCGCGCCAACGATTGACATCTGCGGTGTAGGCCATCTCCCTCTCCATTCGCGGCGCCATGCCGTGTGAATGTAAATAACATTTACATAGCTAGCTCAACCCGGGATTTTGTCAAGGCGACCGCCTGACGCGTCGCTCGAATTATTTTTCGGCGTTCCTTGAACCTTATTTCGGGCGGCCCCAGGGCCCTGCCGGCTTGTCATCGTCCGGCAGCGGCGGCGGCTCGGCAACGGAGGACGGCGCAGGCCGGCGGTCGGTCGGGAAGCCGAGCCCGCGCAGATAGATCAACACCTCGGCCTCCAGCAGCTCCTCGGGCGACATCGGCAGCTTGCGCCGGGCGGCATCGCCGCGCGCGAACAGCGAGGCGATGCCATGCGCCATCGACCAGATGTGCAGCGCCATCATCAGGGCCGGCGGCCGCGGCACCCCGGGCGGCGCCAGCGCCGCCAGCCGCTCCGCCGCAGCCCGGATGACGCCGAAAGCGCGCTCGCCCGCCGCCAGCAGGCCCGCGGTGGAGTCGGCCGCCACGCCGGATTCGAACATCGCCGAATAGAACGCCGGCTCCGAACGGGCGAATGCGAGATACGCCTTGCCGACGCGCTCGAACGCCGTGACGGTATCGGGCCGGCCGTCGTCCCACGCCGCCGAGAGCTGCGCCTCGAACTGCTCGAAGCCGCGCTGGGCGATGCTCGACAGCAGTTCGTCGCGGTCGCGGAAGTGGCGGTAGGGCGCGGCCGGGCTGACGCCGGCCATGCGGGCCGCATCGGCAAAGGTGAAGCCGGCAGCCCCCTTCTGCGCGATCAGGTCGAGCGCCGCCTGCAGCAGCGCCTCCTTGAGGTTACCGTGATGATAGCCGCGCTCGGCGCGGCGCTCTTCCTTGCGCCAGCTCATGTAAATGGCTTTTACATGAGCCGGGTCAAAGGAAGCCAGCGACTTTTGGGCGGGGTCAGCCGCCGATGTGTGCGAGGGGTCCGTCCCGTCGTCCCGTTAAGCCCCCAGCGAAACGGGCGCCACCCTCGCCTGGAGGGTCGCGCAAGGGGCAGGGTGGCACCGAAGTCACCGCGAGATCAGCGCGCCCGGCACAAACGCCGGGCGCCCCAGCAAGCGCGATGTTCACACCTCAGCCGACGCTCCGCCCTGCAGGCCGCTCAACTAACCGCCCGGAATCGGCAGCACCGGCATGATCTCGACCCGCTCGCCCGGGAAGATCGCAAAATGCGGATGGTTGACGAACATCTTCGCGGCATCCTCGTGCGACGCGGCGCGGACCACGGTGAACGCGCCCATCTCGTTGGCGATGTCGTTGACGCCGCCCTTGTCGACCCGCTTGGTCTTGCCGAGCGGCCCGCCCATCGCGACGATCGCGTCCTTGTATTGATCCGCCCAGGCATGCCAGGCCGCCATGCCCTGCTGCCCCCTGGCATTGCGCTCCGTTTCGGACAGCGCCTCCCAGGCTTTCCAGGCCGGACTGGTCTTGCTGCCGAGAAAGACGGCGAGATAGGTGTTGCTGTTGTCGCTCATTGCACTTCCCTCTCCTGCTGTGAAACGGATCGATCAGACGCGGCCGGCATGCGGCAGCTCGGCGAAGCCGGCCGCGGCCTGCTGCACCTCGTCGGAAAAATCGGCCATCTCCTGCACCTGGCGGATCTCGATGATCTCGTTCTCCGAGGCCGGGCATTGCTTCGCCCAGGCAATGGCTTCGTCGCGCGAGGCGACCTCGATCATCCAATAGCCGCCGAGCACCTCCTTGGCCTCCGCGAACGGGCCGTCGGTGACGACAGGCTTGCCACCCGCGAACGAGACCCGCGCCCCCATCGACGGCGGATGCAAGCCCTCCAGCGTGATCAGCACGCCGGCGTCCTTCAGGGCCTCGTTGTAGCGCATCATCGCTTTGACACGCTCGGGATCGAGCTGCACGTCCGGCGGCGCGCTCTCATAGCCGAGCGGGATCATCAGCATCATGAATCGCATCGCGTTTCTCCTCCTCTCCTGATCAGGGTCGGTTCAGCTCTTGGCGGCCTGCGCACGCAGCCGTTCGACCCGCTCACGCAATTCGGGCGTGAACGCCTCGCCGAAATCCTCCGCGGCATAGACCTGGCGGATCTCGATCTCGCCGCTCGGGAACGGCGCCCGCTTCATGTGCTCGATCACCTCGTCGAGCGAGCCGGCCTTGAGCATCCAGAAGCCCGCCGCGAGATCGCGGGAGAGATCGAACGGACCGCGCGCGACGCTCGGCGTCCCGTTCGAGAAGTCGATGCGCGCCCCCTTTGCGGTCGGATGCAGGCCCTCACCCGCCTCCATCATGCCGGCCTTGACCAGTCCCTCGTTGAACCGGCCCATCGCCGCGAACTCCTCGGTCGTCGGCAGGATTCCGGCTTCCGTGTCCCTGGTCGCCTTCACGATCACCATGAACCGCATGGCGCCTCTCCCCTGATGCTGTCCGGCAGGACTGCCCTGCCCTCATCAGCAAGACGATCCGGCCCTGGTGCCGCCGACACGCTCCCGCAATTATTTTGGCCGGGTTCCCGGTTCAGCCCGGCTCTTGCGGGAACATGTGGAAATAAGGCTCGGCCTCGGCGAGCACCCGCGCGACGGATGGCCGCGTCTTGAGCCGGTCGAGATAGGCTCTGACCCCAGGCAGCCCATCATCCAGCGGCTCCACTCTGTCGGCGTAGAACAGCGCCGGCAAGGCCGCGCAATCCGCCAGGGTGAAAGGGTCACCCATCGCCCAGCCGCGCGGCGGCAGCTCGGCCTCGAGCATGGCGTAGGACGTGCGGAGCCGGCTTCGAGCGTCGGCGACGCCGAGCGGATCGCGGGCATCGGCCGGCCGCAGCCGGTCGAACACGACGGTCTGCGTCGGCATGTGCAGATAGAGGTCGAAAAAGCGATCGCGCAGACGTGTCCGCAAGGCGAGATCGGGATCATCGGGAATGAAGCGCGTCCTGCCCGCATAGTGCTGGTCGAGATACTCGATGATGATGCTCGATTCCGGAATCGTGCGCTGCTCGTCGCGCAGCACGGGAAATTTACCGATCGGCCACAGCTTCAAGAACGCCGCGCGCTCATCCGCGTCACCGAGATTGATCAGCTTCGGCGTGAACGAAACGTCGTTCTCATACAGCGCTATCAGCACCTTCCAGCAGAACGACGACAGCGGATGATAGTAAAGGGTCAGCGACATCGTACGCTCCTGATGAGTTGAGTGAGAACAAGTCGTTTGGTCCCGAACGCGCGGCCGCAGGACGGCGCGCTCCCGCGCCCCGTTGTTCACGGGAGAGGGTTGAGGTGAGGCGCTAGACACACGGATGGTGTGAACGGAAAGACCTGGGCTGCCCCGGGGACACGGAGCGCCGCGAGATATGGGCTCACACGCCCCGAACGGGGGCATAGCGCGCGATGACCACGCCGCTGGACAGCGCCCGGCTGTCGATCAGGCGGAGCTTCAAGGCCTGCCCCGGCTTGAACAGCGGCCGTCCGGCGCCAAGCACGCGCGGATTGATCGCGATTCGAAGCTCATCGATCAGGTCGTGTGCCACAAGCGTCGAGCCGAGGTCCGCGCTGCCGAACAGGAACAGGTCCTTGGCATTCTCCTGCTTGAGCTTGTCGACCTCGGCCGCGAGCTGCGGACCCAGCAGATGCGCGTTTGACCATGCCAGGCGAGACAGCGTGCGGGAGGCGACATATTTGGGGATGCTGTTCATGACGTCGGCGATCACGCCCTTTTCGGTCGGCCAATAGCCGGCCATCAGATCGTAGGTCACCCGGCCGAACAGCAATCCGCCCGCCTCGTGCAGTTGCGTCTCGGAGATCTGCTCCAACTCCGGGCCCCACACATCCTCGTGCCAGGAGATGTCGCCGTTCGGGCCCGCAACCATGCCGTCCAGCGTCATCATGTTCCACATCACCAGTCTCGCCATCGACTGCCTCTCCCTGACTGCTTTCATTTTGCAAGCAGTTGGAGAATGCCCAGACCAGTGCAATATTGCAAGCGGTTTATGCGCGATCCCTGCTCACGAGACTTCGATGTCCGACCCTCAGCGCTCCGGCTGCCCGATCAACCTGTCGCTCGAAGTGGTGGGGGACAAATGGAGCCTCTTGATCATCCGCGACATGATGTTCGGAAATCGCCGGCACTATCGCGAGCTGCTCGGCGGCTCGCAGGAAGGCATCTCCTCGAACATTCTCGCCGACCGGCTGAAGACGCTGCTCGCGGCCGGCATCATCAGCCGTGAGGACGATCCGAGCCACAAGCAGAAGGGCATCTATTCCCTGACCGAGCAGGGCATCGAGCTGTTGCCGATCCTCGCGCAGATGGCGGGCTGGGGTTACAAATATCTGCCCGTCTCGGAGGAGCTCGGCATCCGCGCCAAGCTATTGATGGAAGGCGGCCCGAAGATGTGGGCCGAATTCATGGACGAGCTGCGCGAAACCCATCTCGGCGCGAAACGGCGCAGGAGGGCTGGACCGAGCGTCGGCGAGCGGCTGCAGGCGGCTTACCAGAAGGTCGTCGCTGCCAAGAAGGCCGAGGCAGGCGGCAGGTGATCGCGCGCCTCGCAACGCGCACGGATCGTGCGCGCCGCTTCCCGTATCAGAACCGCGTGTTGTCGGCCCTGTAGCGCGATGATTTGCGCGGGGCGCGTTCGGGGGCCTGCTCGAGCTGCGCGATCGGGCGGCGATAGGTCTCCGCGCGACGCAGCCAGCCCGCCTCCCACACGCGGTTCGAGGGCAGATTGCGAACCCGCTGCTGCAGCACGACCTGCACCGCGTCGGAATATTCGGCGAGCACGGCCTTGGACTCGGTGGTAGTGCCGTTCATCTTGAGCAGCACCTGCTTGAGACCCCAGCCCTGGCGCTGGCCCGTCTCCTTGTCCACCGCCGTCTCGGACGGATTGGTGCCCTCGCCCTTGAAGTTGATGTAGTCGATCAGCGGATAGAGATCGTTGGAGGCGCGCACGACCCGCGAATACTGCGCGACGATGTGCTCGCGTTCGGCGCTGTCGGGCGTGTTGGCGAGGATCTTGTCCATCGCGCCTTGCGCACGCGCCACCAGGAACTGCGTCTGCTCCGCAATCGTGTCGAGCAGGAACTGCCGCAATTGCCGCATTTGCGGCGAGTTGAAATTCCGCTTGAAGTCGGCCCGGCTGGTCCAGGGGCATGCCGGAATCGGCGTCTTGTCGAGCCATGCAGGCAACGGCGTCTTGCCCTTGCGCAGAAATGCGACCAACCCCGGAAAGCCCTCCTCATAAGGCGGCTTCGCGGTGGACGGGTACCAGATGAAATGCCCGATTCCCAGCGAGGCGAATTCTTCACCCGCATTCCACGACGTGATCGCGTCGCGCCGTCCCCCGGCCTCGTTGAGCCAGATCTTGCGGCCGATCATCTGCGCAACGTCGGCCGGGAGCGCACGTTGAGGCACCGACAGATTCTTCGTCGTCTTGGTGTCGCTCCGCGGGTCGGCCTTGCGCTCGACCGCGACCGGCTTCGCGGGCTCGGTCGATGGCACGGCCACCTTCAGAGCCGGCGTCGGCACGTCCGACGGCCGCCCCACCGTCTCGGGCTCCGCCGTCTGCGGCTGCTGCGGCGGCGCGACATCGTGCGCAGCCTGCTCGGTCTCTGCCGGTTTCGCGGCAACGCTGCCATCCGCTCCGGCGGCGCCGGACGCCGCGAGCCCGAGGACAATGCACGACAACAGCAACGCGCCGCACACGCGCCTCAGATCATTCGGCCCGCGCGACGAAGCGTGCAGCTCCGTGGTTCTGACGAGAGTGATTCGCCGGCTGATGAATTGATCGCCCATGTCGATTCTACCGAGACTCTTAAACTCTACGCTACCGGTTCAGATTCGTCCCAGACACGTCTGAGAGCGACCCGACGACGGGCAAATCAGCCGACGGCGGGACTGTCCAATTCCACGGGGGAATGCGCCTTTGGAGGCTGCGGCGCGGCCGCGAAACCGCCGGCGCCACGGAGCTTTTTCGTGAAGACTTTCAAGTCGATCACCCTTACCCTTGTCCAGTCCTTCCCGTAAGAATGTTCCTCTTTCTCCTTTCCAGAATTCATGCTCTTTTAGCCACGTCCTGTTCCCGATCGAGAGGGACGTTTCGCGGTCGTCACGAACGTGGGGAGCAGGACGCGGTGGAAGCGTCGATGTTGCAGCGTGGAGCATGATTCGGAACCGGAGGATGTTGACGCGCATTGCGCCACAGCTTTCCGACAAGATCATGCTCATATGAGGACACGCAGACGAACAACGCGGCGCGTACGGCGAAATCGTGTGGTCCCGGCATCCCGATGCTGATGCCGTGTCCGATGCGTGAGCGCATTGTGGCGGAAACGGGGGCAAGACAGCCGCTCCCCGGGGAGCGTGTCATAGGCCGTCAGACCATCGCGCAGGGAGGGCCGGGATGTCTCAGCCGAACCTGGGGTTCCGGCCCCGTGCATTTTTCCCGCACGGGGGCCGATGGGGCGCCAAGCTCCCGGTCTTCCCTGCTCCCTCCGATCGAGCGGGAGGCCAAGGCGAGCATGACTCGGATGCTTCCCCACCGCGAGGACGCGAGCTGATGCGACCGCTACCACCGCTGGCTGTTTGACAACGCCCACGAACTTCGCTGGCTATGCGCATCGCGCGGAGCTGGATTGAACGTACACTGACAGATGTGACGGCCTTCACAGCTGATCCGCGCAGCGCATGTTAGGACTCAACGAAGAGAAAAGCCGGGCTGCCGGCCCGAGGAGTCGACCGCCGTGACGGAAACATCGACGACGACGCAGACCGACAAAGTCGCCCTGATCACCGGGGCGGCGCGCGGCATCGGGCTGGCGACAGCAAAGAGATTTCTGCACGAGGGCTGGCGTGTGGCCCTGCTCGACATCGAGAAGAAGCTGCTCGACGACGCCACGGCCGCACTCGAATCTCCCGATCGAACGCTCGCCCTGCATTGCGACGTCGCGGAAGCCGCGATGGTCGCCGATGCGTTGGCGCGCCTCGCCGACCGGTTCGGCCGTCTCGATGCGCTGGTCAACAATGCCGGTGTCGCACGCTTCGCTCCGATCATGGAAACCAGCGAGGCCGACTGGCAGCGCATCCTCGACGTCAATCTGACCGGGCCGTTTCTGTGCACGCGGGCCGCGGTCCCGCTGATGCGCGAGCGCGGCGGCACCATCGTCAACATCACCTCGATTTCCGCCGTCCGCGCCTCCACGCTGCGCTCCGCCTACGGCACCAGCAAGGCGGCGCTGGCGCATCTGACCAAGCAGCTCGCGGTCGAGCTCGCATCCGCCGGCATCCGCGTCAACGCGGTGGCGCCGGGCCCGGTGGAGACCGCGATGGCCAAGGACGTGCACACGCCGGAGATCCGCGCCGACTATCACGATGCCATTCCGCTCAACCGTTACGGCCTCGAGGACGAGCTCGCCGAGGCCATCTTGTTTCTCAGCTCCGAACGCTCCAGCTATATCACCGGACAGATCCTGGCCGTCGATGGCGGCTTCGACGCCGCGGGAATCGGATTGCCGACCTTGCGCGGCCAACGCAGGAACACGTGAAACGATGCCGAGCCGGATGCGCATCATCCTGACCTTGCTGCTGGCGGTCGTCCTGTGGGGAATCGCGACGATGCTGGCGCGCGCCGACGTCCGCATCATCTCCTCGCCCGGCGGCGAGGTGGGGCCGTTCATCGATCTGTTCGAGAAGGTTCGCGCCTCCGGCGAGCGTGTCATCATCGACGGTCCCTGCCTGTCGGCCTGCACGCTGGTGCTCAGCGTCGTGCCCGAGGACCGCATCTGCGTGACGCGGCGAGCCACCCTCGGCTTCCATGCCGCACGCTCGGTCGACCGGCGCGGCCGCGCTTATGCGGAACCCGAGGCTTCCAAGCTGGTGCTGCAGACCTATCCCACGCCGGTGCGCGGCTGGATCGAGCGCCGCGGCGGCCTGACGTCGCGGCTTCTGTTGTTGCGCGGGCGCGAGCTCAAGGCGATGTACGCCTCGTGCCGCTAGCGGCGTCACGCCTCGTAGCCATCCGCCGGGGAATTGATCATCCACGGAATGCCGAAGCGATCGACGCCCATGCCGAAGCCCTTCGACCAGAAGGTCTTGCCGAACGGCATGGTGACGGCACCGCCTTCGAGCAGGGCGTGGAACTTGCGCTCCGCCTCGGCCGGGTCTGCGATCTGGAGCGAGACCGAGATTCCGTGCGGCTTGCCTTGATAATATTCGGGCGGCGAATCCGAGGCCATCAGGACGCCGCCGCCGATCGAGAAGCGGACATGCATGATCCTGTCCTTGTGCTCCGGTGCAGAAGGCATCTCCGGCGGCGCCTCGCCATAACGCATCATCATGTCGACCTTGGCGCCGAGCACCTCGCCGTAGTGCTTGAGAGCCTGCGCGCAATCGCCATTGAACGTCAGATAGGGACAGATCATCGTCATCCTCCTTGGTTGAAAGATCATTTGTCAGCGCAGCAGCGGCAGAAGCGCGCGCAGGCGGCGGTCGCGCAGCCACAAGCCGCCCCACAGCAGGAGTCCGAGATAGAGGCCGAACAGGACGTGGCTGAACAGCGGACTGCCGATGCGGACATGCGAGGCGATGGCGCCGCCGAGATAGCCGGTGAGCAGGATCGCGCCGACGAACGATGTCGGCGGCAGGATATAGAGCACGGTGCAGAGAAGCGTGATGAGGCCGAGCGCCCGCGCCATGGCGTCGCCTGCTCCATAGCCCATCTGATCCAGCGTCTGGGTGACGACGGGCAGAGGGATGAGCTTGACCGCGCCGTCGAACAGCAGGAACAGCGTCACCAGACCGCTCAGGATGCGGCCGCTCCACAATTCGGCGCGCGAGACCGGCTCTTCCATCGTCGTCATCTGCAGCTCCTCTCCGTGATGCTGCTCCCAGGACGAATGAAGGATCGTGCCGCCGACAGCCCGGTGCAGAATTTTAGACCGAATCTCGGCAGTATTTCACTGGCCGACCCGAGCCTGAGCCGTCGCGCTGTCGCGCATCAGGCGATCGAGCTGCATGCGGATATGCGCGGCCTCCGCCGAGCTGTGCGCCAGCGCGATGGCGCGGTCGAAGGCGGTCCGCGCCTCGTCATTGCGCCCGAGCTGCATCAGCAGCGCGCCGCGCACGCCGAAGAAATAGAAGTAATTGGCAAGCCGCCCTTCGAGCGGCGCAATCAAATCGAGCGCCGCCTCGGCCCCGCGCACCTTGGAGACGGCGACGGCGCGATTGAGCGTCACCACCGGCGAGGGCTGCACCACTTCCAGCGCGCCATAGAGCAGATCGATCTGCGTCCAGTCGGTGTCCTCCGGGCGCGCGGCGCGCGAATGCAGCGCCGCGATCGCCGCCTGGATCTGGTACGGGCCGCTGTGGCGGTGGCGGATCGCCTTGTCGATCAGGGCCACGCCTTCCGCGATCATCGGCTGGTTCCACAGCGAGCGATCCTGTTCATCGAGAAGGATCAGCGTCCCCTCCGCATCGAAGCGGGCGGCGCTGCGCGCGTGTTGCAGCAGCAGCAGCGCCGTCAGCCCCATGATTTCGGGCTCGCTCGGAAACAGCCGCAGCAGCAGCCGCGCCAGCCGGATGGCCTCCTCGGACAGCGGCTGGCGCAGCGCCGCGGTCTCGCCGCTGGCCGAATAGCCCTCGTTGAAGATCAGGTAGATCATGGCCGCGACCGCGGTCAGGCGCTCGGCGCGCTCGATCGCGCCCGGCGTCTCGAACGGCACGTCCGCCTGCGCGACGCGCGCCTTGGCGCGGGTGATGCGCTGCTCCATGGCGGCCTCGCTGACCAGGAAGGCGCGGGCGATCTGCTTCACCGTCAGGCCGGACACCACCCGCAGCGCCAGCGCGATCTGCTGCGTCGCCGGCAGGTCCTTGTGACAGCAGATGAACAGCAGGCGGAGGATGTCGTCGCGGTAGTGCGAGCCGTCGAGCCGCTCGGCGAGCGCGCTCTCGGCGTCGTCGAGATCGGAGATCGCCTCGTCATCCGGCAGCGGCTGCTCGCGGCGGACCCGGCGGACATCGTCGATGGCCGCGTTGCGTCCGACCATGATCAGCCAGGCCGCAGGATCGCGCGGCGGACCGTTCTGCGGCCAGCTCTTCAAGGCGCGCAGGCAGGCGTTCTGGAACGCCTCCTCCGCCGTGTCGAGGTCGCGGAAATAGCGCAGCAGCGCGCCGACGGCCTGGGGTCGTGCTGATGTCAGGGCCGCATCGATCCAGGCCGTATCGGTCATGCCAGCGCTCCACCCGGCCTGAACGTGCCGACGGGACGGATCTCGTAGGAGCCGCCGGGATTGGCCTCGCCGAGCTCGCGTGCGACCTCCAGCGCCTCATCGAGATTGGCGCAGTCGACGAGATAGAAGCCGAGCAGTTGCTCCTTGGTCTCGGCATAGGGGCCGTCGATGACGAGCGGCGGATCCTCCTTCCGGAGCGTCGTCGCAGCCGTGGTCGGCAGCAGCCGCGCCACCGGCCCGAGCCGCCCCTGCTTGGCGAGCTTCTCCTGGATGACGGCAAGCTTGGCCATGACCGCGGCATCCTGGTCCTTGCTCCAGGCGCAGACGACATCCTCGTCGTGATAGCAGAGCAGCGCGTACAACATCGGCAGGCATCTCCCTTCGTCTTCAAGACGGTGGAGTATGCCTCCGGCCGACAGTCCCACGAAGTATTTTCGCGGGGTTCCGCCTGCAGGAACAAGCCGCCTACCAGGAGATGCCGTACTTGGCCGCGATGTTGCGCGCCCGGGTCTCCTGCGCGCTCTCGCGCGGCTGCCTGGCGCGCGCGGCCTGCCGCTGCGAGTTGGCCGGGCCCTGCCCTAGCCCTGCGGCGCTCGGTCCACCTTGGCTGCCCGCGTTCGGGGACATGCCGGCCTGCGGCTGACTGCCCTTGCCGATCGAGATGCCGTTGGCCGACAGGATCGACCCGACATCGATGGTCTGGGCCTGGGCCGAGGCAGACGCGACGACGAAAGCAGTGGCGAGAAGCAATTTGCGCATGACGATTGTCTCCATGTTGATGGGCGGAGATTGGCGCGCCCGCGCGATCTGGTATGTGGAACACGTCACATAAGCTCGAGGACCCTCCGATGACCAAAGGCGCGCTGGCGCTCCTGATCCATGGCGGCACCGACAACTGGTCGCCACAGCGCTGGAAGGCGCGTTTCGACGATGTCTGCAGCGACCGCCCTGTGGTGCTGCTGCCCGATTCCGGGCTCGATCCAGCCGAGGTGCATTACGCCGCGGTCTGGAAGCCGGTCCCCGGCGAGCTCGCCGGCTTTCCGAACCTGCGCGTGATCTTCAACCTCGGCGCCGGCGTCGACGCGCTGATGGCGGACAAGACGCTGCCCAGCGTGCCCCTGGTCCGCGTCGCGGTCGACGATCTCACCGCGCGAATGACCGAATATGTCGTGCTGCACGTGCTGATGCATCATCGCCAGGAGCTGTATCTGCGCGAGTCGCAGCGCGTGAAGCGCTGGGCGCCGAAATACCAGTGGCCGGCGGCCGCGATCGGCGTCGGCGTTCTCGGACTGGGCACGCTCGGGATCGACGCAGCCGAGGTGCTCAAGCGATTGGGCTTCCAGGTCGCCGGCTGGAGCCGCAGCGCCAAGCAGGCTGACGGCATCGAATGCTTCCATGGCGCGGCGCAGCTCGACGCGTTCCTGGCGCGGACCGACATCCTGGTGTCGCTGCTGCCGCTGACGCCGGATACGCGCGGCATTCTCGACCGCAAGATGTTCGCCAAGCTCAGGCGCTCATCGCCGCTCGGCGCCCCCGTCATGATCAATGCCGGCCGCGGCGGGCTGCAGAACGAGGCCGACATCCTCGCCTGTCTCGACGACGGCACGCTCGGTTCGGTCTCGCTCGACGTGTTCGGCCAGGAGCCGCTGCCCGCCGACAGCCCGTTCTGGACCCACCCGAAGGTGGTGCTGACGCCGCACAATGCAGCCGACACCGACGCCGACGCGATCTCGCGCTACGTCGCCGAGCAGATCGCGACCTTCGAGGCCGGCGAGGCGCTGCGCAACCTGGTCGATCGCGTCAGGGGATATTGAAACGCTATCCTTTGCCGACCATCACATCGATTGCGCCGGCGACGATCGCCTCCAGCTCCTGACGCGGCGCCCGCGCGCGAGCGCGGACCGCGATCGAGTGGATCGTCGCCGACGCCAGCCGCGCCAGCACGGCGGGGTCGGCGTCCGCAGGCAGCTCGCCCTTCTCCTTGGCGCGGCGGAAGCAGCGCGCAAACGCCATGTCGAGCTCGGTCAGGGCGTTCTGCACCATGGCGCGGATGTCGGGATCGGCGACCGCTTCCGAGCCCGCCGTCATCACCGTGAAGCAGCCGCGCGGCCCCTCCTCGCCCGAGAGATAGATGTCGAGTGCGGCGGCGAAGATCTTCTGCAGCTGCTCGCGCACCGGCCAGTCGTGACGGAAGATCTCGCCCATCACGGCGCGGGCGTTGTCGCGGTAGCGCTGATAGCTCTTGATGTAGAGCTCGCGCTTGTCGCCGAACGCGCCATAGAGGCTCGGCCGGTTCATGCCGGTGGCGGCGCTGAGATCGTCGAGCGAGGTCGCGGCGAATCCGGTCGACCGGAACAGGTCGAGCGCCTTGCCGAGCGCGACATCCGGCTCATACGCCCGCGGCCTCCCGCGCCGCTTCGGCTCGACCGGGGCGGTTGCCTTTTTTAGGGGAAGGTCGCCCTGCGGCGGACCTTTCTTTTTTTGTACCATTTCGCAATAAATTCCTTGACCGGCCTTATATTATGCGAGACAGTATAAAAATCAATAAACGCTCCGGTCCGGAGCCCGAGGGAGACGTCTATGGACCTGTATTTCTCGCCACTCGCCTGCTCGCTCGCCACCCGCATCGCGCTGTATGAAGCTGGCGCTGCGGCGAATTATCTCGAGGTCGATCCGAAGACGAAGATCGTCCTCAACGACGGCCCCGATTTCCGCGCCGTCAATCCGCTCGGGCTCGTCCCGACGCTCCGCACCGATGACGGCGACCTGCTGACCGAGAATGCCGCGATCCTGCAATATGTCGCCGATCGCTTCCCCGAGGCGAAGCTCGGCACCGGCACCGGCATGGACCGCAGCCGGCTGCATCAATGGCTCTGCTTCATCGGCACCGAGCTGCACAAGGGATTGTTCATCCCGATCCTCGACAAGACCGCGCCCGAGGAGATGAAGGCCCATGTCCTGAAGAAGAACCTGTCGCGGCTCGATCATCTCGAGAACCACCTGCGGGATCGCGACTATCTGCTCGATCATTTCACGGTCGCCGACGCGTATCTCGTCACCGTGATCAACTGGACCATGGCAACGCCGCCGGTCCAGCTCGCGAAATGGCCGGCCGTGAAGGCGTACTACGAGCGCCTGCGCGTGCGGCCGTCGATCGCCCGTGCCATCGCCGAGGAGTTCGAGCTCTACAAGGCGGAACTGGCGCGGCATAAGGCGGCGGCGTAGGCCGCATACGAGTTTCATCTCCCTCTTATGGGGAGATGAAATTCTGCGAGGAGATTAAACATTGCTCAATGAGCACATCTCCATCGTGCCGAACGCTTGACCGAGATGACTTCGGGTTGCAATCCTCGAATCGCAGGAGGATTGCACGTGGCAACCACATCCGTAAGAGACCGATTGCTGGCGGACCGGCGCGCGCTGCTCGATCTGGGCACGCGCAACCGGCTCGTGCACATCCCGCTCAAGACCAAGACCATCCGCACCATTGACATCGTCGGCGCGCGCTCTGCTGCGCTCTTCGAGCTTCTCGGCGAAGGCAAACGCTTCACGTTCCTTCCGACGAAGGCTGAGACTGCGGACACGGACGGCACCCTGCCCTTGAGCGAGCCGGCGCCGCGATCCGACGCGCCGACCACCAAGGGGGACCAGGGAGGTGATGATTCGGAGTCGCAGACGCGGCAGCCGGACACCCGGCTCAAGACCCGGCTGTCATCGGAGGCGCTGCAGAAGCGCCTGCTGGATATCTGGTACGACGCACGAACGCTCGAGGAAGAACAGGGCATCAATATCCTTTATCTCGCCTTCGGGCTGCTGAAATGGTTCGAGGACGACAAATCCGACGTCGAGCGCTTCGCGCCGCTCGTCCTGCTGCCCGTTCGCCTCGAACGCAGCAGCGCCGCTGATCGGTTTCACCTGGTCTCGCGCGCTGAGCCGCCGTCGCCGAACCTCTCGCTCCAGGCCAAGCTCGACGCCGAGTTCGGACTCAAGATCGAGGATTTTGGCGACGAGGACGACGTCGACATCGCGACCTATCTCGCCGGCGTCGCGGAGACGGTCGCCAACAAGCAGAGGTGGGAGGTCAGGGCGGACGCGATCGTCCTCGGCTTCTTCTCGTTCTCCAAGTTCCTGATGTATCGCGATCTGGACCCCGACAACTGGCCCGCAGATGGCAGCCTTGATCGTCATCCCCTGATCTCAGCGCTGCTTCAGGACGGCTTCGAGGGCGCGGAGCCGATCGTGGCCGACGACGGCAAGATCGATTCCGTCATCCAGCCGGTGGCGATGAACCATGTCGTCGACGCGGATTCATCGCAGGCCGTGGTGATCGAGGAAGTGGTCCGTGGACGCGACCTCGTCGTCAAGGGACCGCCTGGGACCGGCAAATCGCAGACCATCACCAACATCATCGCGTCGGCGGCCGCCGAGGGGAAAACGGTGCTGTTCGTGGCCGAGAAGATGGCGGCGCTCGAGGTCGTGCACCGGCGGCTGAAGCATGTCGGTCTCGGCGCGCTCGCGCTGGAGCTGCACTCCAACAAGGCCAACAAGCGCGTTCTGCTCGAAGAGCTGAAACGCTGCAAATCGGCTGAGGTCCCGGTCCCGCGCGGCGAAGCCACCCTGGTCCAGCGCCTGACTGACAGCCGTGACGGCCTCAACCGGCATGCGGACATGATGCACCAGCCGCACCAGCCGAGCGAGCTGACGCCATTCAGGTTGATCGGTCACCTCGTGCGCTGCGGGGACATCTCCGCGCAGCCGCCCTACCCGTTGCAGGGGGCGCCCTCCTGGTCTCCCCTGGATCTGGAGCGGCGGCGTGAGCTGATCGCCGAGCTCGCCGAACGAATTGCAGCCGACGGCGCGCCGCACCTGCATCCCTGGCGCGGCGTCGGCCGCGACGCGCTCGATCCAGCCGAAATGACCGAGCTGCGGAGATCGCTGGGCGACATTTCGAACGTTGTCAGCAACGCATCCTCAGGCGCCGCCCGCCTCGGCACGCTGCTCGATCTCCCGCCGCCGACCACCTTGGCCGATGCCGCGGGGATACTCGCCTTTGCGGAGGCCGCGGCCGCGATGCCGGAGTGCGATCGGACTGCCTTCCGCGAGGCCGTCTGGAGCCAGGCCGGACTCATCACGGACATCGTCGACAAGGGACTGCGCTACGCGAAATTGAGGACGGCCTTCGAGAGCGCCTTCGTCGAGGCCGCCTGGGATGCACCGATCGCCGATTGCCGCAAGGTCATCGCCGAGAGGGGCCGCTCCTGGCTGCGCCTGCTCAGCCCGCGTTATCGCCAACAGGTGGCGCTGCTGGCCTCGTACCTGAAGGTGCCGATGCCGAAAACGCTCGAGCAGCGGCTTCTGCTGATCGACGGCCTGATCGCGGCGCAAGCCGCTCGCCGGTCCTTCGAGGAGGTCGAAGCCGCCGGCAGCACCGCCTTCGGGACCGCGTGGCAGAAGGAACGGTCGGATTGGGATGCGCTTTCCAAATTGGCGACCTGGTGGACTGCATTCCCCAAACCGTTGGCAAGCGATGAAACGCGCCAGCGGCTGACGCAGCTTACGCTGTCGGCCGATGATCGGCGATCGATCGAACAGCTCAACCACAGCCTCGCAAGTCTGATGTCCGGCCTCCGCAGGCTGATCGACTCTCTCCAGTTGGAGCCCGCCCGCATCCCACTCGACGCCGGCGACCAGATCCGGCTGGACGAGCTGTCGCAGACTTTGTCGGAGTGGCAGAACGCGACCGAGCGCCTCACCCGCTGGATCGCGTTCATGGGCCGGGTCCGCCTTGCGCGCGCGCAAGGTCTCGCCGCGCTGGTCGATCGCACGCTCGACGGCTCCTTGCCGGGCGAAGCGCTCGAAGCCGCTTTCGACCGATCCTATTACGATGCCATGCGCAGCGTGATCTTCGCTGACCATCCTGAACTGAAACGTTTCGACGGCGAATCGCACGATCGGCTGGTCGACGGCTTCCGCAAGCTCGACGTCGCGCGGATGCAACTGGCCCGCGATCAGATCGCCCACGAGCATGCCGCGGCGCTGCCGCGCAACGCCGGCGGCATCGGGCCGCTCGGCGTGCTGAACGGCGAACTTGCCAAGAAGCGCAACCATCTGCCGATCCGTCAACTCCTGGAGCGCGCCGGCCCGGTCGTCCAGCAGATCAAGCCGATCTTCCTGATGAGTCCGCTGTCGGTGGCGCAGTTCCTGAAGCCCGGCGCGATCGCCTTCGATCTGCTGGTCGTCGACGAGGCCTCGCAGATCGAGCCGGTCGATGCGCTCGGCGCCGTCGCGCGCTGCCGGCAGATGGTGGTGGTCGGCGACGAGCGGCAACTGCCGCCGACGCGCTTCTTCGCGAAGCTGACAGGCAATGATGACGAGGACAACGACGACGAGGATCAGCCGACATTCCAGGTCAAGGATGCGGAAAGCATTCTCGACCTCTGCCTTGCCAAGGGCCTCTCGCATCGGATGCTGAACTGGCACTATCGCAGCAAGCATCAGTCGCTGATCGCCGTGTCCAACAAGCAGTTCTACGACAACCGGTTGTTCATCGTGCCGAGCCCGTACGACGCCGTCGCGGGAATGGGGTTGAAGTTCAACTACAACCCCGATGCACACTACGAACGTGGAAGCAGCCGGACCAACCCCAGGGAAGCGCGGCTCGTCGCCGAGGCCGTCATGCGCCATGCGCGCGAGACGCCGGACCGAAGCCTTGGCGTCGCGACCTTCTCGGTGGCGCAGCGCCAGGCGATTCAGGATCAGCTCGAAATCTTGCGTAAAGAGAACCCGGAAACGGAGACGTTCTTCGTCCGCGGTGCCAGCGAGCCGTTCTTCGTGAAGAACCTCGAGAACATCCAGGGCGACGAACGCGACGTCATCTTCATCTCCATAGGCTATGGGAGAACGAAGGAAGGTTTCGTCTCGATGAGCTTCGGTCCCCTCAACTCCGACGGAGGCGAGCGCCGGCTGAACGTGCTGATCTCGCGCGCCAAGCTCCGTTGCGAGGTCTTCTCCTCGATCACCGGCGACGACATCGACCTGTCGCGCGCCAAGGGCCGCGGCATCGCGGCGCTGAAGACGTTCCTGACCTTCGCGCAGACGGGGCAGCTCGGCATCGCGCAGGAGACCGGGCGCGATCCCGACTCGGTGTTCGAGGAGCAGGTCGCCGACAGGCTCCGGGCGCTTGGTCACGACGTGAAGACCCAGATCGGCACCGCCGGATTCTTCGTCGATCTCGCTATCGTCGACCCCGACAAGCCCGGCCGCTTCCTGCTGGGGATCGAATGCGACGGCGCCCAGTACCATGCGTCTCGTTCGGCGCGGGACCGCGACCGCCTGCGACAGAACGTGCTGGAAGCGCATGGCTGGGTGCTGCATCGCATCTGGTCGACGGACTGGTTTCTCCGACCCAAGGAGGAAACCGAGAAGGTCCTCCGCGCGATCGACGCTGCGAAGGCGCATTGGCGGGACATCGACCAAGGGACTGCTCGAGCTGAACCCGAGCCTCCGGCAAACCCCGATGTGCCGGCGCCGGAGCAGACCGAGCAGCGCCCTCTGGAGATCCTCGCGCAGGCACCAACGGTGGCCTCCTATGAAGAGGCAAAGCTGCGCGTCCGTCGGGAGATCGAGCCGCACGAGACGCCGCTCGCCGACATGACGCGGCATGTCGTCGAGATCGTCGCCATCGAAGGGCCGGTGCATGAATCGGAAATCATCGTCCGGATCAGATCGGCCTGGGGCCTTGCCCGCGCCGGCAATCGCATCCGCGATGCCGTGCGAACGGCGCTGAAATCGGCAGTCGCGAAGGGACAGATCGCTGGAGGCCCGTTCTACGCCGTGCCGGGCCAAGCGATCGTCGTTCGAAGCCGCGAGGACGTGCAGTCGCAGTCTTTGCGCAAGCCCGAGATGCTGCCGCCGGAGGAGATCAAGGCGGCCATCGTGCAGGTCGTGGAGCAAAACTACGGCGCCGAGGAAGACCAGTTGATCCAGGCGGTCGCCCGGCTGTTCGGCTTCGGTTCGACCAGCGCCCAGTTGCGCGAGGCGTTGCAGGGCAGCCTCAAGGATCTTCTCGCCGCAGGAAACCTGCGCCGCGAGGGAGAGCTGCTGATCAAGCCGCAGGAGGTCTCGCCGGCTGCGCAGGACTGACCGGCTGAATTGGTGCTAGGAACTCACAGCCCGAACGCCGCTTGCCAGCCGCCGAAATCGGCGATCCGGCCGCGCCCCTCCCGGCCAATGCATCGGACCAGGATTGCACGGGTCCGTCCCGGCCACTATCCTTGAGGCGAGACACGCGCTGGCCCGCATCCAATAGGAGCGCCCCATGCCGACCGCGACCCTGGCTCCCCTGGACGAGACCATCACGATCGCGGAGCTGACGCGCGATCCCTATCCGATCTACCAGCGCCTGAGACGCGAAGCCCCCGTGTTGCGGGTCAAATCCGTGGGCCGCACGTTCCTCACCAAAGCGGCTGATACCAAATATGTGAAGGACAATGCGGCGCTGTTCTCGTCCAACGATCCGAACACGCCGATGAAGCGCGCCTTCCTCGCGCATACCTTGATGCGCAAGGATCACGACGAGCACCGGACAGAGCGCATGGCGATGATGCCCGCCCTGATGCCGAAGACGATCGAAGCCGTCTGGGAGCCGCTCTACACCAAATTCGCCGCTGATTATCTCGACCGGCTGCCGCGCGGCGAGGTCGTCGACCTCTTCCCCGCCCTCGCCGGCCCGCTGGCCGCGCGCATTCTCGCTGAAGTGATGGGCATTCCCGACGCCGGCGATGCCGACATGCAGCGTTGGTCGCAGGCCCTGATCGACGGCGCCGGCAATTTCGGCTGGACGCCGGGGCCGTTCGACGCGTCTGATATCGCCAACGCGGAGATGGACCGCTGCATCCGCGCCAACATGGAGCGCGTGCGCGCCGAGCCGGATTCGTCCGCGCTCTCCTTCATGGTGAACGCGAAGAATCCGATTCCGGACAGCCAGATCATCGCCAACATCAAGATCGCGATCGGCGGCGGCATCAACGAGCCGCGCGACGCGCTGCTGACGATCCTCTATGGCCTGCTGACCAATCCGGAGCAGCTTGCCGCCGTGCGCGAACAGGACAAATGGCGCTCCGCGTTCGAGGAAGGGGTGCGCTGGGTGGCGCCGATCCAGGCGAGCTCACGCCTCGTGATGGAAGACACCGAGATTCGCGGCTGCCTGATCCCGAAGGGCGACACCGTGATGACGATCCAGGCCTCCGCAAACCGCGACGAGGACCTGTTCGACGATGGCGAGACCTACAACGCGCTGCGCGACCCCAACCCCCACCAGGCCTTCGGCAACGGCCCGCATCATTGCGCCGGCGCCCACCTCTCCCGCCGCACCGTCGGCGCCATCCTGCTGCCGATGCTGTTCGAGCGCTTCCCCGACATGACGCTGCCCGATCCCGCGAGCGTGCGCTGGCACGGCTTCGGCTTCCGCGGCCCGCTCAATCTGCCGGTTCGGCTGCAGTAGGACCGGCCCGCGGGGCCTGCGGATGGAGCGGCGTCGCGCGAGGAGACGAGTTCGGGCGATGCTGGACTGATCGGCGACGACGTCACGATCGGCTGACGGTCCGCGATCCGGCCGTGGATCCTGCCCTGGATTCGGCCCTGGATCGGATCGCGGGAGCGGACGGCACGCTTGCTCCGGTCAAGTCGTCGCATGTCGCCACGGCGGCGTGACGCACCGAGACGATCGTACCGGGCCGGCCGGGCACGGTCGTGACCTCGGCACCGAGCTGCTTCGCCAGGGCCATGATGATACCGGTGCCGAGGCCCCCCTTTGGCCGGCCGCTCACCTGCAATTTCCCCGTTCCATTGTCCGTGACGGACAGGGTCCAGCCGGCTCCGGAGGACTCGTAGATCACGGTGATCAGCCCATTCGCGGTGTCCTCGGGAAAGGCATGCTTGAGGGAGTTGATGACGAGCTCGGTGACGATCAGCCCGAGACTTTCGGCTTCGCTCGTCGTCGCCTGGCCGTCGCCGCGGGTTTCGATCCTGGTCCGCTGCTGGTCGGCGATCATCGATTGCGAGATCGCCTGGCAGAGCCTCGCGAAATGCGGTCCGAGCGCGATCACGCCGCTGCGCGCGGAGGTGTGGAGACTCTGCTGGATGTTCGCGAACGAGATGACCCGGTCGCGGGCGTCGTCCAGGTGGCGTCGCGCCTCCTCGGAGCCGACGGAGCGTGCCTTCAACGAGATGATGCTGGCGATGATCGCCAGGCTGTTGCCGACCCGGTGCTGAAACTCCTCGAGCAGCATGTCCTTCTGACGCAGCAGCTCCTCGTTCCGGCGCGCCATCGCGCGCTCGCTGGTGACGTCCTCGAGGCCGAGCAGGATGGTCGTATGGGATCCGACTGTGTAGGACACCTGCCGGGCGTTCAGCCGTATCGCCCGGGGTCCGACGGCGGGAAAAACGTGCTCCACCTCGAAATCATGCAGCGCGCCGGTGTTGGAGAAGATCCGGCTCAGCCACGACTTCAGCGCCGGAATATTCCAGGCGCCGTCATCCAGCTCATAGAATAGTTGTCCCAGCACATCCTCGGGCGCCGCGGAGAAGGTGAGATAGAACGAACGGCTGGCGGCAATCACGCGGAGATCGTGGTCGAGGACGAGCAGCGGCTCCCGGACCGTGTCCACAATGGCTTCGGCAAGTGCGCACGCGTCAGACGCGTCGGAAAACTGCTGCTTGAACATGTGGTCCCCTCCCTACGCAACACTTCACCCCGTCACGAACGCTTCGCGCGTCCCGCCTTCAAGCGGCGAAACGAAACGCGGAGCCCGGCGGCGAGTTATGGGCAGCTGGCGATGCGGACAGAGCCGTCTGTGCAAGACAGACCACCCGCGCGCTGCACACCCCGCAGCTAGTTCTGCTGCTCCGCCTGCAGGTTGTCGTTCAGGACGGCTTGCAGCAGCGCCGGATAGACGACGATCTCGCCGTCATATTCGATCAGGCCCGCCCTTCTGAACTTGTTCATGAAATGACTGACGCGCGACCGCGTCGTGCCGATCATCTCGGCCAGCGCTTCCTGGCTGATTCTTGGAATGACCGGCAGCGGCGTTTCGTCACGGCCGTAATTGGCCATCGTCAGAAGCAGCCGCGCCAGCCGCTTTTCGCTGCTATGGAAGAGCTGGTCGATCAGGTCCGCTTCGAACCGGTCGATCCTGGCCAGCAGAAACGCGATGAACATCTCCGCAAGCTCAGGGTAGAGGCGAAGCGCTGCGATCATCGTCTTCTTGGCGATGGCGGTGACCACGCAATCCTGCAGCGCGAATGCCGAGCCGGTATGCACCGCCTGCCGCGTCAGACAGCCTTCGCCAAGAAACTGCCCGGCATCGACGATGCCGATGACCGCTTCCTTACCGACGTCGTTGACGACGGTCAGCTTGATCTTTCCCTGTTGGAGAAAGAACAGGACGTCGGCCGGATCGCCCTGGGCGAACACGCTTCCCCCCTTGGGAACCCTCAGGACCTTCTGGCCCGGGCAAACCTTGTCGAGAAAGGCCTTCGGATCAAATCTGGCGAGGTTCGAACTCGGCACAGCCCCCATCCCGCTCGATGGACATGTTGATGGACATGCCGAACTTTACGGTGGAAACCTCCTCTCGCTTTGCGCTAGATCAATCTGCTTATCATCCTCCGATTGAGCTTTCGGCGAGGCCGGGGCGCCGCGAGCGCCATTCTGCAATCGATGCGAGACCTTCCATGCGATGTCGCCACTCACACGATGGAGGATGCTCACGGCGGAGCCGCCTCGAACGAGAGACCGACGTGCACCAGACCCCGCGCGTTCGACCATCTCCTCAGCGCGAACCGACCGAGCGAATGAGGCCTCACCGCATCCTCGCGGTCGTTCATCCGTGGTGATCGACCACCTGTTTGGGTTGCACGGACCAGGCCGCGGGCGTGTCGTCGCGGTCGGCTGCGGCCGCAGCCGCCGTCGCCCGCACCTTGCCGGGCGCGTGATGCGCCGGCGCATAGATCGCATGGACCTGCATCGGCGTCGGGCCGATGTTGGTGATGTTGTGCCAGGTCCCGGCCGGAACGAGCACGCACCGGCCGTTCGACACCGTCTGGTCGAATGTCAGCCTGTCCTTCGCGGGCCCCATCTGCACCTGGCCGCGGCCGGCATCGAGCCGCAGGAACTGATCGGTTTCCGGATGCGCCTCCAGGCCGATGTCGCCGCCGACCGGAATCGACATCAGCGTCACCTGCAGATTAGCGCCCGCTCCAGGCGACCGACCGATAATTGGCATTGTCCCGGGTCGCCCGCTCGATGTCGAACGCCTGCGGCTGCGGCCCGATGTCGGTGATCTCATCAGCAAGCACATCCATCACGGATCTCCCACCCGGCGGCATTGCCGGCAAACCGTCCCGCCACGGGTCTAGCGATGATCCCGAAGCTGATCGGACACCGCCTCCTTGCCGAAGGCGTGGTCGAGCGCGCGCTCCAGCTTGTGGACCGCGCCACGCACGGCCTGCTCCATGAAGCTGTCCTGATGCGCCGCGACGATCGGCTCGCCGCCGTCACGGTACACCTCGATCTTGCAGCTCTTGTCATCGTGACTGGGCTTGTGGCTCACCGCGTCGCTGAGCTGCACGTCGATCCGCCTGACCTGATCCTCATAGCGATGGAGCACCGCATGAAGCGACGCCTTCACGTCCTGCGACAACTGCTCACCGCCCTCGACGTTTCCATCGACCCTGACGTCGATCAACATCCGTGTCTCCATCAGGTGAAGCGTCAAACGTCGCAGGATGGAATTCGCGATCATGATCGGCTCCCCGGCATGGTCGTCATCCAGGCTTCGACGTCGCCGCACGGCACGCGACGCCATGACACGTCATTCGCGGGCGGCGGCCACGACTGGACGCCCCGTGATACAGCGGGTCTGAAGCGACGCTTGATCCGCCTCGGGCCTTTCAGGCGCGGCGAAGCGGCCGTTCAAGCGCGTCTCCCAATGTCTCCCGCGACCAGACTGCCAGAGGCGAACGCGAGCGGCTGATCAATATTGCTCAGTCAACCCCGGAGAATCAGGCGCAACTTGCGGCGACCCAACTTTCGAGTCTGCACCGGAGATGGGACGATGGATTGTCCGATCACATTTCGCTGCCCCCAGACCGGGTCCGAGGTCGATGCCATCCTGCACCAGCCGAAGGACGACTGTCGGTTCGAGACCGTGACCTTCGAGACCGTGAGCTGCCCGGCCTGCACGAGATTTCACTTCATTCACGCCATGACCGGCGCGCTCATTCCTCCGACCCTGCTGGGCCCGGCGAACTGGACGCCGTAGCGGCGGGCTCGAAAGGCGAACGTCCCGTCTCGCACATTCCTGTGCGGAGGCCGTTGCCGCGGCATCAACGAGCCGCGCGACGCGCTGCTGACGATCCTCTACGGCCTGCTCACCAATCCGGAGCAGCTCGCCGCCGTGCGCGCGCAGGACAAGTGGCGCTCCGCGTTCGAGGAAGGCGTGCGCTGGGTGGCGCCGATCCAGGCAAGCTCGCGCCTGGTGATGGAGGACACCGAGATCCGCGGCTGCCTGATCCCGAAGGGCGACACCGTGACGACCATCCAGGCCTCCGCCAACCGCGACGAGGAGCTGTTCACCGACGGCGAGACCTACAACGCCCTGCGCGACCCCAACCCCCACTAGGCCTTCGGCAACGGCCTCCACCACTGCGCCGGCACCCACCTCTCCCGCCGCACCATCGGCGCCATCCTGCTGCCGATGCTGTTCGAACGGTTTCCCGAAGATGACGCTGCCGGAGCCCACGGGCGTGAAGTGGCATGGGTTTGGGTTTCGGGGGCCGCTCAATTTGCCGGTTGGGCTGCAGTAGCGGCGCGAGGGGCGTTCTGCTGCGTGTTGCCCCAGCGCACTTGATCCGATCGCGGGTTGATTAGGATCTTGGTCCCCACAGCGTAGCACGGAATCCGCCGGACTTGGAGTGCACCTGGAAAGTTCTTCTTAATACGACGAACGCCGCATCCAGATTAAGAGCTTCACGCTTTGCGTACCGTCCAACCTCTTGGGATGTGCAGCAATGCGTCATCGTGAACGTTTTGCGTGTAGGTGACTTTAAGGAGCCGCTTGGGTACGATAAGATCTTCCGACAACAGCCGCTCCAACCGCGACGATTTGACTGTCGTGTGCACCCTCTTGCCCTCCGTGTCCAGTGAGGGCTCGTCGTCATCCCTAAGCACGTTTGTTCCGCTCACATAGATTGCGTCGACCCGCAGCTCTCCTTTCTTCATTTTGATCGAGACGGTAACCGCTAGCTCATGCCCCTTTCCCGGAATCGTGAAGAAATTCCCGCCGGCAGCAACGAGGGCTTCTGCGATGAAATCGAAACTGGCCTTGAGTTCTGGGAATCGCTGCAACTCGAAAACTTCATCGAATAGATTTCCCTTAATGTCCTTGCGCAGCTTTCCCTTAGAATCGAAGAAGATTTCGAAGAGCACGCCGTCGAGTAGCGCCTTTCGCTTGCCACGCTTGAATCCGTTCGTCTGCTGCATGAAGTTCTTCACGAACTCTACGGCTGCCGCCGCGCTTCCGCAGGCAGCCTGGTAGATGTTGCGGCCAATGACGAATAGGTTCTCTTCGAACGCTCGGTTTGCCGTCGAGGCGTCCAGTTCTCTTAGGGCAGGATTTTGCGCATACCAATTGTGGGACTTGAGGCCCGCAATGATTCGGTGGGACTTCTTGGCTTCATTGATCACGAAAAGCCCATCCGCGAGCGCCGAACCGTCGTACTCGTCGATCAATGCGCCGAGACTCAGATTGAAATAGAATTCGCCAGAAAGCGACGTGTGCTCCCAACTCGTCTGCTTGCCAGCGCTGGCGGCCGCGATCGTGTTTCGCACCCGCTTGAACATCACCTCGATCGAGCAATCGGGCGTTTCGATATGTTGCAGTAGCGCGGCCGTATAGGTACCGTTCCGACCGACTCCATCGTAAGCGACCTCACCCGGCGAGGTGGCGAAACCGATGATGGTGCCTTTGGGGGCATAGACGGAGGCGAGGCCCCGCGAAGCCGGTCCACGATGCCATTTGCGTTCCCAGGGGTTGCTACGACACGCGTCCAGAATGATGATTCTCGTGCTCGCTTGCGATTTGGCCATCGCGTCGACGACTTTGTCGAGCGAAAGCGAACTGAATTTCGCGTCATCCTCCGTTTCCGCGTCAGTATCGACAGCTAAGAGATAGTTCACGCCGTCAATTTGGATTCCGTGGCCGGCAAAGAAGAAGAGGGCCACTTCGTAGCTATCTAGCGTCTTTCGGAACGCTTTCAAATCAGTATCCATCTCCTTGTAAGTGCGATCTTTGGCAACCACGACGTCGAAACCGTATTGCTTCAGCTTCCCGCCAAGATCCGCCGCGTCATTTATGGGATTCTTGAGATCTTCTCCGTCGGGGTACGCGGAGTTGCCGATCAGCAGCGCGACCATACTCCGTTTCAACGCGAACCTCCCATTTCCAGCACCGACAGCGCCCGTAGGCTATGGCGCCTACATTACGGTACACATCCAATCCGGACACGAATCAAGATCGTTGAACCCTGCAGCGAAGCCAAGACACGGCATCAACTGTACTCCCATCGTAATTCGTTCGATGAATATCAGGCGCTCGTCTCAGATGTAGAACTTGAACGGCAGCGGCGCATGCGGCGTTATCGGGCCAGCCGTGAGTATCTCGCCGACCAAATCCGCGAAGCGCAGAGTCACAGGCAATCCGTCGCAAAACTCGGCCGCGTTGAAGTTCAGTTTCGTCAACGACATCACATCCCGCATGACCTGCTCGATGTCCGCCGCCCCCCGCCGAATCTGCACTGACAGCGGATTCGGCACCTCCCGCCCCGGATAGGTGCGCAGACGCGGAATATAGCCGCGCGTCCAGAGATAGCCCGACGTCGCGGAAGTCACGACGGCCGTCCCCCGCAGCACGGCGTTTGCTCCGTAGCGAAAGACCTTAATGTCTGCGTTATCGCGGATCTGGACCCCGACCAGCCTCGTGGTATGCGGGACGGCACTGGCGAATCCCGCCCACTCCTCCGCGTCGAAGTTGGTCTTGCCGTGGATAAAGAGCTCGCTCGGTGGCGCGCCGTGATTGTCCTTGTACGCGCGGACGATCATCTCCATCAGCTTCGCTGCCTGATCCTGATCGAGATGAAAGGCGTCTTTGGTCTCCGAGTACCAAGGACCCACGGCCCCCCGGAAAACGAGACCGTCTCCGGATCCAAGGAACATCTGCGCCCCGCAGCACGCGTTGTCGCGTCCGCTGGGCCGATCGATCCGCTTGAACACCAGACCGACGTAACATACTCCATCGCGCAGATCGGCGAGACGCCAAGGGCGGGCGCCGATCTTGTAGTAGCTGGTCGTCGAGAGATTCCAGGCGATGGTCGCGGGATCCTGCATCCGCGCTTTCGCCTTCTCAGTGGGCGGATCGAGGGTAGCTTCCTTGACCACCTGGATCACCTGTCCAGTGTCCATCAGGCGCGCTTTCAACTGGTTATGAAAGTTCAATTCATATTCGTAGACCGCCGCGGCCTGCATCTCCTCCAAAAACATAGATCCCTGGGTGAGGATCGCGCGCGCCGCCTTCATCCCGAGTTTGCGCGTTCCAGGCGTCCGAAGCTTGACGGGAACGGTCGATAGAGGTCGCCCGTACTTGTAGACGTCCTCGGGTACGACAGCGAACCACAACTGGGGACGCGCCTCTTCCTCGCGGAGATACTTCCGCAGCGCCTCTTCGTAGAGCGCGACCGCGGAATAGATGGCCTGGTGCCTGTCCGCGTCGAGGATGCGGCGGCTGAGTTCGGCGGCGTCGATCATGCACGTCGCGAACGGCCTGCTCGGCCAGGCGGCTCCATAGACCGCCTCGAAGCCGGGCCACACGAACGTGTTGGCGTCGTTGCGCTTACGATTCGGTGCCGGCGGCGGCACATCGATGAATTTCTCAATCGATGCGATCCACTTCGAATACTTCTCAAGGCCAGCCGGCGTTGCGATCACGCCGACGTCCATCCGCGCGGGGTTATGGCCCGAGGCTACTGGTCCGAACAGGAAGAGACCATCTTTCGGATGCTCGGCGCACTGATCATGCCCGAAGGACAGTCGGGGCTCGTCGATGTGGATCGCCCGCCAGTCCGCTATCATTCCTCGTCCTCGATGTCGTCATCAGCATCGTCCGCGTCGTCGGGCTCTTCGGGCTCGCTTTCCGCGTCGGCAACGTCCAGATCGAACCGCATGCGCATTCCAGCCGTCAGCTTCAATCCGTCGCCGGCTATGGCCCAACTGCGATGCTCTCCTATCGGGACCAACACGCTCTCGGAGCCGGCGCCGAAGAATTCAAAGAAGGCCTGCCAGAGCGGCCGCCAGACGTGATTGAACCAGCTCTTGCAGAAGCGCCGCCGCAACTTCGTCATTTCGGCCGCGTCCTGCAGCGGCTCCTTGCCGTCCCGGCTGAAGACAACGTAGGGACGTAGCCTCACCGTAGGCGTTTCGTCCAATCGGACCACTGCCCGCATGCCGAGATGCCAGTAGGCCTTGAGCACCTTGCTCTCACCGACGACCTGCTTGTATGTCCTCTTGCCCTTCGCGTTCGTGTAATAGACGCGGTCGTCAGGCAGCAGATCCTTTGGGAAGAACATAACGGTGCCGGCAGACGCCGCGTAGAGAAGAAGCCCCCGGGCGGCAAGATGGGCCTCGAACGATTCCCGAAGCATCCGGACCGCCCAGGCGTTAGCGTCGCGCCGGCGCGGCCCGACCGGATCGGTCAGCCTATCTTCGAGAAAGTCAGCGAAGCTCGCGTCCCCGCGGAGCGAGACGGTCAGTTCCGGCGGCAGATGCTCCTGGATTTCGCGCGCTGCGGCGAAGCTCACCAGTAACCGGTTGTGCATGGCATGCGGGTGTGGCAGCATCCCGAGCGACTGTTCGAACTTCTTGTTCTCGCCGTGGTATTCGTAAAATGAGATCTCCTCGGGCAGACGGACGATCGGCATGACGCTAGTGAGCAGGGGCTCTTCGCCTCGTTCGACGACTACGTCGGATCGCACCGAAGCCTGGCGCCACCGATCAAATTCCGCCGACAGGTCAGTCACCACACGCGGCACGCCGGCCTTGGTTAGCGTGTCGACGAGCACCGCGAGCTTGGCGCCCCACCCAGTCGTGAAATCGATCACATTGAGCCGGTGGATCTGAATCGGCAGGTCGCTGAACGCGATGTCGTCGATCCGAACGGGTATGATGAACTCTGGGTCGTTGAGAGACTTCTTGATAGCGTCCGCCACGGATATCTCGTTCTGGACCCCGCTGCGGTTCGGATCGCAACTCGTCTTCGAGACAACGAACACGACCTTGAGTGTCCGCTTCCGTAGGGCGTCCTCGATACTGGTCCAGAAGGGCGTCCCCCCGGCGAGGTCGAAAATATCAGCCCACACCTTGTAGCCGAAACCTGTCAACCTGGTCCCGAGCCAACGGACGAACTCGTTGTCGTCCGGCGTGGCATGACTGATGAAGATGACGTCACGCTCGGACACGTCGACGGCTCCGTCCTGCCCTTCGGGTGCGCGACGTGCTGCGCCGCTCGAGCACCTCGCGCGCCGTCCTTTCAAGCATCTCGGAGGCGGTCACGTTCTCCTCCGCCACAGCTACCTTAGTGGCGCTGACGTCGCGGTCATGACGAATTGGCGCTCTTCTTCCATGCGCGACGGCGGCTTTCGCCTCTCGTTTCTTCAGACCTTTTTTCTCGCCGGCCTCAGCCATCCACTCCTCGACCTCCGCCCGGCGGCGCGGCCGCCTACCGACTCGTATCCACAACGTAAGGTACACGGCAGGTCGGTGCGCGACCAGATATTCTCGATACCAAGGAATGATATCGATATCTAAGTCATAGATACTACGGTGACAGCGCACTCAACTCACTTTCAGGCATAGACTCGATCGCCAGCCCTTTTCTCGACTCGGCTCGACGAGCCCGCATCCCACCCATGCCCAAACTGCCCGTCGTGCCAGTTTGTCGCATTCCGTCGGGCAAATCCGGCCTTGTGCCGTCGAGGCTGGGCAAGAACTCAGTGTTCACGGTAAGATTTGGGGGCATGACGAATCGGCCGTTCAAGAGCGGCGA